>JAGLCY010000016.1 GCA_023270185.1 Candidatus Krumholzibacteriia bacterium | reverse complement strand
CCCATTCCGGTCAGGGAGACATCGCGTGTGTTCTGGTTTGGTGCCCTGGTGGCGCTGGCCTTGATCGCGGTCGCCTCCATCTATTATTTCAAGTTCGTCAGGGTGCCTTCGGAAGGGCATTTCGAACAGATCAATGTCGCGACCGAAACCGAATCTCCCGTGTCGGGGAATGAAGTGATTTCCACCGAACCGGCGGAACCGGGTGATATCCCGGTCATGACCGTCGGTGCCGATTCCCAGGCCGCTTCCGGCCTGGACCGGGGCGACACCCTGGTGGCAATAGCGGTGACCGATTCGGTAACCGAACAGGTGGTCGAAGCCGTTCCGGATTCGGTTCCGCCTGTTGAGGTTGTGACCGAGGAAGTAGTCCGGCAGGTGGAGTTCGATATGAACCCCTACCTCGAACCGGTCGGCGCCAAGGGGTGGGCTATCCACGTTTATTCGCTGGCTGACAGTCCCGGAACCGCCAGAGAGGTCAAGGAATTGGACCGGCGGGGTTTTCGAAGTGAGGTCAAGATTTTTGATCTGGGCGAGAAGGGACGCTGGTTCCGGATTTATCTGGGTAGCTTTGCTTCCAGGTCCGAAGCCAGGCAGGCCATGCCGGCCCTGCTGGAAAAGTTGGGGGAAGACTGGGCGAAGCCTGAACGATTTGAGACTTCCGCACCGGAATAAGACAGCTTTGAACACATCAGATTGAAGCGGAAAGGTTTTTTGTGAAACTGAAATCCATTGAAATGCAGGGATTCAAGTCCTTCGTCGATCGTACTCGGCTGGATTTCGACGAAGGGATCACCGCCATCCTGGGCCCCAACGGTTGCGGCAAGTCCAACGTCGTGGATGCGGTGAGGTGGGTGCTGGGTGAACAGTCGGCCAAGCAGCTTCGCGGCGGCAAGATGGACGATGTGATCTTCAAGGGCACGACCAAGCGCAGGCCCGTGGGCATGGCCGAGGTGACCCTGATTTTCGAGAACGAGGACCGTGGGTTGCCCATCGATTTCAACGAGGTGGCCATCAAACGCAAGGCCACCCGTGACGGCGGCAGTGATTATTTCCTCAACGGGTCTCTTTGTCGGCTCAAGGACCTGCGGGACCTGTTTTTCGACAGCGGGGTGAACAACACGTCCTATTCGATCATCGAGGAATCGATGATCAAGCTGATCCTGAACGAAAACAACAAAGAGCTGCGTCATTTGCTGGAGGAGGGGTCGGGCATCACCAAGTACAAGGCCCGTCGCAAGGAGACCCAGCGGAAACTCGACCGCACCCAGAACGATTTGTTGCGTCTGTACGACATCATCGAGGAAATCGGTCGCGAAGTCCGGTCACTCCAACGCCAGGTGGGCAAGGCCCGGCGCCACCAGACACTGTTCAAGGAGATTCGCAGTCTCGATTTGCTGGTGGCCAACCGTCGGCACAGCCTGATGGACAGGGAAGAGACCGAAGCCCGCGAGCATCTGGAGGAATTCCGTACCCAGGCCGAAGCGGGTGTGGGTGAACTGGCGGAGCTCCAGGCCAGGATCGAAGCGGCCCGTCCGACCATCGATGAGCGCGAGGCTGAACGCCGCCAACTCGAAGAAGCTCTTCAGGCATTCGAGGAGGAATTGCAGGAGACAGAACGCCAGGTCCTGGTGATGGAACACCGCATCGAGGAACACCAGCGTCGCATCGACGACAATTCCCTCAATATCCAGGAGGCCGAAGTCAGGCAGAAGGAGATCGAGGGGCAGATCGGTCGATTGACCGAACATCTGACGACCATCGGTGATGAACTCGAAACCTCGGGTCTGCTGCTGGCCGAAAAATCCGAATCCCTGCAGATCATGGATGATCGTCTGGGTCGTGATCGCGCGGCCCTGGATGATGCCACCCACCGCAACCTCGAATACATTGAAAGTGACGCCACCAGTCGCAGCCATCTGCGGGAACTTCAGGTCAAGCAGGAGAACCGCCGGGAGCGCATGGAGACCCTCGCGGTGGACCGGGAACGAATCCTGAAGGAGGGCACTGAAGCCGAGGCGAACCTGGCGGACCTGGCTTCCGTCCGCGAAGAGATCTCTGTTCGCAGGTCTCGTATGCTGGAGGAGTTGGCGGGCAAGGAACGGGGTGAAACCCAACTCGAGGTTGACGCGACCGACCTTCAGGACAAAGTCGCCGCATTGGCTGGTCGACGGGAGGCCGCCAGGTCCACCAGCGATCTGCTGGAAAAACTCCATAACGAATACGAGGGCTACGGTCAGGGTCCCAGGGAAATCCTCAAACGCCATGGCGGCGAAGCCAGGGTGACCGGGGGTCTTGCCGATCAGTTGCAGGTGTCCGCCGAAGATACGGCGGCCCTGGAAATACTGCTGGCCGAAACGCTGGATGCCGTGGTGGTGGATGGCTGGAGTACGGCCGTCGATCTGGTGCGTGAATTGCGCGAAGATGAAATCGGACAGGCGAGTTTCCTGTGCGGTGGCGGTTTTGCCGGAGGCGATTCTGATGACCTGCCCGACTTGCCCGGCGGCCGTCCCGCCCGGGAAGTCATCACCGGACCCGGGTCTGAGATCCCGGCACTGAAGAATCTTCTGGCCCGTACGGTCATTTACGATACGGACAAGGAGGCGGCAGCGGCCGCCGAAAGCTACAAGGGTCCGGGGGTGGTGGTCTGCGTCAGTCGTACCGGATTGCTGATCAGCAGCGAAGGAGTCGTTCGCGGCGGACGGGGCAAATCCACCGACAGCGGACTGATCGGCCGCAAGGAAAAGCTGGCCGAGATGACCAAGGAAATCGAGCGGCTGGAAAAGCAGGTGCGGACAGCCCAGGACAAGGTCACCGCCAACCGACGGCAGCGTGAAGACCTGCGTGAGGAATTGATCACCGGTCGTGGCCGGTTGTCCGAACTGGACGATGAGTTGGGAAGGGTGCACGTGGACATCGCCCAGCTCGAACATCGCCGGGACACAGCCGGCTCCCGC
>JAGLCY010000159.1 GCA_023270185.1 Candidatus Krumholzibacteriia bacterium | reverse complement strand
GAAATCCTCCACGGAGCCGGCATCAGGGGCCGGGTTTCAATTCAGATGCCGATGATCTTGATGGCCACGCCGACCCAACTCACGACGATGACCTGGATAAAGGCGTCGTTCAGGAGAATCTCATGGGGTTTGCCCCCCATGTCCTCGAGAAACACGAGATACAGATAACGCCCCATGCCGATCAGGACAAAAGGTAGAGTATAGATGAGATTCTGCGTACCGAAATGTTCGACGGTGGCCGGCCAGATCGTGTAGAGGGCGTACATCATGGTCGTCAGGGCAAAACTACCGCCGATCAGGGCGTTCAGCATTGGTTCGGAATAGTCGTGCAGCACCGGTCGGGTCGTTCCCTGGCTCGTATCCAGGCGAAGCAGTTCGTCACGGCGTTTGCAGAAACCCAGGAACAGGGACAGAAAAAAGGTGCACAGCAGCAACCAGGAAGAAATCCCCACCTCCGGACACGATGGCAGCAGCACCATCACACCGGCCGTGGCTCGAATCACGAAACTCATCCCGATGCCCATCACGTCCAGGACCGGCACCCGTTTGAGCCATCGGGTATACAGCCAGTTCCACAGAAAGAATATGGCCAGCATGCCCAGGAATTCCCTTCCCAGCATCCAACCGCTCAGAAGGCAAAATCCAATCAGGACCAAACAACCCCGCACCGCCCATACCAACGGCAGACGACCCGAAGGGATGGGCCTCAATTTCTTGTAGGGATGAAGCCGGTCCAGATCCCGGTCGATCATATCGTTGTAGATATAAACCGCGCCGGAGGCCAGGCAGAATACGGCCGCCCCCAGGAACGCCCTCGTCAAACAGGCGGACTCCCCCAGCTTCTGGGCGAAGATGACTCCGGCGAAAAGCAGGAGGTTCTTGGTCCACTGACGTGGCCGGAGGTTAACAAGAAAAGCCTTGAAGATGTCCATTACGCCGGGTTGTCTTGCCATTTTTCGAGGATCATGCAAAGCAGATGCCCCATGGTGATGTGGATCTCCTGAATTTTCGGTGTTTGGGCGCTGGGTGCGATCAGGGCGCCGTCAAGCAAAGGCAGCAGCCGGCCGCCGTCACCGCCGAGAAAGCCGTGGACTTTCATTCCGTGTCGCCTGCCTTCTTCCACGGCCAGCACACAGTTGGCCGAATTGCCGGAAGTGGATATGACCAGCAGGACGTCATGGGGACCGCCCAAAGCCTGGACCTGACGAGCGAAGATATGGTCGAAACCGTAGTCGTTGCCCACCGCGGTCAAAGTGGAGGTATTGGAGGTCAGGGCAATCGCGGGATATCCCGGCCGTTCAGCGAGAAATCGGCCCACCAGTTCAGCGACGATGTGCTGGCTGTCCGCCGCGCTGCCACCGTTGCCGCACACCAGCAATTTGCCACCGGCCCGCCACCCGACGAGGATATCCGCGGCCAGGGCGGTCACGGAATCAAGGTGGGCATCGTCAAGACGGCCAAGAACAGCCACCAGGTCATCCACCGCCTGTCTGAACAGGAGGGATGCTTCTTGCCGCTGGAAGGTGTCCCGGGAGGAAGACATGGGCTGTGGCGTCCTTTCGGCCCGTTTCAAAAAAGTTTCGATCAGGGATGAACGGCCTGACCGGAATCCAGGAAGCGCAGATATCGGAGCACCGCGTCACGCCAGGACGGCCTGGCGGCACAACCCACCTCTTCAAGGTTGCTGCTGTGCAGGATGGAACATGCGGGCCGAACCGCGGCTGTCGGATACTCGCTGCTCGGGCACGGTTCGATCCGCTCCGGATCCGCACCGCATCCCACCGCGATTTCACGAGCCAGCTCGAACCAGGAGGCGGAACCCGCGTTTGTTCCGTGGAAGATACCACGGAACCGTCCGGAAACAAGGAATCCGATGATATCAGCCAGATCTTCGGCATATGTCGGACTGCCGCGCTGATCATCGACCACACGCAATTTGTCTTTAGTCTCCAGAAGATATCGAATGGTCTTGACGAAATTCACCCGCCCATCCCCGAACAGCCAACTGGTGCGCAGGATCTGCCAGGGCCCCGGCATCGCCTCCACGATCTCCTCGGCCCGTGCCTTGGTCAGACCGTAATGGTTCACGGGACAGCGTTTGTCCTGCTCGGCAAAACCATCACCTCGCCCGTCGAACACATAATCCGTGCTGATGAAACACAGGCCCGCTCCGCTCAAACCGCATTCGCTGGCCAGGTTTTCGGTGGCCCCGGCGTTGGCTGCCATGGCCTGGTCCGGTGATGACTCCGCGCCATCGACATCGGTCCAGGCCGCGCAGTGGACCACCCAATCTGGAGCGGTCCGCGCGACGATATCCTTCACGGTCCGCGGATCGGTCAGATCGCCATCCGCCAGATCAACTCCGGTCATAACGTGGTCGTCGGCCAAACGGCGCATCACCGTCCGGCCCAACATGCCCTCGGAGCCGGTGACGAGAATTTTCATGGAAATTGCCTGCCCGAATTATTAGTCACCATCAAGCGTCGTCTCCAGAGGCTTCATCCTACGGGCGGCCCGGTTGGCCGTGCCCGCGTCGAAGCCCCGGCCCTGCAGAAACCGCACAACCTTGGCCAGGGCCTTTATGTCCTCGGTGTTCCTGATTCGTTTCCATCTGGTTTCGGCCGCGCGGTCGGCCAGGACTTCCTCGGTCTCCGTATCCAGAATCTCGTTGGCCACCTCTAGCGCAATCGAGGCCGGCACTCTTTTTCCCCGCAGCTTGGACACCAGGTAACGCCGTCCCACCGCCCGACTCGCGAGACAATCCCGGCAATAGGCCTCGGCATAGCGGTGATCGGAATAAAGACCTCGTGAGGCCATTTGTTCCAGGACGGCATCGATCGCATCCGGACTGTACCCCTTTTCGAGGACTTTGTCCCGGATCCTGGCAATCGGGTGCAGGCGTCGGTCGAGTATCGCGAAAACGAGGCGGGCGACCTTCTTGCGCTCAGCCGCCAACCGGAGATCGTCCAACAGATCCGGCGGGATCATCTCCCCCGGTTCCGGCAAACCGGCGGGGACGGATTCTGGCGCCACCTCCAGCGTTTCCCCATCGTCCAGTGCAAGGAACACCGAACCGCTTTCCTGGCGAACGTCAAGCAGCCGGGCCTCCTTCACGAGGAAACCCGGCTGGTCGTTATGATCATCCGCGCGGCCGGATTCTGGGTCCCTGCGTGGGAACCGGCGCATCATGCCCGGGACCTCAGGCCCCGAGGGAACCGGACTCGGCCGTCGGGCCCCCGGCCTTCGCGGCCGCGGCCTTGATGCCCGTCTCCACCGCGGGAGCTTCGGAAACCGGTACATCAGATTCTTGTTCAGACTCTGATTCCGCTGCCGCTTCACCTATTTCATAGTGTTTGAAGACCAGATCCTTGATCGTGTCGTACAGATCCCTGTTCTCCTTAAGGAAGATCCGGACGTTTTCCCGACCCTGCCCCAGACGCTCTTCGCCGAAACTGTACCAGGCACCGGACTTCTGGATGACATCGGCGGTCACCCCCAGATCGATCAGGTCGCCTTCCTTGCTGATGCCTTCACCGTACAGAATGTCGAACTCGGCCTTCTTGAAGGGCGGTGCCACCTTGTTCTTGACGACCTTGACCCGTACCTGGTTGCCGACCACTTCTTCGCCCTGGGTGATGGCGCCGATGCGCCGGATGTCCAACCGCACCGAACTGTAGAACTTCAGGGCATTGCCGCCGGTGGTGGTTTCGGGGTTGCCGAACATCACACCGATCTTCATGCGGATCTGGTTGGTGAACATGACCAGGGTGTTGGTCTTGGCGATGGCGCCGGTCAGCTTGCGCAGGGCCTGGGACATGAGCCGGGCCTGCAGCCCCACGTGATGGTCACCCATCTCACCCTCGATCTCGGCCCGCGGCACCAGGGCAGCCACCGAGTCGATCACCAGGATGTCCACGGCGCCGGAACGCACCAGCATCTCGGTGATCTCCAGGGCCTGCTCCCCCGTGTCCGGCTGGCTGACCAGCAGGTTGTCGATGTCCACGCCCAGCTTGCGGGCGTAGATGGGGTCCATGGCGTGTTCGGCGTCGATGAAGGCCGCGGTCCCGCCGTCCTTCTGGCAATTGGCGATGACCGAAAGGGCCACGGTGGTCTTGCCGCTGCCCTCGGGGCCGTAGATTTCGACGACCCGCCCCTTGGGCAGCCCACCGATACCCAGTGCGATGTCCAACGCCAGGCTCCCGGTGGAGATGGCGTCGAAATTGTCGTAGATATGCGAATCGCCCAAGAGCATGATCGAACCCTTGCCGAACTGCTTTTCGATCTGGGCGCGGGTCAACTCGAGGGCTTTGGCCCGGTCGTCGCCTCCGCCGGACTTGCCAGTGGTTTTACCTGGTTTCTTTTCGTTGGATTTCTTGGAGCTTGTTTTGTTCAGAGCCATTCCTGTCATCTCCCGGATGGCCCGCCCGAAACCTCAGTACCCGGTTCCGTCCGGACATGTTTAATTGATTTGAAGGTCAAGATAGCACGGGGTGGACCCACCATGCAACAGGTTTTTCGCCTTATTTTCGCAGCCCGAAAAAAGCCAACTCCGTATACCGGGGACCCTCGGGCCGAAGTTCGCTGGCCACCAGGCTGAACCCTTCGACGGCCACATCAGGCAAACCGTCCAACTTCAATTTCTGCAGTAAATTGAAGTCAGATCGCGATAGCTTCGCGCGGATCCGTGCCAACGTCAGATGAGCGCGGAAGGCGCGATTGTCCTGAGGCCCTTCCCGCCACGTTTTGTTGACGATGGTCCGGACGCTACCCGCCAGGCGGGCCGCTTGGCCGTCATCATCCATATGCAGGAACAGGACCCGCGGGGATTTCAGGTCGGGAAAGCCCCCGAGCCGGCCCGGTGTGAGTGAAAAAGCCGACTGGTCACTCGCGGCTTCAAGGGCCGTTTGAAGCCCCGCCAGCCGGTCTGCCGGCCAATCACCAAGGAACTGCAGGGTTAAATGCCAGGTCTCAGGTCGGGTCCACCGAACCGGCAGGCTGTCCACCGGGCCAGCGCGCAAGTTGTCCAGCGCGGTGGTCACCGCGGCGGTCAACTGTTCCCCGCAGGAGACGGCCAGAAACACTCTCATGACGGTCGGCACCAGGAATCGGATGGTTGCCAGGGCGGTTGTTCATCACCGAATTCAAGGACCCGGCGCAGGGAATCCACGGCCGCGGCCACGGTCAACAACCGGTTGCGCTGGCGGTCGGCGGGAAAGCGGTATCTGCGGGCGAAGACAGTCGACGGTGTAGCAATGGCAACCCAGGTCGTTCCCACCGGCTTGTCCGGTGAGCCACCGTCCGGACCCGAGATTCCACTGACGGCCACCGCGTAATCGGTACCGATCCGCTTGCGGCAACCGTCCGCCATGGCCATCACCGTTTCCTCGCTGACCGCGCCGGAGTCCACCAAAAGTTCGGCCGGAACACCAAGCTGGGCCGTCTTGACCCGGTCGGCGTAAGCCAGGATTCCACCCCGGAAAAATCCGGATGACCCGGGCTGTTCCGTCAGACTGCCCCCGATCAAGCCGGCTGTGCATGATTCGGCGACCCCCAACGTCAGGTTCCGATCCAGCATCAACCTCTGCACGACTTGCGGAAGAGTTTCCATCCGGCGGCTGTAGACCAGCCGGCCGAGAATTTCATCAACCATTTCCCCTGCGGCCGCGAGGTCCCCTCCCCCGGCCTTCCCGGCCCCCGCCACCAGGCGGACATCCACGCCCCAATCCGTCAACCACCAGGACCAGTCGAGGGTCGGAAAATTTCCCCGGATACCCGAGCAACTCCTCACCAGAGACAGTTCGGATGCCTGGGCCGTCCGCCACAGCATTGTCCGGCGAGGCTTCGGAAGCGCACCGTTTCCCTCCAGCCACCGTACTGCGGGGAGCAACAAACCCTGCAATTCCTGGGGAACACCCGGCAGCAGGACCAGCATCCGGTCACGCAGGCGACCGACGAGTCCGGGCGCGGATCCCACGGGGTTGGTCAGGGGGGTCATGCCCCGGGGAACCAGGGATTGGCGAACCGCCCCGGGCGAAGATTTGATGCCGCGTTTCTCCCAACGCTCCTTGAGTTGGCGTTTGACCGAGGGATCCTCGATCAGTTCCACTTGCGCCCACCCGGCTACCACGTCGCGTGTCATATCGTCGGGTGTGGATCCCAACCCACCGGTCACGAAAACCAGATCGCCCGCCTCGGTCCGATCCAGGGCCAGGGAGATATCCTCCTGCCGGTCTGGCACAACCTGGATCAGGGAAACCTGCACCGAATGACTGCCGAGGGCCTGCTGGATCCACCGGCTGTTTGTGTCGGCCGTCCGCCCCTCGAGCAATTCGTCCCCGACAGCAATGATCCTGACCGCGCCACCAACTACCTTGGCCGGCATGGTCACATCCCCATTCTGGCCAAAAGCAGAATCGTACCGTGGGTCGCCAGGCAGGCCAAGATGCCCGCGCCGATATCGTCGGCCATGATCCCGACTCCGCCGCCGCCGCCGAGTTTTTCCAGCTTGCGCACGCCCAGGGGCTTGAAGATGTCGAAGAAGCGGAACCAGAAGAACCCCAGGATCCAGCCCGTCAGCCCCGCGCTCAGGCCCAGATAAGTGACCAACATGCCCGCCACCTCGTCGATGACCACCAGTGAAGGATCTTCACCGTGGATTTTTTCCAATTGCCCCGCGATCGGAATCCCGATCAGGGTCACCACGACCAGGAGCAGGACCGTCAGCCACAGGGCGATCGGCCCGAGAAAGGTCCAGGCCAGCCACCAGAGGACCATGAACAGGAAACTAGCCACCGTGGCCGGGGCGATGGGCGCGAAACCGGTTCCGAAAAAAGTACCGATGGTGTAAAGAAGCGCGCGTGGCATGTAGGTCCTTTCAGCAGGTCGACGCGTGGGATTCATAACCGAGCCAACGGAGAAGAACCTAACTTTTCGACCGAAGGACGGCAACAGAAAGGGTTGTGCCGTGGAGAATGTTTCTACGTTCCCTCGTGCCAATTGCCGCCACATCATCCAGGTATCCGTTCAAGCAGCGTATTTCAACGTATGCCTCCGATTATGGCTTAGGGCCCGTGTCGTAACCAACCGACCGTAGTACTGGTTCCAGCTATCGGGTAACTCAAAATGTCCAATAAAGATGCGGTTCGAAAGCACATCTTCAACAGTCAGCTTCCTCTCCAACATCCCACGTTCCATCGCCGGCGTCGGGCTCCTGCGATCCTTCTGACGTCGACCGTTCATATAATTCCTCCATACTGAAAATATCGTAATCCGATCGGTGCTGGACTGCCGACGTTTTGACCATGCCAAGGTCTCACGAGTGTGATTGGCATTGCTGTGACGGAGAAACCGATCAAACAAGTTGACTTCCCACATGGAGTTATTCTTGTCCCGGTGCTGCTTACCCGGGGTCACCGAATGCTTAATAAGCTCTCCCAAACGACGGATAGGTTGGCGATACTGGGGGTGATCATCGGTGTACA
>JAGLCY010000158.1 GCA_023270185.1 Candidatus Krumholzibacteriia bacterium | reverse complement strand
CCATCCGTTTCAACATTCGCATACCAACCATAGTAGAATGAGTGGATCGAATCGTTCAGGGGCCTGTCCTCGGGGCCAGATCGACAGCCAACCAGAAAAGGCAGGGCCAATACGCAAAAAAGTGCGAAGTGCTTCACATTCATCTCCAGTTTTGATTGTCTTCAGCGGTGCCTGGTCAATTCATACTCCTGGCGATCAACGGCACTACGATCGCGATCGCGGCCAGCACCGCCAGCACCAGGGTGAACAACGTGTAGCGGGCCTGGTAGGTGCCGAGCAGGTCGTCGTCGTAGTACTTTGCGACGTCGTTGTCCTCATACATCTGCTTCAGGCCCAGAAGCAGTTTCTCGCGCGATGACCGACCGGCGATCAGGGCCCGGGTGGCAAAGATATTGATGAGTACGGTCCCGAAGATGAGCAGACCCAGGATGAAGTCGTTCTGGCCCGTGTTTTGGCCGCTGGAAGCCTCGTGTGCCACGCCCCAGTTGATGCCCAGGACCACGAGATTGAATATTACCGCCGCAACCACGAAAATGGTGTCGGTTTTTGCGTTCTGCTGCAGCTCGTTCACGATATGGCCGTGGATTTCCTTAAGCATGATTATCCTTTCCAGGTAAAACATCGATAACGATCAGGGTGAGATCGTCCTCGAGGGAATCGCCCTCTCCGATCCCCGCCCAGGTCTTGGTTTCCAGCAGCAACCGGTCCGCCATCTCTTCGGCGGAAAGTTCGGTTCCCGTGCACAGCAGGTTTTTCAGACGCTCCTCGCCGAATTCCTCGTCCTGCTGGTTGAACGTCTCGACAATCCCGTCGGTGTACATCAGGATCCGGTCGCCCGGTGCCAGTTTCTGCTCCGCTCCGGAGTACTCAGCTTCTGGGAACGGTCCCAGCATGAGCCCCTTCGCGAATAACTCCTGGACCTCGCCCCCGCTCGACAGGATGTACAAAGGAGGGTGTCCAGCTCCCGCGTATCGCAACTTCCCGGCGGTGGTGTCGATGAAGGCATACCCTGCGGTGACGAACTGTCTTTCCAGGCGATGACTGAGCATCTCGTTCATTCCGGTCAGAACCTGCTCCGGGGTTTCCCGGTGGCACGCCTGTGCCTGGAATGCCACCTTGACCATGGCCGCGACCAGGGCGGCGGGCACTCCGTGGCCGGACACGTCCGCGATCAGGAATCCACACCGTTCAGTGTCGACCTTGGCGAAGTCGAAGAAATCCCCGGCCACCTCGGTCATGGGGAGGTACCGGGTCGCGATGGCCAGGCTTGTGGCCGCAGGTGGATCGCGGGGAAGGATGGAGAACTGGATCTGGCGGGCGGTTTCCAATTCCTGCTGCAGGGCCGTGAGCCGGCGTTCGACACCGATGAAATGGCCGACCGCCATGTATCCCAGGGTTCCGTAGAGGATGATGACCCCGATCCATTCCACGTCAAAGGGAATGCGGACCAGGTCCAGGCTGCTGAGATTTTCCAGGACAATGAACACCAGGCTGCACAAGCCGCCGATGACCAGCTTCTTCAGTTCGGGATGCTTCCGGGAATCCGGCTGCAGGAGGCTGGTTACGATGACGACGGTCCCGGCCAGGATCATGATGTTGAAGACGCGAATGAGCCGATCGGGATCATGGTCGACCACCAGGATCAGGATCGCGATCACGGCGAAGGCTGTGCTGACCCAGGTGAGGGTCTGGACCGATGATTTCCAACCCCGACCGAACAGGCGCCAGACGAAGGCGAAGGCGGGCGGCGCGCTGAAATAGGTCAGGCCCCGCGTGAACAAGGCCCAGGTGTCCGGTTCACCGCCGATCATCAGAGGGATGACCGGAGCCCGGCTGACGAACCGGAGGCCCCACAACAGGGACATGATCCCGAAGAGAAGAATGACCCCGTCGTGGAACTCATAGCGGGTTGCGACCAGCATGAGGACGGCAAGACCGATGGCCAGGAAAGCCGCGCCCAGGACCAGGAATCCAAGTCGTTCCATCAGCAGGGACTGAAGTTGGGTGATGGTGTCGGAACCGAGTACGGTCCCGGTCTGCTGAGCGCTGGCCAGAGCCGGCAAGGCGAACATCACCACGGCGGCGCGCGTTATGATCCCCCGAACCATGCGACAAGAGTGGTTCATGTCGTCACCATAGCTGTGCCCGGTCCCGGGTGCAATCGGAGTGTTGCCTATCGGCAATGTCCGTGAGATCGAAGTAGGATCCGTAGGGGCTTTGATTTCAGTTTGGGTGTATCCTTCAAATGTGTTGTGGTTGAGGCGGTTAGACAAATCTGATATTATGATTTCCTCGCCCGTTTATGATCTGGCCGGTCGGTATCGGCTGGGGTTTACTTCTACCGCCTCGAATCAGGAAGCAATTCCGAGACGAAGAGAATGATTTTAATCAAATAAGGCCATATGTCCTCTCACTTTGCCCAGGGATTCCTCTACAGCACTTACTGTTACCAAAAACATTGCCGCCAAAACACCACACCACCTGAGAGTAATAGTAAACACTATTAGGTTGATTTAATAAGATGATTTGTGATATTCTATTGTCACCTGCCCGAACTGATTTCATGGATGAACATTTTGGGTTTTTTTTGATTTGGGCGGGGTGCCGGCTTAAAACGTCAGGACTGGCCGGTTATGTGTCCTATATGTCTGTAGATTTGTATTCGAATTCCGGGGGGTGCCGACGTGTTATTTCCGATCATTTCAGATTCAACTCGAAGAAATAATCTGAAGCCAAGGGTAATCCTGGTGGGGCTGGTTGCCCTGTCCATGTTGATTGCCACTGTCTGTGGGGCGGGAACGCAGGCCATCGAAATCATTCAAACCAATCATTTCGATACCGGATACGACGGGACCGGCACGCCTCTGTTGATCCCGAGCATTGATCCGGCTGGGATCTCCTACCACGCGCCCTCCGGTCACCTTTTTATCGCCGACTCGGAGATCAACGAACTTCCCACGGTCTTTGCCGAAGTGGGGGGGAATATTTTCGAGGTCTCCATGACCGGGGATACTCTTTTTAGGATTTACGATACGACGACCGAAGGCAATAACGAGCCAACGGGGATCACCTACAACGAATTCGACGGCTTTTTCTATATGTCCAACGACGATACCCGGAAGGTCTATCGCTACAGCTACAGCGACACCGAAGGATTCACCATGGACGCGGAAGTCAGCACCTTGAACACGGCGTCCGCCGGTGATCCGGAAGGCTTGACCTCGGATCCGGCCAACGGGCTCATCTACGTGGTGGATGGTGTGGGGAAACTGCTGGTGGTCTACAGCTTCGACGAGGCAGCCACAATACCGGCTTTCGTGCTGGAGCATGTGTACGACCTGGTGGCGCTCAATGACATCGCCAACGTTCCCAGCGATCCGGAAGGCGTTTGTTTCGATGTCGACAGTGGAAATCTATGGATCAGCTCGGATCCCAACAATGCGATCTATGAATACAGCATTACCGGGATCTATCAGTCGAGACAGGGATTGGGATCGCTCTCGCCGGTCACGGTCGCTCCCCAGGGCTTGTGTTACGCCCCGGTTTCTCCAGCCAGTGGCAGCCTGGCCGAGATGGCGATCTACATTGCGGATGGCATGGTTGACAATGACGAGAACGGTGCCGAAAGAGACGGCCAGATCTACGAGACCATCCTCATCGAGGAAGGCACGACCAATCTGGCTCCGGTGCTCGCGGTGATCGGTGATCAGTTTGTGGACGAAGGTTCGCTGCTGACTTTTACCGCAAGCGCTGTTGATCCGGATGTCCCCGCGGACGATCTCATCTTCAGCCTTGGCGGAAGTGTTCCGACGGGCGCAAGCATCGACCCGGTGACCGGGGTTTTCACCTGGACACCCACCGAGGAACAGGGTCCCCTGGATTTCAACCTCGTGGTCCGGGTTGACGACAACGGCATCCCCTCACTCTCGGATGAAGAGACCATTCACATCACCGTGAACGAATTGAACCAGCCTCCTGTCCTTGACCTCGTCGGGAACCAGGTCGTGGTCGGTGGAACGGAATTGAGTTTCACCGCGACGGCCAACGATCCTGACGTCGCACCCGGACTCTGGGAAGATCTGGTTTCCTATTGGTCCTTCGATACGGATTTCTCCGATTTTTCCGGAGGTCACAACGGCACGGGTGTCGGGGACGCCACGATCATCACGACAGGTATGAAGCTGGGCGCCGGCGCCCTGTATCTGGACGGTGTGGGAGATTATCTGAACGTGAACGACATCCCCTTGACGGGCGACATGAGCATTTCCATCTGGATCCTTCCGGAAGCCATTCAAAGCAGTACAGCGGGCGGGGCGAACGGGGTTCTTCTCGGCGACACCGCAAACCTGGACTGGCTTCGGTTGCAGCTCGAGGGCGTGACCGCCAAATGGGACGGGACCACGGCCTATCAGACCACCGACCCGGATTTCACCAATGGCAACTGGCAGCACTTCATGCTGGTGCGCACCGGAAGTACGGTCACCGTTTATCGGGATAATGTTGTTGTTACTTCCTTTACTCAAACCGCTCCCTTCACCCCCGAGTTGATCGGATGCAAGACATCCGGAGGCAATTACTACCAGGGGACCATGGATGACCTGGCTCTTTGGAACCGGGCGCTTTCCGGCCTGGAGCGGGATCTTGTCTTCAACGGTGGTGACGGGATGCCCGTGGGTGATACGGAAGGGATTCCGGTGAACACCCTGACCTTCAGTCTCGAGGGGACCGTTCCTGGCGGCGCGAGTATCAATCCTGCTACCGGTGTTTTCAGCTGGTATCCGAATCAGTCACAAACCCCAGGGGAATACACTTTCACGGTTCGGGTCATCGATGATGGCGTACCGTCCTATTTCGATGAAGAGACCATCACTGTGACTGTCGAAGACGGGGGACCGATCCCGCCGATGATCGTTGCGATCGACGACAAGGTAACGGACGAGGAAGACATTCTCTCCTTCATCGTGAACCTGGTCGGTAGCTCCGGACCGGACATCAGCGATGGGCTCGTTGCTTATTGGCCTTTCAATTCGGATTTCTCAGATTTGTCCGGCGGATATGACGGCACTGCCGTTGGAGACGCAGGCATCATCACAACAGGGATGAAGCTGGGTGGAGGCGCTCTGTATCTGGATGGCGTGGGAGACTATCTGAACGTGACGGACATTCCCTTGTCGGGCGATATGAGTATTTCCCTCTGGATCTTTCCGGAAGCCATTCAAAGCGGTAGCGCGGGTGAAGCCAACGGGGTTCTGCTCGGCGACACCGCCAATCTGGACTGGCTCCGGCTTCAGATCGAGGGCGTGACCGCCAAATGGGACGGAACCACCGCCTACTATGCCACCGACCCGGATTTCACCAATGGCAGCTGGCAGCACTTCGTCCTGACACGCAGCGGAAGCCTGGTCACCGTGTACCGGAACAACGTCGCTGTGGCTTCCTTTACTCACACTCATCCCTTCACTCCTGAATTGATCGGATGCAAGACATCGGGAAGCAATTACTACCAGGGAACCATGGATGACCTGGCCATCTGGGGCCGGGCCTTGAGCACTGAAGAAATCGGGTTGCTCTACAACGATGGAGACGGGACCGAAGTTCTGGCTTCCACCAACAACTCTGTGGCTTTCTCACTGGAAGGCACACCTCCCTCTGGTGCCTCCATTAACCCTATATCCGGATTGTTCATCTGGACGCCGGACGAAAGCCAGGGTCCGGATCAATACCTGATCACAGTCAAGGCCACGGACCTGGTAAGTCCCGAATTGTTCGACACCGAGGAATTCGGCGTTACTGTCAATGAAGTGAACAAGGCACCTGTAATCGAAGCGATTGCCGATCTGGCAGCCAATGAGGAAGAGCTTCTCAGCGTCATGGTTCTGGCCGCCGATCCCGACATTCCCTCCAATTCAATCAGCTACAGCCTGGGCGAGGGGTCGATCACGGGGATGGCGATCGATTCCATGTCCGGAATGTTCACCTGGACACCTTCGGAGACTCAGGGTCCCGGCATCTATCCGGTTCTGATCAAGGTCATGGACGATGGCGTCCCATCCCTGGTGAGTGAGGAATCTTTCATTGTAACGGTGACCGAAGTGAACACCGCGCCTGTTCTGGAGCCGATTGGGGATCAGGTCGCGGTCATGGACACCGAACTGACTTTCACCGCCGTGGCAAACGACAATGATCAGCTTCTCGGGCTGACTGACGGCTTGGTCGCCCACTGGGCTTTCGATGCGGATTACACCAGCAGTACGGGCCAGCACGACGGTGTTCCCATGTCCGGGGCCAATATCACGACCACTCCGGGAGAATTCGTCCTGGGCGGCGGCGCTCTGCATTTCGACGGCGTGGACGATTACCTGGACTTTGGTGATACGCCGTTGGCTCTTGATCTGACATTGTCCGCCTGGGTCTACCCGACAAACATCGACGCTTTGACCACCAGTTCGGCGATCATCTTCGGGGATGGAGACAATCTCGATTGGATCAGGCTCGAAACCGACGGTGTTCGGACCAAGTGGGACAACGTGACCACGGAGATGACTTCCGAACCGGATTTCGTGAATGGCAACTGGCAGCTATTCACCCTGGTACGTAGCGGAACGACCGTCTCGGTGTACCGCAACGGGGTGCTCGTGACGAGCGCCACCACCACGGAGAAGTTCACGCCGGAGTACCTTGGCCTCAAGACTCCGAATACGAACTACTATGGTGGTTTCATGGATGACGTGGCGATCTGGGGTCGGGCGCTGAGCCTGGAAGAAATCTCCTCATTATACAATGGAGGGACAGGAAACCCCATTGGCGGCGCACTGCCGAATCCTGCCAATACTCTTGCCTTCAGTCTCGAAGGTACTGTCCCGGCCGGGGCGGGAATTGATGCCGTCACAGGTGTCTTTTCGTGGACTCCGAGCGCCGGGCAGGCTCCCGGTGAGTACCCCCTGACGGTAAGGGTCACCGATGACGGCACACCGCCCCTGTCAGATGAGGAAACCCTGCTGGTCACCGTGACCGGCGACGGCGTGGCACCGGGTCCGGTGACCGACCTGAACTCGGAACCGGGGCATGAAATTGTCACGGTTTCCTGGACCCCGTCGGGGGACACCGACCTCGCCACCTTCCACGTGTATCGCGGTCTGTGGCACGACGGGGACAACCTCACTGTCTACCCCGAGTATGACGATGTTGCCGGCAACACGACTCCCGGTCGGCCGGCCGATCTGGCGGCGGCGGAAAGCTCTGCGGAGTGGGCCTTGGCGGGCACCGTCCCAGCGACGCAAAATTCCTTCACCGACGATCCGGGCAGCGGCGTTCTGCCACGCGGAGTTTATTACTACGAGGTTTTCGCCGAGGACACCGGTGGCAACTTCAGCCTGCCATCGGTGGCCAGTACCCGTGCGACGAACTACTGGCTGGGTGACATTAATGAAGACGGCCTGGTCAATGTGGGAGGGGATATCAATTCCCTTTCCTTGACTTACGGTCTGTCTGGCGGCGAGGAGGGTTTCAGCCCCTTCTGCGATGTGGGGCCGACCGATGACTGGAGCGGTACTGGAATCCCGCTGACCGACATCCACATCGATTTCGAAGACCTGATGATCTTTTCCGTCAACTGGGACGTGGGGGAGACCAAGATCCTGCCCACGGAAGGCAGCATGATTGCCAGATTCTCCTGGGAGTGGGTCGATGAATCGACCTGGTCATTGGTATTGACCGAACCGTGCGCGAACCTCAAGGGTGTGAACCTGCAGGCCGAGCTGCCGCGGAATGCCGTCCTGTCCCTCACCGCGGGCAGCCTGCTCGGACAGCAGGAAAGCCCATACTTCCTGGGGAATGGCTCCCGCACCGGTCTGGACGCGGGCCTTGCTCTCCTCGGGAATGGCGCCGGCATCACAGGCCGGGGTGAGTTGATACGGGTCAAACTGACAGGTGAATTCGACTTCGGCGATCTTATGATCGAAGTCCGTGATTCGGACAACAAGGACCTCGAGTACACCCTCGAGGTAAAAGCGGCCGGTCCGGGTATTCCGACCATGTATTCACTTTCGGCCAATTACCCCAACCCCTTCAACCCCTCGACAAAGATCGATTTCGATCTGCCTGAGTCCCAGAATGTGAAGCTGGTGATCTTTGGTGTCGACGGGCGTCGGGTCACGACCCTGAGAAATGAATCCATGCCCGCCGGTCGCCACTCGGTGACGTGGACGGGACGCAACGATCAGGGTGAACTGGTGGCAACCGGCATCTACTTCTACCGCATCGAGGCGGGGAGTTTCAGTGAGACGAAGAAGATGATTTTGATCAAATAGTCCGCGTCGGGGCTGGTAGGTGGGGTGAGGACGCCATGTCCCCATGATGCCTTTTTCCGACATCTCGAATGTTCTTCAGGGAGATTTGGCTACTCACAATGGCGGCGTGGCGGAGAGATTGGTCCTATATTGAGGAGCGAAGGAACAGAGCCAAGGGGGTTCATCATGCGAATTCTGTTGTTGACGACCATCTGTTTGTTGTGGCTCCTCGCGGGGACCGGAACAGCCGAGGACTATCCCTGGTGCTCAAGAATGGACGATGTTTTTCCAGAGCTTGAAGGCGGCAACCTGGTTCTCCACCACGAAAATGCCACCTACAACTGTTGCCCCGATTCCTTCACCTTCACCGTGACCATCTCCAACGACAGTCTGTACGTCACTGAAAGGGAAATTCTCACAACTCCTTGTGACTGTATGTGCTGCTTCAACCTTTCCTCGACTGTCGAGGGCTTGTCCCCGGGGGAGTGGCAGGTCGTGTACCGATGGTATGATGACGAGCCGTGGGGTTGGCGTGACTGGTATCTGACGGTGACCGTCAGCGGCCAGGGCCAGCCAGGGTCGGTCCAGATCGGACGTTCAGAGGCTTCAGGCTGTCTTGATCCATCGGGCACACCCGAGGATATCAACCTTCCCGTCACCGGAATCGGGCTTCTGCAAAACGCCCCGAATCCGTTCAATCCCCAAACGACCATTGCGTTCGAAATCCCCGAACAGGCTGCCGTGAGTTTGCAGGTGTTCGATGTGTCGGGTCGATTGGTGAGAGTGTTGATCGACAATGAAATTGTTGCGGGGGGTCGTCAGGAGACCGTCTGGAACGGTCGGGATGACACAGGCCGGAATGTCGCCACGGGTGTTTACTTCTACCGCCTCGAGACGGGGCAATGGTCAAAGATGAAGAGGATGGCATTGATCAAATGATTGTGCCGTAGAGAATGTTTCTACATTCCCTCGTGGCAATTGCCACCACATCACCCAGGTATCCCCTCAAGCAGCGTATTTCAACGTATGCCTCCGATTATGGCTTAGGGCCCGTGTCGTAACCAACCGTCCGTAGTACTGGTTCCAGCTATCAGGTAACTCCAAATGTCCAATAAAGATGCGGCTCGAAAGCACATCTTCAACAGTCAGCTTCCTCTCCAACATCCCACGTTCCATCGCCGGCGTCGGGCTCCTGCGATCCTTCTGACGACGGCCGTTCATATAGTTCCTCCACACCGAGAATATCGCGAACCGATCCG
>JAGLCY010000157.1 GCA_023270185.1 Candidatus Krumholzibacteriia bacterium | reverse complement strand
ACGGAATCCAACTGCCCGGGGAACAGGTCGCCAAAAGTCACACCCTTGATGGTCAGGTCGGTGTCGCTATCCACGAGATCATCCTGGTTCGGATCGGTGATGGTGATGGGTGGCCGCACCACGTTCACCTCGATGGAGGTCTTGACCGTGTCGCCGCCCGCCCAGACCGTGGCCGCCAGGGTCAGGGTGGAATCCGCGTCCCACAGGGGCGCTTCCCAGTTTGCGGACCAGTTGCCGGTGCCGGAGGCCGGGAAGTGGTCGTCGCCGATATCGATCGTCACCGAATCCATGGGCGCGCCGCCCAGGATTCCCGCCGCGGTGCCGGTGAGTTTGGCCGTCTTGTTACCCGTAAGATTCGCGCCGTCCACCGGTTCGGTGATGGTCACCGCGAGTTGGGTCACCGTCACGGTAATCGAAGAGGTGACTGTTTCGAGACTGTCGGCGCTGGGTCCGTACCAGGCCCGGGTGCGAATGACCAGCGGTGTGTCGGCGGTGAAGCTGGGCACATCCCACATATGGGACCAGGTTTCGGTCCCTTCCACATTCACGAAACCGTTGCCGTCTCCGGAATCGAACTTAACCAGAAACACCGTTCCGCCCCCCGAGCCGACAGTGCTGGCTCCCCGCACCTGGAATGATGTTCCGCCCAGGATTGCATCGCCTTCCAGGGGCGCCCAGAATGACACTTCCGCCGGTTGCGTGACATGGATAACGTAGTCATTCAGGGTGCCGGACTGTGTCCAGTCGTTGAGGTACTGGACGTAGATGACTTTATGACCCGGCTGCGGGCTAAGGCTTATCGAGATGGTGTCGGAGTAGGCCGCCCACGGCGCGCTGGTGAAGTCAGCGCTTTCGGAATAGCGCGTGTGCGTGGCGACCGCTTCGGACACGCCTCTTACGGTGGACTCGTCGGTGATGTGGTCATCGGGCAGAACCAGCTTGAAAGTGACCGCGGTCAACAGATCGGGCGTCACTTTGTATTCGACCAGGCTGCTGAACCCGAAATCACCCTGGAACTGACCATAAATTGTCTGTTTGTTTGCCGAATCACTCAACTGGTAGCCGACATAGGTATCGGAGACGGGCCCCCAGGGAGTTGTGGCCGTATCCGCCAATTCCGCGAAGAAGCGCATGTTCAACACGCCGTCGGTGGGGATGGTCAGATCCACGGTCCGGGAGGCCAGGGTCTTGGGATCGCCAACCACGGTGAAGGCGGGCTTGAATTCCACTCTGATGGTCTGCACCGAAGGCACCGATTCGAAACCGTCCGAGAAGGAGGCCACATACAGGGTTCTGGTTTCGTTGTTGCCCGCGGCGGGTCCGATGTCATAGGTCAGTTTGAGGGGATATCCGGGTGCTCCGGCCGGCACGATTACCAGGGATTCGGTAAAGGTCGAGTCGAGGGCAATGCGCACCATATCACCCTTGGTAACGGTGATCTCGAGTTTGGTGAACCGGGTGGGGGTGTGACCGAATCCGGTGCCGACGATCACCCGGGGCCCGGTGGTCGCCGAATCGGGCGTGGCATAGGACGTGATCGAAAAGTCGGTAGCCGTAAAGGCCTGGATTCGGTACCAGGAGGTGCTGGTGGAGGCGGCGGCGTGATGGGAATAGTCAGACGTCGGCTTCGAGGTGTGTTCCTTCTCGCCGATTGCTCCCCAACCGGAATCGCGGTACGCGCTGCTACTGATGATGTACTTCGTGATGCCCAGACCCTGGGGCTGATTCCAGACCAGTTTGACGGTGGTGTCGTTGAACGCGGTGGCTCTGACCTGGAGGGGATCCCCGGCGTCCGGTCCCAACGGGTCGAAGGGATTATCATACACCGGCTCCGAAGGCGAACTCTCACAGCCGGGCAGCAGAGAAAAGACCACAGGGACACCAAGAGCCAGGACAAAGGCGATGGCCAGGATCCTGCGAAGCGTCGTCGGGTTCTGTTGCCTGCGTTCCATCAGAACTCCAACCGCACCGCGAGGTGCACGGTGCTCAATGGGTTGGGATCCATCCAAGGCCCGACATCCAAAGATCCCGTGTCCATCGGAACCGGTCCGGCGCCGGCCTCGACCGAGGGAAAGAAAATGATCGCGTCGAGGATACTGACCACGATGGCGCCGCCGGCTACCATCAAACCGGCGTTGCGCATGTCTTCCTTGTCTTTCATGTCGCTGTAGGCCTGGTCGGCTTCTTCACGGTAGCGGGCGATGTCGTCGGCGTTGATGGTCGAATTGTAATTATCCTGGAGTTCGAGATAATCCTTCGACAGGTTGTTGCGATCCAGCTCGGCGAACAAGGCAACCAGCAGCCCGCCGGCTTCGGCGATGTTGTAGATCCATCCCCGAGTGCTCTTGCCCAGATAGTGCTGGCCCAGTCCCGCGAAAAGAATGTTGCTGGTCCAGGCGGTCTTGCGGCTGAACGGGACCAGACGCACGGACACGCGTTGCCAGGCACCGTCTCCCACCAGCTTGATCGTGTATTCATAATCCTGGTGACCGGCCAGTCGACTTTTTATGGTGTAGACCCCGCCCGGAAGATCCAGAGGTCCGTCCAGGGGAAAGAAGCCCATGTCCTGGTCGTTGATGACCAGGCTGGCGCCGGGCGGTCCGGTGATTTCCAGGGTGGCGGCCACAGCCGTGACCGGAAGCACTGCCGCAAGGGCCAGCACGACCAGAAGGGATTTTAAAAACTGCCTGAACATGGATCTCCTGCTGACAGGCTTGTGCCGATGTACGGTTTGCCGCAGCAAGTATAGGACAAGGCCGCGGCGATTGCCCGGGAAAATGTACCCGCGAAAGGCCTTCCGGTTCCACCAAAAGGTGAGAATTTATGGAGCCACAGCGATTGGCAGGTCCACCACGGGCCGGCTTCCCCGCTCATGCCACAGTCGGTGGCAGGAAGCGCAGAGTGTCATCAGGTTTTCGATTTGGTTACTTCCCCCTTGTTGTCTTGACACGATGTGATGGACTTCGAGGAACCTGGTTCGCCCGCAGCCCTGGGCTTGGCAGCGGTGTTGGTCTCTTGCGAGCACCTCCCTTCGGATGCGCGGCGGGATCGTGGTCGTGTTGCGGCCTCCGTGTTCGCAGACGGCGGCATCGCAGCGCATTCGCTCGGATTCGGCGCGACTCAGCTCGCGCTCGCCCGCGTCGGTCTGGACTGTCATGCGGCCGGTTGCAGCGTTTTCGTGGACGTGGATCTGGA
>JAGLCY010000156.1 GCA_023270185.1 Candidatus Krumholzibacteriia bacterium | reverse complement strand
CGACCCTCAGCTTGGAAGGCTGATGCTCTACCAACTGAGCTATTCCCGCTCCGAACCATCTGACCCACCGCAATTTCGGCGGTCAAAAGTGGTGGGGGGGGGAGGACTCGAACCTCCGTAGGCGTTTGCCGACAGATTTACAGTCTGTTCCCTTTGACCGCTCGGGAACCCCCCCACAAAGCTTGTTTTTGACTGGAGCTGGCGAGAGGACTTGAACCCCCAACCACCTCATTACAAGTGAGGAGCTCTACCAGTTGAGCTACGCCAGCTCCATAACAGACGGGCCCGAGAACTGGTTACACCACCGCAAGGGATTGCTCCCTGACAAGGTCGGCAAACCAGATCCATAATCGCGCCGATCAAGTCGGCAACCCGTTAAGCTCATGTCCTCACAGGCTTTCAGCCAAAGATCGGTCCAGGTCATGCACATAATAGTTGACAGACCGGGACCGATTTGGGTCCGGGAATATATAACGCCACGCTTGAATAAGTCAAGGTATTCAGTACAACTATTTTCGGGGCAGGGCCGCCAGGCAAACATCCTCGACAAGGTGTTCAAAACCGATTCCCACCGCGGCGGCGGCTTTGGGGACCAGGCTGGTGTCGGTCATTCCAGGTATCGTATTTATTTCCAGACACTTATAATCTTCACCATCGAGAAGAAAGTCCACCCGGGCCAGACCACGGCATCCGATAAGCTCGAAAACCCGCAATGCATCAGCTGAAATCTGCTCATAAAGGGGGGAATGGACCGGTGCGGGCACCAGATAATCGCTGGCTCCAACAGTGTATTTGCTGCTGTAGTCGTAGAACTCCTCCCGGGGCTGGACCTCGAGCAGTGGCAGGCGCCTCCCCAGAAAGATGGTCGCCGCCAACTCCCTGCCGGAAATGAACTTCTCCATGAGAATGTCCAGTTCCACTGAGGAATTGCCGGCGGACCCGATCTCCACCACGTTGAGAAAGGCCTCCTTGAAACGGCCGGGTTCCCCGACGATTTCAACTCCCAACGAGCTGCCGGCGCTGTTCAGTTTGATGACCAGGGGAAAACCAAGGTCCGATGCGGCCCGCTGAAAAATTCGCTCGAGGGTGTCACTGTTATTCCGGTCACCGGACTCCGTATCCACTTTTTCCTGGCGGCGATCCCAGGTTACCTGGAGCCAGTCAGGGGTGGGAATGCCGGCCGCCCGCATGACCCGTTTGGACGAACTCTTGTCCATGGCCAAAGCGCTGGCCGCCGCGCCCGAAAGCGCGTAGGGAATTTTCATGACATCCAGCACGGCCTGAAGATGCCCGTCTTCCCCCTCACCCCCGTGAAGCGCCGGGAATACCATTTCCACTTTCCTGAGCACGTCCAGATCCAGGACCGCGCCCACCGAAGGGATGTCCACCAGTTCCACTTCATGCCCGGCCCGGCGCAATCCATCGGCCACCGCCTGGCCTGTCATCAGGGAAACTTCCCTTTCCGGAGAGTCCCCACCCATCAGCACCGCGATTTTCATCATCCATCTCCCTGGTCCGCCATCAACAGCGCCACGGCCTGGACGGTCACACATTCGCCGCGACCCTCGGGCCCGAGACCCTCACCACGGGTGGCTTTTACCGAAACCCGGTCCGGCGCGGTCTGCAAGGCGCCGGCCAGGGCATCCTGCATCGCCGCGGACCGGGGGGCAATAACAGGTTGTTCGGTAATGACGGTGCAATCGACGTTCGCCACCCGGAATCCCCTGCCCCGCACCAGACGAACCGCCTCCCTGAGCAGTTCCAGGCTGTTGGCGCCGGCCCAGCGGGAATCCGTATCCGGAAAGTGCCGGCCAATGTCCCCCAGGCCGGCCGCGCCCAAAATGGCGTCGGTGATCGAATGGCAGACAGCGTCTCCGTCGGAATGACCGACCGGCCCCACGGGGCTATCCTGGAACTCGACTCCACCCAGAACGCACCGGCGACCCGCTTCCAGGGGATGCCGGTCCCATCCCTGTCCAATCCGATACATGGTCACCTCATGATCCGCGCTCGGGGTGTGGCTGTCAGTCGTAAAGGTCTGCCTGGGCAAGAGATACCCCGGCCAGATCCTTGTCCGACAGAACGGTTTCGACGCCGGAAACCAGCGGCCATTTGATGCCGATGTCCGGATCGTCGTAGCTGATGACCCGTTCATGCTCACGGGCATAGTAGTCGGTGCACTTGTAAACGAATTCCGCCTGTTCACTCAACACATAAAATCCGTGGCCGAAGCCGGGCGGAACCCAGATCAGACGGTGATTGTCAGCTGAAAGCTCGACCCCGACCCAACGGCCAAAGGTCGGCGACGAACGCCGCAGGTCCACCGCGACATCGAATACGCTTCCCGAAATGACCCGGACAAGCTTGCCCTGAGGCTGTTTGATCTGATAGTGGAGGCCGCGCAGGACCCCCTGGTGGGAGCTGCTCTGGTTGTCCTGCACGAAGGACAACTCCACCCCCGCGCCCATGAACGTGTCAAAGCGCCAGGTTTCCATGAAATATCCGCGGTGGTCGCCATGGACTTCCGGTTCGAAGACCACGACCTCGGGAATGTCGGTGGGAATGACCTTCATCATCCGTCCTTCAGGATCTGGAGCAGGTAATCCCCGTACCCGCTGTTCTTCAGCGGGGCGGCCAACTTCGCGAGCTGGTCACCGTCGATATAACCCATCCGCCAGGCGATCTCTTCCGGGCAGGCGATTTTCAGGCTCTGGCGATCCTCGATGACCCTGATGAACTGGCCCGCGTCGATCAGGGATTGGTGGGTGCCCGTATCGAGCCATGCCGAACCCCGGCCCAGGATCTCCACCCGCAGGTCGCCCCGCTTCAGGTAGGCGCCTATGACTTCGGCAATTTCGAGTTCACCGCGATCCGAGGGTTTGATGTTTTTGGCGATCTCCACCACATCGCTGTCGAAGAAGTACAATCCCGTGGCCGCGTAATTGGATTTGGGCCGCGAGGGCTTTTCCTCGATGCTGATCGCCTTGCCGTCCGGGCCGACCTCAACCACGCCGTACCGTTCGGGATCTTTCACCACATAGGCGAAGATGGTCCCACCTTCCCGGCGCTGGACAATATCCTGAAGACGGTCCGACAAACCCGCCGCGTAGAAAATGTTGTCACCCAGGATCAGGCAGGCCGGACTGCCGGCCAGGAACTCCTCACCCAGGATGAAGGCCTGGGCCAACCCGTCGGGACTGGGCTGCGCGACATATTGGATATCCAGTCCCCAGCCCGAACCGTCGCCGAGCAGCTTTTTGAAAGCCGGCTGGTCGTCGGGCGTGGTGATGACGAGGATCTCGCGGATCCCGGCCAGCATCAGGGTGGACAGGGGATAGTAGATCATGGGCTTGTCGTAGACCGGCATCAGTTGCTTGCTGACCGTCAGGGTCAACGGATGCAGGCGGCTGCCCGTGCCGCCGGCCAGAATGATGCCCTTGTAGTTCGTCTTGACCAAGGAACCACTCCCGAGAAGGAAATTTGGAATTTCAACGAAATGAAGGTCGCGTTCCGGTCAGACACCCACCACTTCGGCGTCGATGCCCCGCGCTCGGACCATGCCTTCGATCTCCGCAGTGTAGACCGGATTCATGACCAATACCAAGCGGATACCGAGATCGGGCAAATTTTCCGGCGCGACGACCCGCTGTCCGGTGCCGGGCACGTGCAGACCGTGCTTCTGGGGATTGATGTCCACCGGGACACCTACGGCGCCGGCGTCACCCATCAGATTGAGGAAGGTCACGCCCTTGGAACCCACACCCCAGACGGCCACTTTGCCCCCGGCCGCCGCGATTTCCGCGAACCGGCCGCGCCACTGGTCCAGCAGCCCGGCCATCTGTTCACCCAAACCCGCGGCCAGACCGACAAGTTCCGCCGTTTCCGGAACAGGGCCCAGATCGGGGGCGATGGAGCCCGCGTCTTCGAGGTCCGCTTCGATGCAGAGGAACTGGCCGGCGAAAGTTTCCCAGGTGCGCCGGACGGAATAGCCGGCCCTGGAGAAACAGGCGCTCAGGCTGCGGCCGCAGAAGTAGCTGACGTGTTCGTAGATGAAATCCCAGACGCCTCCGTCACGCAGGCTGTACAGGGAATTGGGCATCTCGAAGAAAACCGCCGGGCTGGAGCCCGCGGGGATGGCCTTTTTGACCATCTCCATGAACTCCACCGGTTCGTCGATATGTTCCAGGGCATGGCGGCAGCAGATCAGGTCGACAGTGCGGCCCAAGGGCCTCGCGCCGAAATACTCCGGTTCGATGGTGATGCCCTTACCGGGATTTTCGCCGCGGAAACTGGGATCGAACCCCGTGCCTGTGCAACCGGGTTCGCTGCAGACCAGTTTGAGAAAGTCACCCTGACCGCAGGCGATCTCCACCACGTGGGAATCGGTCAGATCGTGGCGGTCCCGCAGCTCGGCGGCCAGCTCTTCGGCGTAGGACTGGAAGCGCGGGGAATGATGCAGGGAGTTCTCGTAACCCTCGGCGTAACGCACCAGCTCGGGATCATAGGCCAGGTTGAACACGTGCCCACAGGAACGGCAGATTCCCAGGTCCAGGTCGCCGCGCGGGGCGACCACCGCTTCTTCGGCCGTCGGCAACAGCACGTTGCAGAACACCGGCACTTCGGGCAGGTGCAGGAAGCGCTCCACTTCGGACGATCCACAGGCCAGGCAAACGCGGTCTCCACTCAATTTTTTACCCCGTCGTCGACCGCGAGAATTTCGGGCGTCAGGCCCCGCTTGGCGAGGTCCGCCGCGATCTCTTCGCGGTAAATGGGATTCATCACGATCACCACGTCGGGCTTCAGCTCGACCAGGTCGTCCGGGCCGAAAATCCTGTGGCCGGTGCCGGGCATGAAATATCCCTGGCGATGGGGATTGATGTCCACCGCGCCGGCGATCCCGTCATCCAGACCCAGCGTGGTAAGGAAAGACACGCCCTTGGAACCGGAGCCCCAGATCACGGCGGTCTTGCCGTCGGCGCGCCAGGAGTCGAGCCGCCCGCGCCAGAATTCGAGTTGGGAGGCGAACAGTTTCGGAAAACCCTTCACCCAACCGGTCAGTTC
>JAGLCY010000155.1 GCA_023270185.1 Candidatus Krumholzibacteriia bacterium | reverse complement strand
GGAGCGCCACATGAATCAGTTAATAAAATCAGGTTTTGCGGACGAGGTCCTGGCTGCCACCGCGGCATTGCGCGACGAGGCCGGAGCGCTCGCCTTCGCCGACCCGGTGGCCTGGGTCTACAACCCTTTGGAATACGCCTGGGAACTTCACGCGGCCTACGTGCGCAAGTGGGGGGCATCGCCGCGGCGGGTGCTGATGATGGGCATGAACCCCGGACCATGGGGCATGGCCCAGACCGGGGTGCCCTTCGGGGAGATCGGGATGGTCAGGGAATTCCTGTCCCTGGAGGGAAAGGTGAAGCACCCGGATCCCGAACATCCCAAACGCCCTGTCCAGGGGTTGGATTGTCCTCGTTCGGAGGTCAGCGGCCGGCGCTTGTGGGGATATTTCGCCGAGCGATTCGGCGGCCCCCGGCAATTTTTTGCCGACCATTTCATCGTCAACTACTGCCCATTGGTTTTCATGGAGGACAGCGCCCGCAACCGCACGCCCGACAAGTTGCCCAAGAGCGAATCCGCGCCCCTCTTCGAGGCCTGCGACCGGCGTCTGGTGCGGTTGGTCGATTTGTACAAGCCCGAATGGGTGATAGGGGTGGGGGGCTTTGCCCGCAAAAAGCTGGATTCGTTGTTCGGGCCAAAGGCCCCCCGGGGGGCCCTGGTTCATGTGCCCGCCCACATTGGCACAGTGCTGCATCCGAGTCCGGCCAGTCCGGCCGCCAACCGGGGGTGGGCGCCGGCGGCGGAAAAGCAGTTTATTGAGCAGGGGGTGTGGGGTTGAGACCGTTCCAATCGACCCTCGCCAATTCCCCGAAACATTCCTAAATTGTGAACAGCATCCGCCCGTTGCCGCGCGGGCGTGCCACCCAGCCTCGAAACGCGCCTAGCGCGGCATCCGGGTCCCCCGCCAACCTGTAAAGGGGAGGACCATAATGCCCTGCGCAAAACTTCTGGAATACCTTACCGAAAACAAAGTCGATTTCGAACTGACCGATCACCCCAGCGCCTACGCCGCCCAGGACGTGGCTTTCAAGTCCGGCGTTCCGGGCCGTCTGTTCGCCAAGACCGTTCTGGTCAAGCTCGACGGCCAGATGGCCATGGCGGTGCTGCCGGCCGACAGCAAGGTCGATTTCCATCTGCTGCGGGAAACAGCAGGTTCGGAGACCATCACCCTGGCGGTCGAGGATGAATTCGAGGAGATGTTCCCCGACTGCGAATTGGGAGCCATGCCGCCGTTCGGCCATCTGTACGGGATGGAAGTCTACGTGGCGGGAAGCCTGATCCGGGCGGACACGATCTCCTTCAACGCGGGGACCCACACCGAGATCCTGACCCTGCCGTTCTGGGAATTCGAAAGGCTGGTCGAACCGAAGATCGGTTACTTCACGTTCCGGCGTCTGCAGGAAAAGAAATCTATGAGTTAGTTCCTATCCATGGAGCGGATATCATCCACGGCGTCTTCGAGGAATTGGTCGATCAGGACCGGGTGCTCTCCACTGGCCGACCGAGCTTCCTCGAAGTAACGCCGTAGTCCGTCGTCATCGTAGACGACTCGCATGGCCCGTCCACCAAGGACATAACTGGGCCGTACCATCACAGGGTATCCTACCTCTGCCGCGGTGGCCAGCGCTTCGTCGATGTCCATGGAACTTCCGGCTCGCGGATAGCTGATGCCCAACTCTCCAAGTAATGTTCCACATCGGATGATTGGATCCGTGATGACCGAAGGGCAGCCTGACGGTATCGGGGCCCAAGGCCCGCGTATCGACTTTGCCCAGGATCGGCGCGCCGAACAGCCGGCCGGAAAAAACGCGACCGTTTTCCAGAGCGATGAATGCTTCCATCAGCCATCCCCCCGGGGAGCCCGGGGAGTTGGTGTGTTGTCCATCAACTTGGCCAGGCGGTCCATGGGGTCGATCAGCGTGTCCATCACCGATCCCAGCCCCATCAGGTACTGCAGCAGATGGCCCAGACCCAGGCTGAAGCCGGATCGAGGAGAATCCCCGGGGCGGACACTGCCTTCCATGGTGATGCCGGAGTAGGGCAGGATGTAGGCTACGTTCACGGCGATTTCCTCGTCGGAAGGATCGGTTTGATCCAGGGGCAGATGCGTCACCATGAAGGGCATATTTCCACAAAACCGGGTCAGGGTCGCTTCGGCCTCGGCGTGCAGTTCCTCACCGAAGGGGATGGACCAGCCGCGGGAGCCCAGGATTTCAAGGGCCTGTCGGTATTTCATCCGCGGATGGGAGACGTGGAGCATGCGGTCCAGGCGGGTGACGTCGCGTCCACCCAACAGGTCGGCGCCCAGGTTCAAGGCCACCGCCTTGAGCAGGTCCTCCTGCAGATCGGTCAGATCATCTAGGGTTAGATCCTTTCCCGCGGCTTCCATGAGTTTGAAACCCCTAAGATGGCGAGGTTCCTTCCTGCCACCGGTGGGCAGGATTTCGCTTTCGCACCACACGTTCGGGAATCCGCTCAAAAGCATGCCGTCCAACTGGATCCGGGCGGGATGGTCGGCCATGGCGGTCACGGGGATTTCGTGGAAACCCCGGTCCTCGAAGAATCCGCGGATGGAGCGCACGACAAAGTTGTGGATGGCCAGTCGTCGAGCCAGGGGACGGGGACGTCCCGGGGCGTCGAACATGGCGGATTGTCGGATGGGTGACTGGCCGGAAGGCCCGGCGGTGGCGGCGGCTGCCATGGGACATCTCCTTTTTGACGCTCGCGGACGTCAGTTAAAGGGAGTGAATGGTGGTGTCATGCACGGTTCGGACAAAAAAAAGACCCCAGCCGTTCTTTGGAACGATTGAGGAAGCCGGTTGCTTTTTCAGAAATTTTTCCATCCGATTCCTTTCGGGGCTCACAGGCCCCGGTTAAAGGATTTTCGGCACGATAACCGGCGGCCCGGGCCATGTCAAGACCCGGGCCAAACCATGATGTCAGTGACTCTGGGAGCCCTTCAGATACGTATCCAGGAACTCGAGCATCGCGTTGTAACCCTTCACGCGGTTGGCCGATTTGCGGAAACCATGGCCCTCGTCCTCGAAGACCAGGTACTCCACCGTGCCCCCGCCCGCCTTGATGGCGGCGACCATGTCGTCGCTCTCCCTCTGCAGCACCCGGGGATCGTTCGCGCCCTGCAGGATCATCAGCGGCCGGGTGATCTTGTCGCCGTGGAACACCGGGCTGGTGGCGCGAAGGAACTCCTCGTCTTCCACCGGGTGGCCAATTTCATCGTAGAGGGCCTTGCGGAAACTTTCCCAGTAGGGAGGGATGTTCTCCAGGGTGAGTATCCAGTTGGCCACGCCGAAAATATCCACGCCGCAGACGAATTCCTCCGGCTCGAAGGCCAGGGCGGCCAGGGTCATGTAGCCACCGTAACTGCCGCCCATGATGCCGATGCGATCGGGGTCGACCCAGTCCAGGGTTTTCAGGTATTCCTTGGCGTCCACGCAATCCCACAGGGGTTCACGTCCATGGCGCCGGTCATCGGCGGCGTAGAAATTTTTCCCGTATCCGGAGCTGCCCCGGTTGTTCACCGCGAACAGGGCGTAACCGTGGTTCAAAAGGAACTGCTTTTCTCCGTGGTATCCCGCCCTGCTCTGACCGCCGGGTCCGCCGTGGATCCAGAGCATGACCGGAACCTTGTTCTCGGCGCTGGCCCCGATGGGCTTGTACAGGGGGCCGGGAATGACCAATCCGTCGCG
>JAGLCY010000154.1 GCA_023270185.1 Candidatus Krumholzibacteriia bacterium | reverse complement strand
TGCCGGAAGTCGCCCGTGTTCAGGTTGAACAGGAACATGTTGCCGGGCATGGTGTCGCCGGAAACCGTCAGTTTCATCAGTTTCTCTGAATGGGAAAAGGCAATGCGGCTGACCGTGCCGGCGGGCAGGCCTTCCAAAGCCACTTCCTTGCCTTCCTTGGTGATGCGGACCTTGGTGTAACCGTCTTCGTTTGTGCCGATGACCTGGTATTTGCCGGTCAGGCTGAAATAGGCGAAAGCGACGTCCCAGTCGGTGGCGAAAACGTCTTCGTGGGTCCCGGCGGCAAAATCGTACCGCTTGAGGGCCATGAATTCCCCGGTGACATTGGTGGAATAGTAGAGATACCGGCTGTCCGGGCTCACGGTCTGGGGCCGGAAGGAGGCTTGCCCCGTATGTTCACTGATCAGGAAGGGCGCGCCGCCGTTTTCAAGGTCGGCCACCAGGATGTCCGAGTCGTTGGAGGTGTTTGTTTTGGTCAGGGTGATCCAGCGCCCGTCCGGCGTGATGTCGAAGGGGTCGAAGCCATCTTCATTTTGGTAGACCATGGTTTTTTCCAGGGTTTCGACATCCCACTGGAACAGATCGAAAAAGCGTGGATCCCGCTGGTTGTTTTGGGTGAAGAAGGATTTCAGATCCGGGTGGAATCCGGCAAATTGTTCCTTGGTTTCATCGCCCTCGGTCAGGTCATGCACCGTCCCGTCAAGATCGCGCAGGAAAAGATGGTTGTTTTCGTTGCCACCCTGGTCGCGGGTGAAGAAAATGCGGTCATCATGGGGCATGTAGGCCACGCCGAAGGTGGTGTCTTCACCCTCGGTGACGGCAGTGCGCTTGCCGGTGGAGAGATCCATCTCGTAAACATTGAAGACACCGGTCTCGTTGCTCGACGCCAGGAGCTTGGTCTCGTCGTGGTTGAATGAGCTGCCCCCGACCGCCACGGTCTTCATGAACTGTTCCATGGTGTAGGTTTTCGAGGGGCCGGTACGGGTGTCGGCCGTTTCAACCTGTTCGGTGGAGCAGCCGGCGACCATCACAAGGATGCTCGTCAACGCCAGGATCAGGGCCAATCGTTTCATGAATGAACTCCCTTAATTTCATAGAGGTGGAAAAAATACCGGGATTCAGTACGCTCCGGTGGGCAAAGTGTTTCTTATGGCGAATGTATATTATGAGTCGGGAAAATCAAATCCCGAACAGGAGCTTGACGCGGGTTCAATAGTGCCGGAGTTGGCTGTCGCCGCCCCTGTTGCTATAATTCCTCTTCTAACCACCAACTTCGGGAGACCATCATGATTTCCGTTCGCCGGCTTCTCGCGACCGTGTCCGTTATCTGCCTGATGGCCGCCGCGCCCGCTTTGGGTGGCACCTTCGAGGATCTGTTCCACGATGAGACTCTGCGCATTGACTACAATCACACCGGCAACGCCGACGAGGAGTGTGCCGCCCTGGACCAGTTATGGCGTCAGGGTGTCTGGGCGGGTAGCCGCACGCACTTGATCGATGAGCTGGATCTGGGTCGCTACTACGCGAAAATCCATGACGCGGCCTCCGGCCAGCTGATCTGGTCCCGCGGATTCGATTCCTATTTCGGGGAATGGCAGACCACCGGTCCGGCCGGTGAAGGAGTCTTGCGAACCTATCACGAGTCGGTGCTTGCCCCGTTACCCAGGGCCCCGGTGGAATTCACCCTGGAATCGCGGGATGCCGACGGGGTTCTGCAGGAATTCTTCCGCGCCTCCATCGATCCGGACAGCTGGGCCGTGCGCCTGGACCCCGCGCCGGCCGGGATCATCACCATCGACGGGTTCATCGGGGGCGACCCTCACGGCTGCGTCGACGTTGCCATCGTGGGTGAGGGGTACACCGCCGCCGAAGCCGCCAAGTTCGAGGCCGACGTGAAACGGTTCGCCCAGGTGATGATCAATCACGAGCCCTATAATTCCAACCGTGACCGGATCAACGTGCGTGGTGTTCTGTTGGCCTCCCAGGAATCGGGTTGTGACGAACCCAGCCGCGGCGTCCACAAGCGCACCGCGTTGGGTTGCACTTTCGATTCCCTGGGTTCCGAACGCTACATGCTGACCGAGGACAA
>JAGLCY010000153.1 GCA_023270185.1 Candidatus Krumholzibacteriia bacterium | reverse complement strand
CAGGTTCCGGAGATCCAGCTTAATATGGATATATCGCCCGGGGCCATGCCCAGCCTGGATGGGGAACCCGTCTCGCAGTATTTCCGGATCATAGTCGAAACCTCACAAGGCGATTTCGAATGTCACGCGCCGGCACGGTTCTAATGGTGGCCAGTGGAGCTAGGAGTATTTCAATGATCAGGTGTTTTTCTGCTGTTGTGGCGATTGCCTTTTTGACCATCGCCGCAGGCTGTTCCACAAATTCCGACTTGGGTGGGGTAAAAGTTCCCAACAGTCGTCCCGACACCCGCATCACCGGCCAACCGCCGACTCTGCTGGAAGCCGGTTTCGCCGTTGATCTGAACTGGACCGGTTCGGATCCCGACGGACGCATCGTGGGTTACGAATGGAAAATCAGCAACAACGGAACCGACGGTATCAGCCCGCGGGATACCTTGACTGTCGATCCGTTGACCGGGGCGGTTCTTCATCCCTGGAGATTCACCGCCGCCAATGATACCACCTTCCTGGTTCTTGCCGATCAGCAGGATTTTCCCGGGGATCCGCACTCGGAGCCTCGCAGTTACAGGACCCATTCCTTTTTTGTGCGTGCCGTTGACGACAAAGGTGATGTGGATCCCACTCCGGCTTTCATCTCATTCACATCGACCACCATCGTGCCGACCTGCCGTGTTTACTATAAGAACCTGAGTAATCAGAGTGCCATGACCGTGCCGGGAACGGTCAATATCGGGTGGTCGGGCACGGATTCGGATTTTGAACTCAATGTTCCCACCCAAGTCCGTTTTCTGTGGAAGTCGGCGCAGTACGACACCTTGCCTGACGGGAGCCCTCGCTATATCCGAACTCCCTTTGATTTTGCTGCACATAGTCATGAGGTTCTGGATTTTGATGATCCCGATTGGGAACCCTGGCGTAGTTATGCCTCCCAGCAGGATGACCGGCTGGTCCAGTTCCCCGATCAACCGAATGGGGCATATTTCCTGTTTGCCATTCAGGTCCGGGACACTGCCGGCGCCGTCAGTATCGGCTTGGATTACCAAGTCCAGGTGGCCAACCTCTGGATCAAGCAAGGTGGATTCAGACCCGAGGTATCCATTGCCGAGCCGTTTCTGGGTTCTCCCAATTCCTCTGAAATATTCAACGAAATTGCCGGCGGGCAGCCTCTGAACTTCAGCTGGACGGCCAACGCCGATGCCTACATGGGTAAAATCGTGTCCTACCGTCACGGCTGGGACCTGATTGACCCCTCGGATGCCAACGATCCCGGCTGGGCGGTTCCCCCTGGACTTGCAAAGCAGAACCTCTTTGCCGCCGAGCGATCATTCCAGGATGGGCTCCACACCCTCTACCTGCGTGTGGAGGATGACTCGGGGCAGTTTCGTAACATCATCTGGCGGCTTCAGGTCGTACCTTTCGTTTCACGGGATAAACAGTTGCCGTTGCTGGTTATTGACCAGGTGGTTGATCCGCACTCCCTGACAAAGAACTGGCCTGACCAGAATGGGATTGCCCGAAACTCGGAAATGTTTCGAAATGCCTACTGGCATTTCCTGGCCGAAGGTTCCGGCGGGGTGGCCGGCCTTACCTGGGAACGCGACTGGAGGGACCATACCACGGACGTGGCTTACTCCGACCTGGTCAAGTACATGGCCGTGCTCTGTTATGCGCAGTTCAATGACCAGAGCCAGCTCATGTTCCGGAAGTTCCGACCGCGCGACGGTGTCGACCAGTTCGTCTGGTTGGCCCCCTACCAGGAAAAGGGCGGGAACCTCTTCCTGGTCGGCGGTGGCAGCATGGAGTCCTTTATCGAGGGCTTTCCCAATTACATGATCCCCATGATCTTCGACTCGCGCCAACCCATATTCGTGATCGATGGGAGCACCTACATCACCGGTTTCGGTACAACCGAATTGCCGGATGAAACCCGTGTGCAGCGCGGTCCCAGGCTTTATCCCTATGCCACTGTCGGCATCGCGGCTCTCGATTGGACCTCGCCCGGCACCAAGACGATCTATGGTCGCAAAACCATCGCCAAGTTTGAACGCACTTCGAATTGTTCCGGCCTGAAGGCCCTTTCTCTTGACCCGGACTTCAAGACCTTCCACGGCATCGGCCCCGGTGTGATTGCCGACACCATGTTCACTGATCCGACGATCGACTGGCAGGATGTGGTCGGCCTTCAGAATGGTACTATTTCGCTGCTCAGCGAGGAATACCAGTTCCCGTTCCGTAACGATGAGTTTTACGATTCGAATGTCAGCTCCCGCTCGGAACCGGTCATCCTCCAGGAATGTAACGTGCCGGAAGCGCCGGGGGGAATGTGTATCGAACCTATGTTCCGGGGCATCTCCCGGATAGATTGGCTGCGGGAAATTCGGTATGCCGAAGGTGATTTCGGGTGGCCCCAGAACCGCTACAGCGACTTCGATCTCGACGAAAACAAGAATGGTTGTGGCAATCTCGGTCTGACCAGCTACGAAGGTCATGACCGCTCCAGTTCCCGGGTCAATGGCTATAATTATGGGTTCATGTCCTATAAGATGGTTGCGGATAAACCGGTCAGGAAGGCCGATGTGTTCTGGGGATTCGATCCCTATCGTTTTGATGCGGACGATTCCCACAAAGCCATTCGTTGGGTATTGCAATACTTCGGTCTTTCGATCAATCCATAAATCCCGATCCCGGATCGCCTGCCAGGTGGCGGGCGACCCCGGGATCATCCAATGCCGGCTTGGGAAAGGCAGGAATGAATGAACGGTGGAAGCGTATTGGCCAGGTGGTCCATTGCATCCGGAACATCCGGA
>JAGLCY010000152.1 GCA_023270185.1 Candidatus Krumholzibacteriia bacterium | reverse complement strand
GGATTCAGGGCCGTGGTCCTTGTCTTGGTTATGCTGATACTCCCGGCCGGTTCGGTGCTGGCCCAGACTCCGGATGAAGCCTGCGCCGCGGATTCCCTGTACCTGATTTCTCCCGAGGAAGTCAGACTCCAATTGGAAATCAAAGATAGTGTGGATTCATTAGGTGTGAGGTACGAAGGCAAGACGGGCCTTACCATCTCCTGGGATAACATGGATTTGACGCAGGCTACCTGCTTCACGCTGAAGAATACCGAGGAACTGGGTTTCGATGTCTCGGTTACCGGTGGTTTCGGTGACCGGGTCGACCGGGTCTTCCGTTTCTTTTCTGAGGATGAGGGGCAAATCGGCGCCATCCAGCCCGGGAATATCATCGTGAAGTGGCAGAATGAGGGACCGGCCACCTACGGAAACGTGGGCGGTGTGATGAACCTGGCCAACAACGGCGGCATTTGGCGATACAATAGTGGTGTCGGTTGGACCCAGGTCAACGCCCAATTGCCCATGTATTGGCTGCAGGCCAACACTGTGGGGTTGGCCTCCGGTTCCGGTGATTTCATGATCGCGGGTTTCTCCAGAGGGGTGACGGCGGAATCGAATCCAGTCGGTCTGTTCACGTTTGACGGTACTTCCTGGACGCGGATCGCCGACACGATATTCACCGATGAAGTACTTATCACCGACATTACCGTGTCCCCTTCAAACAACAGCTATTTTGCCGTGGGTACTGCCCGCAACGGGCTTTTTGTTACCACGGATGGCGGGCAAACCTTTGACCAGTGGACAGTGGAATTCGAGCCCGGTTATGTCGATATGCCGACGAATTTCCGTGTCAGCGTGTTGGAGTGGTGGAATAACCAGGTCTACGTCTTTGTCAACAACTTCGGACTTTTCATCTCCCCGGACAACGGCGCGAGTTTTGCGAGATCCGATATTTTGGTTCCCGATGATCTTGACAAGGATCCGGCCGATCAGGTCATGATCCTGCCCACCATTAACGCTCTGAGCTTTGATCCCGCTGCCGGATCCGAACGGGTTGCCGCTTCGCTCTCTTTCCACGGGATTTTTGAAAGTCCCGATGCCGGTGCAACCTGGCATGACCTCTACGGTGATCTGGTCGTGCCGGATCCAAACCCGGAACCCGAGGAAGTGGAAAGGGGAAAGTGGATCAAAACGGGTCTCGACCTTGTTTATGACGAGGTCTCGCCTCAAACCATGATTCTGGGTGTTAAACAAGAGGGTCTTTATCGCACCGTCGATGGGGGTGCCACCTGGGTGCTGGTTGGTGATTCCATCCAGCCGGACAACCGGGCGGAACTCATGAAATTTGCCATGACCCGTCTGGCGGGCAGTCCGGGTACCATCTTTGTCCTTGAAGATGGGTATTCCCTGCTTCAAAGCACTGATTCCGGGGCCACCTGGGAGCATCTCGCCCAACAGCCGGTTATCAACAAGGGATATTTTCTGCTTGGTTCCGCCGGAGGCGACGGGGACCTGACCCTTGGTTCCTGGGGAGGGGGCATGTTCATACCCGGCACACCCATTTCCCTGACAGATACCTACAGTACTGACACTTCCGTGGAATTACGGGGAATGGATCTGGGTCTGGACATCACTTTCGGAAGCGGACCCTACCGCCTCGGAGATACGTTCAATCTGGTCTGCCAGACCTTCCAGGGTTGGGCGGTCTGGAGGGGCGCGAGCCACAGGCCCGAGGACATGACCCTTCTCGGTTTGTTCGATCGGGTCAATCCCGAGGACTGTTTCGAGGGGTATTGCGGTGATACCAATATCGACATCGTGCCCAACTGCTTCGCAGCCAAGCGCGCCGCCTGCTTCAAAATCGACAACGAAACAAACATGATCCAGTTCTTCGACCAGGAGATCTACAACGGGTTCACCTACAACTACTCCGTGACCAGTTTCGACTACGGCAACACGGCCCTGACGACCCCGGAGAACAATTCGAATGAAATGATTTTTTCGCCGCGGTTCGAGGGGGATCTGATCGCAAACGGCGGTATTTCGCCTTTCCCCGGATCCGGTAACCAGACATCCATCCAGATCAATTTCCCCATCAGCAGTGGTGAAGATGGTTATGATGAGATCTTTGTTTTCCCGAATCCCCTGCGCACGGGAGCGGGTTTTCCTGCGGACGAGGGCGGCACGGTGACCTTCAGGAACATTCCCGAGGGCTCAAGAGTGATGATCTATACTACCGCGGGTGACAGGGTAATCGACATCGAATCGGAGGCCATCAATGGCGGCAACATGCAATGGGATACCCGCAACAGCTCAGGTGAAATCATTACTTCCGGAGTGTACCTCTACATGGTGGAGGTTCCCGATCGGGAGGATTACTGGGGCCGCCTGGTGGTGATACGTTAAGGAACGCCGGTTGGTCGCCAAGGATAACATGGGCGAGAGTCCGGGAAACGACAACTGATTCAAGGGGACCCGGTATCTGGATACCGGGTCCTCGTTTTTTCTACCGGGGCGGGTCTTGTAGTGCTACCTTTCAACCCGGTTTGGCAAACTGAATTCCTTCATCAATCCTGGGAGTAATCATGAGCGGCAAGAGGGTGTATTTTTTCGGGGATGGGCAGGCTGACGGGCATGCCGGTATGAAAAACCTGCTGGGCGGCAAGGGCGCGAACCTGGCGGAAATGGTCAGTTTGGGCGTTCCTGTCCCTCCCGGTTTTACTGTAACCACCGAGCAGTGCATCGAATTTCAATCCACCTCTGATCTTAGTGACGCCCTGAAGGCGGACGTCAAGAAAGCCCTTGGCAGGGTCGAGGCGGTCATGGGCAAGAAATTCGCCGATCCCACCGATCCCCTTCTGTTTTCCGTGCGCTCAGGCGCCCGCGTTTCCATGCCCGGAATGATGGATACCGTGTTGAACCTGGGCCTGAACGACGACACGGTTCAAGGTCTGGCCGCCCACAGCGGCAACGAAAGGTTCGCTTTCGACAGCTACCGCCGTTTGGTTCAGATGTACGGCGACGTTGTCATGGGTGCGGACGGTCATTCGTTCGAACACGCCATCGACGACATCAAGGCCAGCCGAGGTGTGAAATTGGACACTGAACTTTCCGTGGACGATCTCAAGGAGTTGATCTCCAACTTCAAGGGCATCATCCAGAGTGAAACCGGTATGCCGTTCCCGGTTGACCCCTTTGAGCAACTGTGGGGCGGCATCAGCGCTGTCTTCGAAAGCTGGTTCGCCAAACGGGCCATCGAGTACCGGCGGATCCATCGTATTCCCGGCGACTGGGGCACGGCCGTCAACGTCCAGGCCATGGTGTTCGGCAACATGGGAGAGGACAGCGCCACCGGTGTTGCTTTCACCCGTGACCCGTCTTCCGGTGACAATCGTTTCTATGGGGAATTCCTGATCAATGCGCAGGGTGAGGATGTGGTGGCCGGCACCCGGACCCCCCAGCAAATCAACAACACCGGCCGAGACCTTTTGCCGGCCGGAAACGAGGCCAAGGATCTA
>JAGLCY010000151.1 GCA_023270185.1 Candidatus Krumholzibacteriia bacterium | reverse complement strand
GGCGAACACGGAGGAGATCCCAGTTCGGTGGCCTTCTGTCATAAGGTCGGCCTGGATTACGTGAGCTGTTCCCCCTTCCGGGTGCCCATCGCCCGGTTGGCGGCGGCGCAGGTCGTGGTCCTGGAAAAACTCGAAGCCGGAAAGTAGCGGTCCGTGGGAGTGCATTGGTCAACTCCCGCCTGGATGTTGCCCCTGTTGCTCATTGTAGCGGCAGGGGCTGTCTTTTGGACCCTGCGAGCCTACGACCGGACTATCCCGCGTCCTTCGTCCCGATTGCGGAGGATCCTCGGTTCTCTGCGCTCGATCGTTTTCATTCTGCTTGTGGTGGCCATTGCCGGGCCTGTTGTTTCCCTGTTGCGGAGTGATCAGGTACCCGCCGGGCTGGTGGTGGTGATCGAGGACTCGGGCAGCATGGCGATTCGGGACAACCATGGTCCAGCCGGCGGGGTTTCAACTGATCCGGGCAGCAGGTGGGATGGCGCCCTTGATTTGGCGGCTGAACTGGATTCGGTTTTTTCCCGACACGAGCCTCCCGTGGAATTGGTGTTCCTGCGCGGCAACGGACTGGATCCCATCCGGGAGTTCCGCCTGGACGATCCTGTCATTCCCCCTCCCACCGGCCACGGCACCGATCTCGCGGGACTCCTGCGTCATGCCCGGGACAGGATGGCCGGCCGTTCGGTCCGGACCATGGTTCTGATCAGTGACGGCCAGGAGACGAGGGCTTCGATAGCCGGCAATCGCCATGCCGGAACAGATGGTTTCCCGGACGGCGAAACAATTCAGGGCGCGGCCGGCGCCATCGGCCTTGGAGTGGTCGGGGTGGGGGATCCCCAGGGCACTGCGGACCGCGTCATCAAGGATTTGCGATATCCCGACACCGCCTATGAAGGCGACGAAGTGCTTGTGGAGTTTTCGATCGACCACCGCTTCGCCACGGGTTCGGTCGGTTCATCCCTGGTGGCGCGGCTGCTCGGTGAAGAGGGCGTGATTGCGGAGACAACCTTGCCGGTTACCGATCGGGTGGTGCCGGTTTCCCTGGGTTTCAAGCCCGAAGGCAACGGGCTCAAGGTCTACCGTCTGGAGGTTTCCGCCCTGGACAACGAGCGTTACCTGGACAACAACAGGGCGTCCCTGGCCATTGACGTTCGCAAGGAAAGGTCCCGCCTGCTTCTGTTGACCGGGTCACCCGGCTGGGACGTACGGTTTTTGGCCCAGGCGGCCGAAAGCGAGGAGCGAATCCAATTGGAGGTCGTGTTCCCATCGGCCGCTGGTCTGGTCTTTGCTGACAGCCTGGTGACCTGGGTTGCCCCGAAAGATGCGGCCGGCTGGTCAGGCTGGGACGGGGTCATCATTTCCGACTGGTCAGGCGCCCTGGCCGGGGTTGGCTGGGAGCCTTTGCTCACGGCGGTTGAAGGTGGACTGGGATTGTTGGTGATCCCGGGCGGGGCATCCGCCGGACCCCAGGGACCAAGTGCTCCTGCATCCCCTCTGGCGAGTCTGCTTCCGGTGCGGATTCCGGGCTGGCGCTGGAGCGGTGGTCCTCTCTTCGCCTCGGTGGTCTCGTCACAGGCGGGGCATCCCATCCTTGAAGGCCTGAGGGAATCCGGGCCCATGATGCAGGGGAAGGGATTGAAGGGTTTACCTCCCCTGGAACGGATGGTGGAGACCGGGATCAGACCCGGGGCAACTGTCCTTTTGACTGGAAGGCGCCGGGATCATGATGGAATCGGGGCCGACCCCGCCCTGTTGGTCATCGACGGGGTTGGGGAGGGCCGGGTCGCCTGGTTCGGGGGGCGCAACGCCTGGGAGTTGGCTTTCTGGGATCTTTCCCATGTGAATTCCAATCCCGCCAATGCGGGATCCAGTGGTAGTGGTTCCCCGGGTCGACGCCTTCTGCGGAATCTGTTGGTCTGGACATCGGCCGGCGAAGAGAATTCGGGGCTGGTGTTCACGGGCCGGCAGACCGTTTTCCAGGAGGGGGAAAGGATTAAGCTGGCGGCCCAGTGGCGAGATATGCGAGGTCGTCCGGTGGCGGATCGGAAACTGTCCCTCCAGTTGCGTCACACCGATGTTGGATCCGATTCCAGCCGGGTCAGGACTTTTGCCCTTTCCCGCCGGAACGGGGCATCCGGATTCGCCGAAGTCGTGTTGCCGCCTCTGCCGCCCGGCAGGTATTCGGTCCAACTGATCGGCGAGGGCGAGCCTCCGGTCACCGGCAGGGTGGAAAGTCTGGTGGTTTCAGGACATTCCATCGAGTCCACCCAGGTGCGGATGGACCGCAGGCGCCTGGTTCAGGTGGCGGCCAGGGGCAATGGCGAATTTTTCATGGCAGGTTCCGTCGGTGCCGAAACCCAGCTGATTGACGGACTCTTGGCCCAGTCCTGGAACGGCCAGGTGGTGGCTCACAGGAACCGTTTGGATTTCTGGTCCGGCTGGCCCTTCCTGGGGCTTGTTGTACTGCTGTTGGGAATGGAGTGGTTCCTCAGGCGCCGCAACGGCCTGCTTTGACTTTCCATCATTCCTCCCGGAATGTTTGGCTACCATGGATTCTTCTCAGGAGACCCCTGGGATCACTCTGAGGGTCGCTGTGGACCTCATGGGACTTGTTCGGGGTATGGTCGCCCTGGTCCTTGTCGTGTTTCCCAATGCCTCTTGGGCCTCCCTGGTCATCAATGAATTTCTCCCTGATCCGGAAGGCAGCGACGGTGGTCGAGAATTCGTTGAATTGTTCAACACCGGCAGCGAGTCCGAATCCCTGTCCGGGGTGTCGCTGCAATTTGCCAATGGGGCCACCGGAGCTGTTTGGGAGAACCGCTGGACAGGTGGCGAGGGCCATTTCCTGGAGTCAGGCCAACGGTACCTGATCGTCGACAGGAACTGGTTGGGTGATCCTGCCGGCCAGGCTGAGGTGTACCTTGGTCTTCAAAATGGTCCTGACGCGGTGCGGTTGGTTCGAGGGCAGGACGTTCTGGATCTGGTGGGCTACGGCCTGCTGACGGATCCGGCTATGATGGAAGTTGAACCGGCGGTAATAGCCCCCGGTCAATCGTTGTCAAGACGGCCCGACGGTCGGGACTCGGGGAACAATCGTTCTGATTTTGTCCTGGCTTCACCCACACCCGGCGCCCCCAATTTTCTGCCCTTTTCCCTGGCCGTGGTTGCCTGGGAACTGGATCCGCCCACCGTGGATCGACTCTCGATGCCGGTTCGTTTCACCCTGGAAATCTTCAACAACGGGACCGGGACTTTCCCCGTGGGTCCCATCCTGCTCAGGGTCGCAGGTGAGGAGCATTCCTCCCTGCTGGATGAATTACCAACGGACCAGGAACGGAGGATAAGCTGGATCTTCCAGCCTCCGATATTCGGGCTTCTGGAGCTTGAAGTATTGGTTCCCCATCCCGCGGGAACGGACACCCTGGTCCTTCACCCGGCATCGCTCCAGGTGGGCCCGGGTGATTTGAACCTCAATGAAGTCATGGCCGTTCCCAGGCAGGGGCAGGGGGAATGGGTGGAAATCACCGTAGGCGGGGGGCGGGAAGTTGATCTGACTGGACATAATCTGCGGGACGAGGATGGTTCCTGGCGACCACTGCCCCCATTCACTTTGGCTCCGGGGGAATTTCTGGTTGTGGCCCAGGATTCCCTTGCCCTGAGCGGGTGGCGCCAGGACAACCTTGCGCATGGTGCGGTTGGTGGCTGCACGCCTGAATCCGCCGGCGCCCACCAGGTGAACCTGGCGGGTTGGCCCACCCTGAACAATACGCCCACCGGGGATCGGAATTTCGCGGACAGGCTTTATCTTTCCGATCCTGCCGGCCATGTGATCGACCACCTGACCATCGGGAGTGAAGTGGCCCTGATCGGAGGTGAGAGCGATCCGGGTCTGTCCCTCGAAAGGCTCGCGCCGACTCCGCGGAATCCGGGGGCATCCAATTGGGCTCCCTGCACAGCCATGACCGGTTCGACCCCGGGCTGCGCCAACAGTGTCGCCATGGCCGGGAGCATCCCTACTGGATTCACCGTCAAGCCCCGGGTCATGGATCCCGCCGTGGGCATTTCCACCGTCCATTTCCAGTTCGCGTTGACCGGCCAACAGTCCGGATGGGAACTGCGGGTGTTCGATCTGTGGGGCGTGCTGGTGCGGGACCTTGGCGGGGATAATCTGGGAGTCGGTCCCAGGGATCTGGTATGGGACGGCAGGGATGACCATGGCTGTCCTTCGGGCCCCGGGGGATTTGTAGTGCTGTTGGAGATTCTGGACGTGAACTTCAACCGCCTGGCCCGGGAAAAATGCCTCATGGTGATCCGGTGATGGT
>JAGLCY010000150.1 GCA_023270185.1 Candidatus Krumholzibacteriia bacterium | reverse complement strand
TGGTACCTGGCGGGTTCCTGGGAGCGACTAGGCGATGAATTGATGGTCGAAGAAACAAGTCTTCTACGCTTTCGCCTGGGCCATAACCCCCAGGCCGGAGTGCGGGTGCGGGCGCGGCGCTGGAGCGTTGCCGGGGAGCAGCTCGCCACCAGCCTCGAGTCGGATCTGGAAGGTCGACTATCCTTCTCCCTGGGGGCCCATCTCACCGGAAATGTGGCCTTTCGCCTGCATCCGGGGAGCTTGCCCGACTGGCATGGAAGAGGGGGGCGGCGAACCCTGGCGGAAATCAAATTTTTCCACATCGGGAGCGGGGTGGCTGTCCGGATTGATCAACGAAGTGACGGAGATCCGATCCTGTCCCTGGAAATAATGGGCCGCCTGACGACACGTCTGGGAATGAGTGTCAGGGCTGATCCCGAAACAGGGAGCCTGGGTGGGGCCCTGGTGATCAGGATGGGTGGCCTTTGGCTGCACACTTCTCACATTGTCCATCCCGCCCTGGGCCTCACCCATCGATTTCACCTCGGCGTCGGGGATCCGGAAGCCTCCGTCTGGTGAGTGGTTACCTGAAATTCCCGCTGTTGATTGTCCTGGCCCTCATCCTTTCAATCCAATCGGCGGCACAGGAGAATATTGATCCGGAGTCGACGCCTGACCAAACCCCGGATGGTCCCGGGGATGACCTTGAAGAGGTCGAAGAAGCCATCAGGGTCCTTTCCGAGGCCGGTGTTCCCCCGACCAGGGAGGAATTGGCCCGGTTTCTGGCTGAGGCGGACAAATCGGAACCTCAAGGAAGGAGAGGCGGACTTCGGATTCCCATCCATGGATCGGCAAAAATTCGGGTGGGACATTTTCAATACGAAGGTTTGGATCATTACGGCAAGTTGACCCTGGAAACCCGATGGTTGAGATTGCGCGCCCGGGTCCGGGAATACAGGTCGGGGCAACGTGAAACCACAGGAACCATCGAGGCCGGGGCGGGCCCGATCGAGTTGCGGGTGGGTGAACTTGGGATGATTCAGGGTCACGGATTGTTGATAGGGGCACCGGGCCGGGGGTCTTCACTGACGGCGGACACGGGTTTTTCTCCACGAGTTGAACGTTTGGTCACCTGGCTGGGCACGGCTGATCCGCGTGCTCTGTCCGGTTTCGGGGGAAGTGTTAGGCTGGGCAATTGGAGCTTGAGGGCCATGAACGGCGGCCCTCGAAATGCGATCGACTCCTCAGTGGAAAACAAAAGTGTGGTTCAACTGGGTTGTCATCAAAAGGACTGGCGAATTTCGGTGACTGGTTTTTCCGGAAATCAGGAAAGTGGAGCAAGTCTGGCCGGAGGGATGAGAAACAAACCCATTTACGGAAGTTTCGAAACCATGGTTTGGCAGGCCGCGCCGGGGATTCCGGCAACGGGTGCAGCTGTTCTGCAGGTTGGATGGAAACCGGCCGGCGGATCGGGGATCGAGGGACTGTTCGGATATTCCGACCTGGCCGAGAAACCCGGCCTGGCCAGTCGTCCCGCCGTTCTGCCCGGCTGGGATGGCCGGGGGCTGGCCCTGCGGGGGTACACCCGCACGAGTTCGGGGACCGTTTTGCGGGGCATGGTGCATCTGGGCAGTAACCTTGACAGGGTTGGTTCCCGCAGCAGGAAAGTGAAAACCCTGATCGATCTTCAAGCCGGAAGAAAATTGTCGAGACAGATCGAACTGGCTGTTCGCTACCGCAGCACAGACCTCAGGGCGTGGCAGTGGTCGGAACGGTATCCCTGGCAACCTCCCCGCGCGGCAGGTTCCCAACGTCGGACTATTATTTCGGTCCAGGTCGTTCTGGAGCAAGCCCGGTTGAGGGCCCGGCTAATGGTCCGGTCCTACGGTCTGGACAAGGAAGTCGATAATGGGCGCCGAAGTCTGGTCAGCTTGACGGGAAAGTATGTCCTGGGCGAAACCTGGAAATTAAGGGGGGCCTGGGTAACGGCCTGGGGCGATCCCGTGGACCTGGTCAGTGCCATCAGTCCCCTTACCGGAATGGTGCTTCCCAGGCATTGGGGCCGTTGGCGGTCCGAAACGGTCATGGGCCTGGAATGGCTTTATGGGGGAGTCCGGGTGCAGGTTGCCGGGTCGTTGCGAAACCCTGAGCCCGGCGGCGGGGAAATAATCGTGCGCACTGTTTGGGTAGAAGCCGGATTCCGCTGGTAGATCCGGAACAGGGGGTAAATATTGTAATCGGTTTGCCGATAAAGAATTTACGAGTTGGAACGGTGAAATCCCAAGGGGAGGTCACCGGAGGCACTGGTATATTCGACAGCTGGGATTCCAAGTGACGATCGCGAATCTGAAACTTCCATGGGATTCATCAACGGTCTTGCCCGCGCGGGAACCTGACGCGTCCATTCTGGAGGGGCTCGGTGCCTTGGCCTATGCCGACGCGGATGTGGCGGCTCGTGCCGAGAGCTTGTTCATGTTTATCCGCAAGAATGGCCTACAAGCAATTGTAAAAGAATATCTTATCGGCATTCAGTATCTCGCTATCCAGGGTGATCCTGCCGGCGCCCGGCTGTTGGCCGCCTTTGTCGATGTTTCCACGCCCGGCGACAGGTTGATGCCCCGGGTGGCGCGATTCAGTTCCTCCCGGCGTCTGAACTTTCGTATTCTCAGTGATAGTGAAGATCCAGGCAATATCCATCAGGATTGGCTTCTGCGGTTGGATGAAATGACTAACCGGTGCCTTGCCCTGGATCGGGAAAGCGGACTGGGTTCCGACTCGACATCCGTTTGCCCGGGCCGGGAGCCACCCTGGCCCTCCCTGCGGGACAACCTGCAACTCCTTTTTGCCAGGCTTTCCCTTGGCGATGATTTCGAAGCCGAGGACCGAAAACTGTTGGTCGAACTTCTGAGGCTCGAAGTCGATGCCTGGCAGGAACGCATAAGCCACCTGGCCGGAAGCATCGATCCATTCCGGGTGGCGGCCATCAGTCGTATTCTTCCCATTTTGGGCGTGGCCGACGCGGAAATTCGGGATCTGCGACAGATGATTTCCTGGATCGAGGAGGGATGCCGGGGAACGGATTTCAACAAGCCCCAGTCGCGTTCTCTGGACGTACTCGAGGACAATGACCGGACAGCCTTGCGCGCTGCCCTGTCCGGGGATCCGGAACTGGCTTCCCTGGCTGATCTGTTCGAGGGATTGGCTGATCACCCGGTGCGGGTTCCGGTGATGGCCCATTGTATGAAACAGCTGCAGGATCTTGCTGAAAGGCTGGCCCTGCTCGGGGTTCCGGGGGTCGAGCTCGATCTGGTCACCGCCGCGCTTCTGATCCAAACACATTTTCCCACTGACGGCAACGAGACCGAATACCACCTGCCTTTACCTCCCGGTTTCCCGGAGGCCTGCGGTCACATCCTGGAGATTGCCGATAGTGGTATGGGGAAAGAGGCAGCCCATCTGTCCGGGATGAGGATCCAGGGTGAATCCCTGGTCATCGCCATTCCGGAAGGTGGTGCCTATCTGGAGCATGATTTCCCCACGGTGGCCAGTGATCCTGCGACCAATGAGCAGGCCGATGAAATCCAGGTCTGGGCCGATGACCTGTTGGCCGAACCCGGTGCCGAAATCGATGAAGATGGGGAAATCGATCTCAACGAGGCCACCTCCGCCGAGCTGAAACACCTGGTGATGACGAATATCCAATCGACAAGCGTTCTGCTCGGGTTCCTGCGCAATCCCAAGATCGTGGCCATTCCGGGTCTGGTCGAAGAGGTGGTCAACCGGACCCGCAATCCCGTTGTCATCGAAACCATCTGCAAGGCCCGGATACTCCACACCGGATTCGCCAACCGTGGGGTGCCCCTGGCCTGTCTGAGAAGTCCGGTCAATATTTCCCTCAGTACGTTGCGGAAATTCATGCATGTGAAATTCGTGAGCAAGGTCGATCTCAAACGCATGGCCCTGGACAAGTCCGGTATTCGCAAGGAAGTGGGCCGGGAAGTCAAAAAATACCTGGAGAGCCTGACCTGATCCGGTTGACTTGAACCCTGTGGAATCATACGTTTGCGGCAATCGGGACTATCCCGCCCCATTTCTGTCATCCCAAGCCACAAGGGAGTGCGTCATGCTGGCCAAGCGTATGGAAAGACTGGGTACCGAGACGGCGTTCGAGGTGCTGGCCAGGGCCAAGGCCCTGGAGGCTGAAGGTCGTGACATTGTTCACCTGGAAATAGGGGAACCTGATTTCGATACCCCTGGGAACATCATCGACAAGGCTGTGGAGGCTTTGCGTTCGGGATACACCCATTACGGTCCCGCCGCCGGCATACCCGAGGTGCGAAAGGTTTTCGCCGAACACATTTCCCGCGATCGCGGCATCGATGTCGGTCCCGACAACGTGGTGATCGTGCCCGGCGGCAAGCCCATCATCTATTTTCCGCTGACCGCCCTGGTCGATCCCGGCGACGAAGTCATCTATCCCAATCCCGGCTTTCCCATCTATGAATCGGTGATCAATTTCCTTGAGGGCAAAGCGGTCCCCCTGAAGCTGGCCGAGGAGAAGGATTTTTCCTTCGACATCGAGGACCTCCGCGCTTTGGCAAACGACAAGACGAAATTGCTGATCATCAATTCGCCCCAGAATCCCACCGGCGGGATGCTCAGTTCCGAAGACCTGGACGCCATCGCGGAACTGGCGGTCAAACATGATTTCTGGGTGCTCAGTGATGAGATCTACAGCAAGATCATCTACGAGGGAACCCATGACTCGATTTCGACCCGGCCGGGAATGCTGGAACGCACCATCATCCTGGAGGGGCACTCCAAGACCTACGCCATGACCGGCTGGCGGTTGGGGTACGGGATCATGCCCGTCGAGTTGGCCGCGTCGGTGGCCAAGCTCCAGACGAACTGCACCAGCTGCACCGCGGCCTTCACCCAGATCGCCGGCGCCGAAGCCCTGACCGGTCCCCAGGACGCGGCCGAGGCCATGGTGGCGGAGTTCAAGGTGCGCAGGGATATGCTGGTCGAGGGGCTGAACGCCATCGAAGGCATTTCCTGTAAGAAACCCCGCGGGGCGTTCTATGTCTTTCCCAACATTTCGGAGCTGGGCCTGACCAGCAAGGAAGTCGAAGTTCGTCTCCTGGACGAGTTCGGGGTGGCCGCCCTGGCCGGTACGTCATTCGGGGCTTTCGGCGAAGGTTACCTGCGCTTCAGCTACGCCAACAGCCAGGACAATATTCGCAAGGCGCTCGAGCGTTTCGCGGAGTTTGCCGCGACGGTCCGCAATGGCGGTTAGCGGAGGTTCCACTGCGGGACTTAGGCTTGTCATCGCCCTGGGGGGAAACGCGATCATCCCCGTGGGGCAGGAGGGGACCTACGAGCAGCAGACCGCTATCACGCGGGAGACCATGAAGCAGGTCGCCCGCCTTGCCGCCGACGGCAACAGCGTGGTGATGACCCATGGCAACGGGCCGGTGGTGGGCAATATCGTGTTGCGCAATGATGCCGGCATGTCAGTGCACGGTATTCCTCCCATGCCGATGTTCGTTTGCGGGGCCGACAGTCAGGGCGGGCTCGGGTTCATGCTCCAGCAATCCCTGCAGAACGCCCTGTCCGGGATCGGCCTGGATATCCCGGTGGCCACTGTGGTCACCCAGGTGCTGGTCGATCGCGGGGATCCCGCCTTTGCCGAACCGGTCAAACCCATCGGACCCTTCTATGACGAGGAACAGGCCGGGCTGCTTCGCGACGAGAACGGTTGGACCATCGTCAGGGACGCGGGTCGCGGCTGGCGTCGGGTTGTCCCCAGTCCCGCCCCCAGAAAGGTCATCGAGTGGGAGGCCATCCGGACCCTGGTCGAAGCCGGGGTGTTGACCATCGCCACCGGCGGGGGAGGGGTGCCTGTCATTCGGAACGATGACGGCCTTCTTGAAGGGGTCGACGCGGTGATCGACAAGGACCGGGCCGCCGCTCTTCTGGGTGGACTGATCGGTGCCGATGTGCTGATCATCGTCACGCAGGTCGAAAAGGTCTGTGTCCGGTTCGGGCAACCGGACGAAGAAGCTCTCGACGTGATGACCGTGGATCAGGCCACGAAAATGCTGGCCGAAGGGGAGTTTCCGCCTGGCAGCATGGGACCAAAAATCGAATCCGCCGTCTCCTTCATTTCCGGTGGAGGAAAGTCGGTCATCATTACCTCTTCTGAGCATATCCTGGCAGCGGTGGCCGGGGACCGGGGAACCACGATCATTCCCGCCTGATTCCCGTTGTCCAGTCGCCCGTCTTGAGGTAAATTCCAGGAAACAGCGTGATTTGCAGCAGTCGTCAGGTCTTTCCCACGGAGGAGGAAATCCCAATGGGCAGGAAAGTTCTCGTCATCGGCGCCGGGGGGCGCGAGCACGCCATCGTTCGGCAGCTCGCCCAATCGCCCGAGGATCCGATCATCTTCGCCGCTCCGGGCAATCCCGGGACAGGGGTCCTGGCTCAGAACGTGGATCTCGATCCCCTTGTTCCTGACGATGTCGTGGGGTTCTGCCGTCGGGAGGCCGTCGACCTGGTGATCATCGGTCCGGAGGATCCCCTGATCGAGGGCCTTGCCGATCACCTGCACAAGGCAGGCTTCGCGGTTTTCGGGCCGGGCGCCCAGGGAGCCCGGCTCGAGGGCGACAAGGAGTTCGCCAAGGAAGTTCTGGCCTCCGCGGGAGTTCCCACTCCCCACCATCACGCCTTCAGCAGTTCCCGAGCCGCCCTCAAGCACCTCGACAACATCGAACTGCCGGTTGTCATCAAGGCCTGCGGAGCAGCCCAGGGCAAGGGTGTGGCGGTCTGTTCGAACCGCGACGAAGCCGAGTCTTTCATTCGTGAATGCCTGGACGACCAGCGGTTCGGGGGAGCGGGTCTGCGCATCCTGATCGAGGAATGCATTTTCGGTCCCGAGCTTTCGGTGTTGGTCGTGACCGACGGCCAGTCCTATTGCATGCTTGCTCCCAGCAGGGATCACAAGCGCATCGGGGAAAAGGATACGGGGCCCAACACCGGCGGGATGGGGGCTTTCGCTCCAGTGGATTTGCCCTCGGATCTCCATGAAGAGATCGACACGCGCATCATCCTGCCCGTTCTGGCCGAATTGCGTCGCCGGGACATTCCCTATCGCGGGGTTCTCTACGCTGGCCTGATGCTGACCGAGTCGGGTCCCCAGGTGCTGGAGTTCAACTGTCGCTTCGGGGATCCTGAAACCCAGGTTGTCCTGCCCCTGCTTCAGGAAGACTTCCTCGAACTGTGCGTCAGTACGGCCGCGGGGAAACTGGGGGGCTATCTCCAGGGATTGCCAGGAGGAGGAGATAACGGTCCCGATGACTGGCCGGGGGCCGGCATGACCGACTGGAAAAAACACTGTGTGGTGGTGGTGGGCGCCTCGGACGGCTATCCGGGAAAATACGTCAAGGGCAAGGCCATTGAACTGCCCGAGCCCGACGAAAGCGACCGCTGGATCATTCACGCGGGCACAACCTATTCCGAATTGGGATTGGTGACCTCCGGGGGCAGGGTCCTCGGTTCGGTGGGGACCGGGGCCAGCCTTTCCGAGGCCCGGCAGGCAGCCTATGACCTGTTGAACGAGACACATTTCGAAGGATTGATCTACCGGCGGGATATCGCCGTCATCGGAGGCGAAAGCAGTGGCTGACAGGAAGAAGATTTCCCGCTCCGGATCGGTTTCGGTCCCCAGGGTCGTGGTTCTGTTGGGAAGCGCCAGTGATCTACCCGTCATTGAAAAGATGCTGCCCTTGCTCGACAGGTTCGGACTTCCCTACCTGGTGGAGATCGCTTCGGCCCATCGGCAGCCGGACAAGTTGAAGCGCATCGTAAAAAAGACGGAAAAGGACGGCGCCGAAATCTTTGTGGCCGTTGCCGGCATGGCGGCTCACCTGCCCGGTGTGGTGGCGAGTCTCACCGCCCGTCCTGTCATCGGCGTGCCGGTGGCGTCCGGCCCTCTGGCCGGGGTCGATGCTCTTCTTTCCATCGTCCAGATGCCGCCGGGCGTTCCGGTGGCCACCGTGGCCGTAGGCAGTGCGGGAGCCCGCAACGCGGCCTGTCTGGCCGCCCGGATACTGGCGCTCAAGGATGCCAAAGTGGCTGCCGCGGTGGAGGAATACCGACGGGAGCTGGCCCGGGGCGGACGCTGATCGTGGTTGACCGATTGCTGACATTCGATGCTGCCGTCGGGCTCCTGAAGTCCGGCGGCGTCCTGCTGCTGGGCACCGATACTGTTCCCGGTTTTCATTGCCGTGCCGATATGCCTGATTCCGTTGCCCGCATACAGACGTTGAAGGGCCGCGGATCCGAAAAATCCATGCTGGTTCTGGCGGGCTCCGTTGATCAGGCCGGCTTGGTGACCGGGACTCTCGATGAGCGCCAGTCCGTTTTCTGCCGGCGCTGCTGGCCAGGTCCATTTTCGCTGATTCTGCCTGCCTCCAAAGGACAGACGGTGGCTGTCCGGGTACCGGCCTTGGAGTCCCTTCGCTCCCTGGTCCTATCCGTGGGTTTTCCCCTTGTTTCCACCAGCGCAAATCGTTCCGGGGAAAGTCCCTGTCCTGATTTCAAGGCTGCCCTTGCGGATTTTTCCAGTCAGGTGGACGGGGGCTGGAACCCGCGGGAATCGCGTGGAGAAGCGGCTGGTTCCACTCTCATCGGCCCCAGCGCCTTGATTGACCTGACAAGCTGGCCTCCTGTCCAGTTGCGGCAGGGTCCCCTGAACCCGCCCCCGTCGTAGCCCGGGCGTCTTGACGGGGGTTCCCGCGAAGTCTAATTTTGCCTGACAAGGGGAATTGCATGGCGAGCAACATCCTTTTCCTGTGCACGGGTAACATCTGTCGCAGCCCGGTGGCCGAGGCTGTCGCGAGGCAGATTTACGGTGGATTGGGATTGGAATTCCAATCGGCGGGACTCAGCGCCCGGCACGGCTTGCCCGCCTCGCCGGAATCGGCGGCGTACGGCACGGCCACCGGTGCCGATCTGGGTGCCCACTGTTCACGGTCTGTCTCCGTGGGTATCCTGAAAGATACCTGCTGGGTCATTGGCATGACCAGAAGCCACGCCGCCATTTTCCGCGGCCGATTCGGTGAAGGTTTCTCCGGTGGCATAGGAGTTCTCGGAGCTCCCGGTGTGGACCTGAATCTGCGTGTCTATTCGGTGGAAGCCGAAGAGGTTTCCGATCCCTACGGTGGAGCGGTGGAAACATACCAAACCGTGTGTGAACAGATCCGGCGCCTGTTGGCCGGTTGGGAACCGTATTTCAAGGATCCTGTAGCCCGGAAGGAAATCAAACCATGAAGATCGCCCTGGGATCCGACCATCGGGGTTACCCACACAAGGCCCTGCTTGCGGATTCCCTTCGTTCCCGTGGTGTGGAAGTCGAGGACTTGGGCTGCCATAGCGAGGATTCCGCCGACTATCCCGACGCCGCTCTGGCGGTTGCCGAACTTGTGGGCACCGGCAAGGTGGACGAGGGGGTCCTTATCTGTGGTTCCGGCATAGGGATGAGTATTGCCGCCAACAAGGTCAAAGGTGTGAGGGCTTCCCTGTGTTTCACCACCGACCAGGCGCGAACGACGCGCCGACACAACGACAGCAACGTTCTGTGTCTCAGCGGTGACCAGGTTGACCCGGGAACCGCGCTGGTCCTTTTCGACGCCTGGCTGGAAGCGGAATTCGAAGGCGGCCGGCACGGCCGTCGCGTGGACAAGATCATTGCTTACGAAAACAAACACCTGATCCAGGAGTGACCGTCATGTACGACGAAGTACGGAAAACCGATCCCGAAATTGCCGAAGTCCTGGACCTCGAACTGGCCCGGCAGCGCGATCAACTCGAGATGATCGCGAGCGAAAACTTCACCAGCAGGGCGGTCATGGAGACGATGGGGTCCACCCTGACCAACAAGTACGCCGAAGGTTATCCCAAAAAGCGCTACTACGGTGGTTGTGTGAATGTTGACATTGCCGAGACGCTGGCCAAGAAAAGGGCCATGGCCCTGTTCGGCGCCGAACGCGCCAATGTCCAACCTCACAGCGGCTCGACGGCCAACATGACAGCCTATCTTGCCTTCCTGAAGCCGGGGGACAAGATCATGGGGCTGTCCCTGTCGCACGGCGGACATCTGACCCACGGCCATCCCGTCAATTTTTCGGGGCTGCTGTTCGACGCCATCCACTATGAAGTGGATCGGGAAACCGAGACCATCGATTACGATCGGCTGCGCGATCAGGCCTTGGCCGAACGTCCTAAAATGCTCGTGGGCGGGGCCAGCGCCTATCCCAGGTTCTGGGACTACGAAATCCTGCGTTCGGTGGCGGACGAGATCGATGCGGTCCTGGTCTTCGATATGGCCCACATTGCCGGACTGGTTGCCGGCGGCGTGCACCCCAGCCCGGTGCCCCATTGCGACGTGGTGACTTCCACCACCCACAAAACCCTGCGTGGTCCCCGGGGTGGGCTGGTGTTGAGTCGCAAGGACCACTTCAAGGCCATCAACAAGATGAATTTTCCGGGCATCCAGGGTGGTCCCCTGATGCATGTGATCGCCGCCAAGGCTGTCTGCTTCAAGGAGTGCATGACCGACGAGTTCAAGGATTACGCCAGGCGCATGGTGGACAATGCCGCGGTGCTGGGCGAGACTCTCCTGGAGCGTGGCTTCCATCTGGTCAGCGGTGGAACGGACAACCACCTGCTGCTGGTCAACGTCAGCAACAAGGGGCTGACCGGGAAGGACATGGAGGAGTTGCTCGAACACGTGGGCATCACGGCCAACAAGAACACGGTGCCGTTTGACCAGGAGAGTCCTTTCGTGACCAGCGGCATCCGTCTGGGGACCCCGGCGCTGACCACGCGCGGCATGGGGCCGGAGCAGATGCGCCGGATCGCGGACATCATTGACCGGGCGGTGAACGGACGGGATGACGCCGACGTCCTGGCGGGTCTGCAGGCCGAGAGCAATGAATTGTGTCGGGATTTCCCTCTTTATCCCGGCATGTGATGCAGGCAGGAAGTGGAGTTTGACCGGTGAAGTGCCCCCATTGCGGCAGTGAAGAAGACAAGGTGGTCGACAGCCGCGCCGTCCGGGACGGTCGCGCGGTCAGGCGACGGCGGGAATGCCTAACCTGCGAGGAGCGCTTTACAACCTATGAGGCCGTGGAGACCCAACCGGTGCTGGTCGTCAAACGCAGCGGGGAGAGAATGGCCTACCACCGGGAAAAGGTCATCCTGGGGGTGACCAAGGCCTGTGAAAAACGTCCGGTCTCGCTGGAGCAGATCGAGATCATCGTGGACCGGGTCGAGCGAAACCTGGCCCGGGCCGGGCGGCGTGAGGTCCCCAGCGAATCCATCGGCATGTATGTACTCGAACAGTTGCGGGATGTGGATGAAGTGGCTTATGTCCGTTTTGCCTCGGTCTACCGGAGCTTTCAGAACATCAATGAGTTTTTCGCCCTGCTGAATGACCTGCGTGGCGAGGATGGAGACAAGTGACAGACCGCCAGGAACCAGAATTGCCCTTCGATGGGCCCGGGGAAACCCCTGTTGAAACGGATGCGGGGGTTACGGATCCGCCAGTTCCCAGGGACCAGCCTGAGTCCGAGCCTGAACCCGGGAATTCCGGTGAGGACAAAATGGGTCTGTTGGATCATCTCGGCGAATTGCGCGGTGTCCTGATCCATTCATCCATCGCGGCGCTGGTCGCCACCATCCTGTGCTGGTTCTGGTCAGCCGATCTGCTGGACATTCTCATTCGTCCCATCCGGGACCAGGGGATCTATTTCACCGCCCCCAACGAAGCCTTTCTTACCCGCTTGAAACTGTCCGCGGTGGTGGGTTTGTTCGTGGTGGCGCCTTTCATCTTCTTCAAGATCTATGGTTTCATCCTGCCGGGGCTTTATAAACGTGAACGACGTGTGGTGACTCCCCTTCTCCTGGCCACGACTGTGCTGTTCTACACGGGGGTTGCTTTCGCCTTCCTGGTGGTGATTCCCCAGGTCATAACCTTCCTGCTCAGTTTCGGGACCGAGGCCATGGAGCCTCTCATCGGGGTGGGGCCATACTTCAATTTCGTGGCCAGGTTGTGTCTGGCCTTCGGACTGGTGTTCGAATTGCCCCTCCTGGTCCTGTTTCTCAGCTTCATCGGGGTCGTCAATCCCCGTATGTTATTGCGGACCTGGCGGTATGCTATAATCATCATCGTGACGTTGTCGGCGGTATTAACCCCCCCGGATGTGATCAGTCAGGTGATGATGGCAGGGCCCGTTCTGGTCCTGTATATGGGGTCGGTGCTGATATCCATAGCGGTGACCGGTCGCCGCCGTAAAAAAGAGAATCAGGATCTTGATTGACCCGGGCCCTTCCATTGGGAATATTTGCAGTCTGCGCCACGGATGGTGGCGCGGGACGGACATTTTTCTGAGAGTAGGTATTCATGGGACTTGTTGATAGAGAGCGCATCAAACTGATCACCCTGCAGGGGAAAATCGGTCCGGCCCTGGAACAGGTCGACAATGAATTCCGGCGTATTGCCGAAGGTGACAGTCCTTTAACCCGGGAAATCTGCGACCACATCCGGCAGGGCAAGAGCAAGAGGTTCCGGCCGACCCTGCTGCTGCTGGCCGCCCAGGACGGGGATGGGTTCGCGCCTGATGCCATCACCGCCGCGGCCAGCGTCGAACTCGTGCACACCGCCACCCTGGTCCACGATGATTTCATCGATGAATCCCTGACCCGGCGGGGACTGCCGACGGTCAATGTTAAATACGGGCCCAGCGCCGCGCTGATCATGGGGGACTACCTCTACAGCAAGGCCCTGCACAATCTATGTGAGGCCAAATTGCACCACGCGGTGGAACTCCTCGCGCGCACGACCGTCCTGATGAGTGAAGCGGAAATGCTGCAGCTCGAATATCGTTACGACATGGGCATCAGTGAAGAGATGTATATGCAGGTCATCTACCAGAAGACCGCTTCGCTGATCGAGAACAGTTGTCGCATAGGGGTGTCTTTCAATAAACGGATGGCCGCCGCGGAAGAAGCGTTCGGAACTTTCGGTAGTCAGACGGGGCTGGTGTTCCAGATCACCGACGACATCTTCGATTACCTGGGGGACGAGCGGCGTCTCGGCAAACCCACGGGACAGGACTGGGAAGAGGGCCGCATCACCCTGCCCCTGATCGCGGCGTGGCGCAACGCCTCGTCCGAAACCAAGCGACGGATCGGCGAACTGGCTCGCCAGACCGACAGTTCCACGCGGGCGGAATGCTGGCCTGAGGTCAAGGCTTTCGTTACCGATTTCGGGGGCGTCGATTACGCCTTCGACAAGGCCCGCGAGTTTGGTGAGAAGGCCAAGGATGCCCTCGGACCCGTGGCTTCGGGACCCCAGAAGGACCTGCTGGCCGTCTCCGTGGAATACGTTATCAATCGGTTGAACTGAACCCGGCCCGGATAAACGCGGCCATGGGATGAATAAGAATGGATGATGAAATGGATCAGCGAACGGATCAGGAAGAATCGAACAAGTCGGGTGAAGCCGGCGTCGAACCCAATTCCCTGCCGGATGATTCGGCGGGTTACGCCCTGACCGAACGGGCTGCTTGGCACCTCCTCGAGAAGAGGGCCGAGGATCTGGTGGTGCTAGATCTTCGTGGCCGTTCGGACGTGTGCGATTTTTTCCTGATAGCATCGGGGAATTCAAAAACCCAGGTTCAGGCCCTGGCCAAACATATGCATAAGAGTCTGTTGGGTGCCGGCCACCGTCCCAAGGGTCTTGAAGGCATGGACAGCGGCCGTTGGGCCCTGTTGGATTTCTTCGATGTGGTTGTGCACATTTTCCAAACTGATGTCCGGGAATATTTTCAGTTGGAAAAGTTGTGGGGAGATGCCCCGCGCCTTGATCTCGATTCCGCCTGGTTCGCCTTGCCGGAAACCGCCGGACGCCACCCCGATTTGAATTTCACCACGACCAGCGGCGCCGACCGCGCCGACTGAGAAACGGATTGGTATGCTCGAGGATCTTCTGGTAAAAGGCCTTCTGGTCGCTCTGGAGAAGTTCGGTATTTTCGAAGAGGACGTTGATATCCTCCTGGAAAAACCACGTGACCGCAGCCATGGCGATTTGAGTACCAACCTGGCCATGGTACTGGGCAAGCGTCTGGGTAGAAAACCCCGGGAACTGGCGGGTGAAATCGCCGCTGGTGTCGATTTTCCCAAGGCCATCGTCGAGTCCGTGGAAATCGCGGGGCCGGGCTTCATCAATTTCCGTTTGGCACATTCCTTCCAGGTGAAGCTGCTGCTCAACCTGTTGGATCCGGATGGAGCCCTGAAAGACATCAGGACCGGCGGCAACAAGAGGATCAATGTCGAATTCATCAGCGCCAATCCGACCGGGCCGCTGAACGTCGTGTCCGCCCGCGCCGGAGCCTTCGGTATGACCCTGGTCCGCCTGCTTGACGCCATCGGATACGATTCTCACGCCGAGTACTATGTCAACGATGCGGGTAGGCAAGTTAAGATGCTCGGGCTCAGCCTGCGGGCCCACTATCTGCAGTTGTCGGGTGAAACCGTCGAATTTCCCGAGGACGGCTACCACGGTCGATACCTTGAGATCATGGCTCAGGAACTCATGGAGCAGGACACTTCCGCAATTGCCAAAGCCGCGACGGCCTTCGACGACGAGAGTTTCCAGAGGGTTCAGGCACCGCCCGGCAACGCCGAGGATTGGCGCAAATTGCCCGAGGATGAATCGGTGCGGAACTTCGCCAAGTTCGCGCTCATGAAGATCCTCAGCTGGCAGAGGGAAACCTGCCGACGGTTCGGTCTGCGCTTCGAAACCTGGTATTTCGAATCGGAACTCCATGAGAGCAAGCGGATCGAGCGTGCATTGGACCGGCTGGAAAAAATGGGCGCTCTTTACCAGGAGGATGGCGCGACCTGGTTCCGGGCCACGGATTTTGGAGACGAGAAGGATCGCGTGGTCGTCAGGGCCGAGGGTATCCCGACTTATTTTCTGGCGGACATCGCCTATCACTACCACAAATTCCAGCGGGGTTTCGAGCGCGCCATCGATTTCTGGGGGCCGGACCATCATGGTTACATCCAACGGATGGCCGGGGCCATGGAGGCCCTGGGGGTCCCGAAAGACTGGCTGGAGATTCAAATTCTCCAGCAGGTGACTTTCCTGGAAGGTGGACGTCCGATCAAGATGTCCAAGCGGGCGGGACAGTTCGTGACCATGGATTCCCTAATCGATGAGGTGGGGGCCGATGTCGCCAAGTACCTTTTCCTGACCCGTAAGCCCAACAGCCATCTGGATTTCGACCTTGATCTGGCAAAGGCCCAGTCCAACGAGAACCCGGTGTTCAAGGTCAAATACGCTCACGCGAGGATTTGCAAGTTGATCCATAGGGCCGCCGAGGAGGGGATCGAAATCGGAGACGTGACTGATGAGTCGTTGGGCAGGTTGCCCGATGAGGTGGAATGGAATCTTGTCGGTGAGCTTATCAGGCTGCCACAGGTCATTGTTTCGGCAGCCAACGCGCGCGAACCCCATCGACTTACCGGATATGTCTTCGATGTCGCCAGCCTGTTCAACCAGTTTTACCAGCGTAAGGACCGCAAAATCCTGAAGGGCGACAGGGATATCACCGTGGCTCGTCTTCATCTGTGCCTGATGACACGTCACGTGCTTCGGGTTGTGTTGGATCTGATCGGGGTTGACGCCCCGGAAGTTTTGGAAGTGAAGGTTTAATATGTCGATTCTTGTGGTTGGTTCAGTTGCCTACGATACGGTCGAAACTCCCCGGGAAAAGCGGGAGCGTCAACTCGGAGGCAGTGCCAGTTTCTTTTCCATCGCCACTCTTGGCAGGGGCCTCGTTCGGTGTGTGGGAGTTGTCGGTGATGATTTCCTTCAGGAAGACCTCGATCTGCTGGAAAAACGTGGGGCCGATGTTTCAGGCATCAAACGTGTCGCCGGGAAAAGTTTCCACTGGTCGGGCCGTTACCACGACGACATGATCGAACGGGATACATTGGCCACTGAATTGGGTGTATTTGCCGATTTTCAACCCGAAATTCCCACCGAATGGAAGAACTCGGAATACCTGTTCCTGGCCAACATCCACCCGGCTCTGCAGTCGCATGTGCTGGACGAGATGAACGAGCCCCGCTTGGTGGCTTTGGACACCATGAACCTGTGGATCGAAACCACCCCCGACGAACTGCGGGCCATCCTGTCACGGGTGGATATCCTGTTGGTCAACGACAGTGAAGCCCGCATGTTGACCGGCAAGCGCAGTCTCGCACATGCCGCCGTGGCCATCCGACAGATGGGACCGTCACGGGTCATTGTCAAAAAGGGTGAACACGGAGCCCTGTTCTTCGGGACCGACTCTGTTCTCGCGGTGCCTGCCATTATCCTGGACGACGTGGTCGATCCCACCGGTGCCGGCGACTGTTTCGCGGGCGGATTCATGGGCAGTTTGGCCGAAGCCGGTGCCGATCGGACCAGCGGTGACGCGGTTTTCCGCCAAGCCATGCTGGACGGCACGGTGACAGCGAGTTTCTGTCCCGAGGGTTTTAACGTGGAGGGATTGCTCAAGATAGACGAAGCGGCCTATGGGGCGAGGATGACCACTCTGAAGGGGATGATGGTTCCCTGAGTGGATGGGCAGGCGCGGTCCGATGGTGGGGATGTCATCCCATTTGTGACCATTTGGCCAAAATCCATGTTTAGTCGTCATATTTGAAGTAAAAGTTGTTTGATTAATTGGGCTGTGGTAATATGTCAAGATGCACCATGCAGTACGGTGATTTTTGATAAAATTTCTTTTCCGGGGGAGCGGATCTTGGAGTTTGACCCCAACGAGCGGGATGCCTGGGTTAGTGACGCTCAGCGTTGGATCTGCCGGATCAAAGGCGTCCTGCAGTGCATAATTGACCTTGATCATGCAGGTGAAATCGCCGGCGTGCATGTGGTGGCGGGCATGGAACGCGAGCCCCGTCATATCGTTCGGGATGTTGAAGGCCTGTTGAAGGTCCGTCTGCAGAAAGATGTCTACTACAAGAAGATCATGGTGGTCCAGGTTCTGGACAACTCGGTTTCCGTTCCGTCCGATCCTGTTTCCGGTGATGATGCTCCGGTGGCCGCGGCCACGACCCAGGCCGCCGGTATTCCCGGTCCGGCAGGGGTTACTTTTCATCCCCCCGGATCCCGGACCAGTGAAAATGATTCCGGCAATCCCGCATGGGGTGATAAATCCGGCGCTGCGGTGGGCACTCTGCCGGAACCTGAAAAATATTCCGCACCCGAAACCGTTCCCGATCCCCTGCCCGCTGTCCTGGTCGCCGAAGGTCTGACACCAAGGATCATCTGTGGCGGGGTGGGAGTCATGGCCCGGGACATGATACTCCGCGCGGAAGTCCAACTGCGGGCCGGTGAGGTGGAAGCCCAGGGAACGCGTGAGGGTCCGAACCACGCCGACGGTGATGTCGATCTGGTGGCCCGGGCGACTCTGGACGCCATCACTGAATTACTGTCCGAGCCGGTCCTGCTTCATCTCAACGAGGTCCGCATATCCAACATGGGTGGGCAGTCCGTGGTCATGACCGCCGTGGATGTGGTCGAAGGCCGGATCAGCGACACCCTGTTCGGGACCTGCTCCACGATCCACAACCGTCAACAGGCCGTGGTGCATTCGGTGTTGGACGCACTGAACCGTCGCTTGTCCCTGTATTCTCTCAAGTCGTCCGGCTCGAACAACTGAGGATGCCTTAACCGGTGATGTCCGGCTTTCCTTGAACCTCCAGCTCCATGCTCTTATCATCTGTTGGTTACTATCCTGACACATGACACGTATCCCTGTTTATGGACCGACCGGTCCGCCCTCGGGAGGAACTGAATGAAATACGCCGAAAGCGGTGTGAACATCGATGCCGCCACCCGCGCCCTGGCTCGCAGCAAGGAAGCTGTCAGGTCTACCTGGGACAGTCGGGTCAGGAACGAACTGGGGGCGTTTGGGGGACTGTTTCAACCTGCTGAAGGTGAACCCCTGCTTGTGGCCAGCGTGGATGGTGTCGGCACCAAGGTCATGGTCGCCAACATGGTTGGTCGCTATGACACTGTGGGGCAGGACCTGGTGAACCACTGCGTGGACGACATCCTGGTCCAGGGCGCCGAGCCCTTGTTTTTCCTGGATTATTTCGCGACTTCCCTTCTGCGGGAGGAAGTTCTGCCTGAAATCATCGCCGGCTTTGCCCAGGGCTGTCGTGAGAATGGTTGCGCCCTTTTGGGTGGCGAGACGGCCGAGATGCCCGGGGTCTACGGGGAAGGGGAGTTCGATCTGGCAGGGACAATCGTCGGCCGGGTTCGCGAAGAGGATGTCATCGACGGCAGCGGGATCACCGCTGGTGACAGGGTCTGGGGATTGCCCAGCACGGGACTTCATACCAATGGGTACTCCCTGGCCAGGGCCGTCCTGTTGGAGAAGGCCGGTTTAAAGGTCACTGACAAACCCGACGAGTTGGAGGGGGCCTCGGTTGGAGATGCTTTGCTGGCGGTTCACCGGAGCTATCTGAGCCATCTGCGCGCCGTTTGGTCCGTCCTGGGACGGTCCGCTGTTCACGGCCTGGTTCACATCACCGGCGGCGGTTTCTACGACAACATTCCCCGGGTTGTTCCTGACGGGCTGTGCGTGAATGTTGATCCTTCGACCTGGACGCCCCTGCCGATCTTCCAACTGATAGGGGACAAGGGCGGTGTTGCCGACAGCGAGATGTACCGGGTTTTCAATATGGGCATCGGTATGGTGGTGATCACCCCTCCTGATGTGGATCTGACCAAGGTGGAGGGCATCGACGCTGTTGAGATCGGAACTGTGACCCAGGGATCCGAAAAGGTTCGGTTGCCGTTCTGAGTCCAATCCTGTTTGTGTGATACGGCCGGTGGATTTCCGCCGGCCGTTTGCATTGCGGGACATGTCCCGGGCGTGGTCGTCGTTCGGCCCCGAACGTGGGACAGGATTGGGACACACCTGAATATTGAAGTTGAGATCTGCTTGTTTCCCTGGATTTGTTATCGATTCAACGACAACGACTTATAGTGTTGTCGAGTGTCCTGCGCACTCTCCTGGTCAAAATATCGCTTCCTGGCCCCTCTCATGCAATGCAACTCCCGTA
>JAGLCY010000015.1 GCA_023270185.1 Candidatus Krumholzibacteriia bacterium | reverse complement strand
CAGGACAGCACCACTCACCGGGAAGATCTTCGCGGCCGGGTGGAGGAAGCGGAGATGACCCGCGACGAAGCCCGGGCCATGGTGGAAGAGCTCCGTCTGACCCACCAGCGGCGGGAAAGCCAGCAACGGGAGACGGAAACCGCCCTGGTGCATCTGCGTGAGAACGTGGCGGAACAGTTTTCCCGCAGGGAGCGGTTGGCCCAGGAGATCGAAGTCGGCAGGGGATCCATGGAGGCCCTGGGGGAAGAACTCGGAAGCAAGCAGACCCAGCTGGGCAAGTCCATGGACGAACGGTCCCGGCGACGGCAGGTGGTGCGCGCGTCCGCTGAGGGCATCCAGGCCCTGCATGAAGAAACTTCCGCGTGGCATGAACGTGTCCAGGTCATTGAAAAGCAGAGGGGCGGATTCCGGGACCAGGCCCACGAGATGGAGACGCTGCTGGCCACCCTGGACATCAAACGCAACAATCTCGAAGAAAGGGTGGAAGAGCAGTACCAGGGGAGTTTCCAGGACCTGGTCGCCACCCTTGACGAAGGGGATTTGCCCAAAGAGCTCGAGAAGGAGGGAGATGTCTTCCAGATCGAGCAGGCCGAGGAACTGCTGGATATCAAGCGGTCCAAAATCGGTTCCCTGGGGCCCATCAACCACTTGGCGCTCGAGGAGTTCGAGACCAAGAAAGAGCGTCTGGATTTCCTGGAAAAGCAACGGGACGATGTGGAAAAAGCCCGCGACGATCTGGTCAAGGCCATCACGGAAATCAATCGTACCGCCAAGAAAAGGTTCGTAGAGACCTTCGAAGAGGTGCGGCGCAACTACATCGCGGTTTTCCAGACCCTTTTCAAGGGCGGCAGGGCCGATCTGCAACTGATATCGACCGACGATCCGCTGGAAAGCGATATTTTCGTCAGGGCCCAGCCCACGGGCAAGGTCATCGACACGGTGTCCCTGCTGTCCGGTGGCGAGCGCTGTCTGACCGCTCTTTCACTGTTGTTTGCCGTCTATCTGGTCAAGCCTTCACCCTTCTGCATGCTGGATGAGGCCGACGCCCCCCTGGATGATGTGAACATCGGGCGCTTCGTGAACATGCTGCGGGAATTCAGTCGGAACACCCAGTTCCTGGTCATCACCCACAATAAGCTGACCATGGAAACGGCCAACCACCTTTACGGGGTGACCATGATGGAGCCGGGCTGCAGCAGCATAGTCTCGGTCAGCTTCCATGACGTGGCCGAAACGCAAAGTGACCAGGAGCTCAGTCGGGCCATCGCGGACCGGCGAAAGAACGTGGATCAAAAAGCAGAGGATCAGGCCCTGGACTTCGGGGAAGAAGAAGCTGCGGAAGTCGTGCCCGAGGCCGAAGCCGACACCTTGGAGGCCAGCGAGTGATCAAGGGAGCTCTGGGCAGGTTTCGGGCTGGTCTGCGCAAGACCCGCGAGGGAGTGGTTGGCGGTCTGCGGTCCATGTTCGGCCGCCGCATCAAACTCGATCCGGAAACCCTCGACCAGATCGAGGAACTGTTGATCAGCGCGGACATGGGTGTGAAGTCCTCCGTGGCCATCACGCGCAATATCGAGAATCGGCTCAAGGAGGAAGGCGGCGAAGCCACTCTGGAGAGTGTTCTCGAGGTTATCCGCCAGGATGTGAGACGGATACTCGTGACGGCCAAACCGCGGGTCAAGCCATTGAGTTGGGACGAGGAAGTCGGTAAAAAGAAAAAGAAAAAGAAGAAGAAGGGCGGGAAAACGGTTCCCGACCAAACTGCCGAGGATGCTCCGGTCAGGGATTTCCCCAGGGTCATTTTCGTGGTCGGGGTCAACGGTTCCGGCAAGACCACCAGCATCGCCAAATTGGCCCACCTCCTGAAGAGCGAGGGACAAAAAGTTCTTTTGGCCGCCGGTGATACTTTCCGGGCCGCGGCGGTGGAACAGCTGGAAATATGGGCCGAGCGCGTCGGGGTGGATTGTGTCGGGCAGGGGACCGGGGCGGATCCCGCCGCGGTTGTCTTCGACGCCCTGAATGCCGCCGAGGCGCGTGGAGTGGATACGGTGATCGTCGATACCGCTGGGCGCCTGCACACCAAGACGAATCTCATGGATGAACTGGGCAAGGTGGCCCGGGTCATCCGGAAGAAGACCGGAAAGGACCCCGAAACCCTGCTGGTGGTGGACGGTGTTACGGGCCAGAACGGTCTGGCCCAGGCCCGGGTGTTCGCCGAGACAATACCGGTTGAGGGATTGATCCTCACTAAACTCGACGGCACGGCCAAGGGTGGTATCGTTGTGGCCATCGCCGAAACACTCGGACTTTCAGTCAAATATGTGGGTATGGGCGAGCAGGTGGAGGATCTCGCGGTCTTCGACGCCGATCTGTTCGTGGACGCCCTGTTCGCCGACTGGTCCGATGGTGGTGACACACATGAGCCGACCGATTCCGCCGGTTCAGACTGACCTATCACGTTGACGGGAGCATAATTGGGATACCCATCCCGCAGAAAGCGTGGCCGCAAACGGAAGGCGGTGGACAGGGTGGAGGCCCTGCTGGACCGCGTCAAAGGCAAGACCGACAGTCGCCCGGACCGGTCATCCTCCTCTCGCTTTCTCGGGTTCCGCACCCTCGACCTGATTCGGCACCGCGAAACTTTCGAACGCCTGGTCTCCCTGGACTTCGACTACCTCCTATCCCAGAAATTTGCCGCGACTCCCGGTGTTTTGGTGGACCTGTTGCCCCAATCGGTTCTGGGCCGGGCACAGAACGGCCACGGTTGGTTCACCGACGAGTTCGGTACCTCCCTGCGTTTTCCCGACGCCACGTTCGACCGTGTGCTGAGTGTTCTGGAAACCGCGGATGGAAACCTCAAGGGCCATTTCGTTCGCGAGCGCCGAGGCCGGATGCTGGCCCGTTTCGGTGAATGGATCTTCGCCAACATCGGGCATCCCGAACTGGAACTGGTCATCGACGGCAACCCTCTGTTCGGTGTGGATTTCCTGGCGGACAAGAAGGTGGAGACGCGGGCCTTCCTGACCGGCCTGGTCCTGGCGGGATTCATGGACGACTGGTCCAGCCGGGAGACGACCATGCTGGAGCACCGGCGCACGTTTTCCGGTATGCCTTTTCACATCGGTGGCGGGGAGATTCTCATCGTCGACCGCGAAAAATTCGAGATGTGCGGTCTGGGGGACACCGGCAGTGTCCTGTTCGACAACGAACAACTGCGCACCCTGAGGGACATCGGGGTGGTGTGCCGGGACCGGGACGCGGCGTACAGCCATCCGGAATACGACCAGGCCTATTTCCGCCGGCGGATGGGCGACGGAATCTGCGACGATCTGGCCATGATCCACATCGGGGCGCAACATGGTTACGACGCCATGCTCGGGGCCTTCGTGATGGACGCCATCGACACCTACGACAAGTTTCTCCTGGATCTTACCTGGGGTGGATTCGACACACATCTGGCCGGGCGCCTGCAGCGCCATTTTCGGGACATTGAAGATTGTCCCCTGGTCGACGATCGGGAAATTTTCGACCTGATCCATTTCGCGGCCAAGCGCAATGAGCCGTCCATCAACCTCAGCAGTTCCCACCGCCGCCTGATCCAGTACGAGAAGAACTCGAAAGTACCGACCCTTCTGAACCACTGGCGTTTTTTGCGGGGTGAGCTTATTCATGACATCAAGCTGGGTTTCAGTCGGGTTCCGGCCCGCCAGTTCTATGATGTTGCGAAACATCGTCTGGCGGCGGTTGATCTTCCGGTGCTGGAACCACGGTTTTTCACGGATAAGCAAAATAAACGGACTTGAGGTCGAGCTTGACGAAATCGCTTCAACCGTCTAGCTTTGTTACAGAAAACTCAATATAATTCGGGTGATTTTCACCCGAAATCGAACCTCAACTTCGGGGCGGGGTGAAATTCCCCACCGGCGGTTAAAGCCCGCGACCTTGCGCTGAATCGACGAACCGGATTCCGGATTTCGTCAGGCGGAAGCTGACTCGGTGGAATTCCGGGGCCGACAGTGAAAGTCTGGATGGTAGAAGTTGGCGGTCATTCCACCGCGCCCTCGTGGGTCTGATTTCCACGTGTTCGGCGCGTGTCCCGCCGTTTTCCTGCCATCATCGGTATCCCCTAGGCGACATCATGGATTCTATGGATTGCAATCGCCGGCATCGCGATGATCGGGCAGCGCTGGACAGCTGTTTCATGGCTGAAGCCCTGGCTCTGGCCAGAAGCGCCAAGTCCCGCACCTGGCCCAATCCCCCCGTGGGAGCGGTTGTGGTCAAGGACGGTGTCATCGTCGGGCGAGGTGCCCATGAAGGTCCCGGAAAACTCCACGCCGAACCGGTGGCGCTGAACGAGGCCGGTGAGGCCGCCCGTGGAGCCACCCTTTACGTGACACTCGAGCCCTGCAACCACGAGGGCCGTACCCTGCCCTGTGCTCCGGCGGTTGCCTCAAGCGGCGTCACCCGGGTCGTCGTTGCCATCCGGGATCCCAATCCCACGGTCATCGGCGGTGGTTGCCGCTATCTGCGTGATCGAGGTCTCGAGGTCATTTGCGGCGTTCTGGCCGAAGAAGCCCTCGATTTGGTCTGGCCGTTCGCCGCTACTGACAATTTTACCCATGGTTATGTCGAACTCAAGACCGCCCACAGCCTGGATGGTTGGTTCGCCCCACCGTCCGCCGGCCGCGCGGAAACCGCACCGGTATTCCTGTCGGGAGAAGCCGCCCGACAAGATGTTCACCGCCGCCGTCGCCGTCTTGATCTTGTCCTGGTCGGCGAGGAAACCGTCCGGGCCGATCATCCGCGTCTGGACGGACGCCTGGCCGCCGACCATGTGGATGTGCCGGACACCGATCCGATGGCCGGGTACGTGGATACGGATCTGAGCTGGAACGGGGGCTTCGACCGGGACCATTACGTGGTGTTTGCGGGGATGAGCGCTCGTCGGTCCGCCAATCGGGCGGTCATCGAGGCCGATGGAGGCGAGATCCTTTTCTGCCGTGAAGCGGCTGACCGGGTTGATCCGGTGGCCCTGTGTGAAGCGGCGACCCTGCGGGACCTGCTGACGATCATGGTCGAAGGCGGTCCGCGGCTGGCCGCATCGTTCCTGAACGCGGGGATGGTCGATCGCTGGGTCCGGTATCTCGCGCCCGTGGTTTTGGGGGATGGGATCGGCTGGCCCGGGGATATTCAACATCCCGAAGGCCGGACCCGCGAATTTTCCCTGACCCGGCATGAACAGGTGGGGGACGATCTGCGGGTCATCCACGACCGTCGGAATTTCGCGGACGTGCTGGCCAGGGTTACGGTCTAGATGGGAACGGAGAAACCATCATGTTCACCGGTTTGATCAAAGAGGTCGGCAAACTAAGGAGCATGGCATCCCGGGGTGGGGTGACGCGCCTGGATATCGAGGCGCCGGCTACCGCCGGGACAGCCGGTGTGGGGGACAGCATCTCCGTCAGCGGAATCTGCCTGACTGTAACCGCGCTGGCCGGCCGTCTGTTCAGTGTCGAGGCGGCTTCGGAAACCCGCCGGTTGACCACTCTGAAGCAGTGGAGACGCGGCGATCGTTTGCATCTGGAACCCGCCCTGCGGGTCGGGGATCCCCTGGACGGCCACTATGTCCAGGGCCACGTGGACGGAACCGGGACCGTATCGAAAATCCGGAAAGCCGGGGGAAGCCTGCTGGTGACCGTGGACCTTCCGCGTGAATTGGCGGCCTACCTTACGCCCAAGGGATCCGTGGCGGTCGACGGAGTGAGCCTGACCGTCGACGAAGGTCCTTTCGACCGCGGGTTCACCGTGAATCTGATTCCCCACACACTGGCCGCGACCACGTTTGCCGACCTGCGGACGGGCCGTCGGGTGAATCTTGAAATGGATGTGCTGGTGAAAGCGGCCCGCGGCGCTGGAGCCGTGCGGCAGGATCCGCAATCGCCCTTGACCGTAGACCGTGTGCTGGCCAGGGGATTCGGCCGGCGCCGACCTCCACGAACAGGATGAGGAACAACATGTCTGAACACGCATCCGATAATGGCGCTGTCAATACCATCGAGGAGGCCCTCGATGCTCTCAAGAGCGGCGAGATCATCGTCGTGGTGGATGACGAGGACCGGGAAAACGAAGGTGACTTCATCATCGCCGCCGAAAAGGTGACGCCCCAGGCGGTGAACTTCATCGCCAAATTCGGGCGCGGTCTGATTTGCCTCGCTGCCACGGGGGAGCGTTTGCGGGAACTCGACATCCATCCCATGGTGGCCCGGAATACCGCCTCCCTGGGTACCAGGTTCACAGTGAGCATAGACGCGGCCTACGGTGTCACGACCGGGATCAGCGCGGCTGACCGTTCCCGCACCGTCGGCGTGTTCATTGATCCGGCCACGCGTTCCGAGGATCTCGCCCGGCCCGGCCACATCTTTCCCCTGGAAGCCCAGACAGGGGGTGTGCTGAAGCGTGCCGGACACACCGAGGCCGTGGTGGATCTTTGCGAGGCGGCGGATCTTTATCCCGCGGGGCTTCTGTGTGAAATCATGGATGAGGACGGGGAGATGGCCCGCATGCCCCGGCTCCGGGAAATCGCGAACCGGTTCGACCTGAAGCTGATCACCATCGCGGACCTGATCAAGTGGCGCCGCAACAACGAAAAGCTGGTTGTCCGTGAAGCCCAGGTGCCGTTGCCGACGGAATTCGGGGATTTCGAAATGGTCGCCTATTCGACAAGCATCGACGCCGCGACCCATGTGGCCCTGGTCAAGGGCGACATTCCGCGGGACAAGGCTGTCCTGGTCAGGGTCCACAGCGAATGCATGACCGGTGATCTGTTCCACAGTCAGCGTTGCGATTGCGGCCAGCAGATGGTTGCCGCCCTGCTGAAGATCGAGGAGGAAGGCTGCGGTGTTTTTCTCTACATGCGCCAGGAAGGCAGGGGCATCGGACTGGTCAACAAGATGAAGGCCTACCGGCTGCAGGACGAAGGCGCGGACACCGTCGAGGCCAACGAACAGTTGGGTTTTCCCGCCGACCTGCGGGATTACGGCATCGGCGCCCAGATCCTGCGTGACCTGGGAGTGCGTCGCATGAGATTGATGACCAACAATCCCCGCAAGATCGTGGGACTCGAAAGTTACGGTCTGGTCATCGAGGACCGGATTCCCCTGGAGATCGAACCCAATCTGAAAAACGTCAAGTATCTGAAAACCAAGAAGGCCCGCATGGGCCACCTGTTGGACCACCTCTAAAGGAGAAAAGCGATGGGCAGGACATTCGAGGGAAATTTTGACGCGAGGGACAAGAAGATCGCGATCGTGGGCAGCCGCTTCAACGACTTTTTCACCAATGAACTGATGGATGGGGCCCTGGACTGCCTGCATCGCCACGGGGTCACCGACGAGCAGATCGATACGGCCTGGGTGCCCGGAGGATTCGAGATTCCGTTCGCTGCCAAACGATTCGTGGAGACGGGTCGATACGCCGCGGTGATCTGCGTCGGCTGCATCATCCAGGGCGACACGCCCCATTTCCACTATGTCTCAAGCGAGGTGACCAAGGGAATCGCGCAGGTGTCGTTGGAATCGAACATTCCTGTGGTCTACGGTATCGTTACGGCCGAGACCCTGGACCAGGCCATCGAACGGTCCGGCACCAAGGCCGGGAACAAAGGGTTCGACGCGGCACTGACAGCGCTGGAAATGATCGATCTTTGCGCGAGCATCGACGAGGGCTGACAGACTTTCGGTGAGGTCGGGTCTGGGCGCGTTCCACTCCCGCCACATGATCCACGCGCCGGTCGCCCGGGACATCCACCTGGCGGCCGGTGCCGGTCTCTTCACAGCCACCCTTTGGCAAAACCAGCTCTGGCCGAGCTCAGGGAGATTTCACGACCTTGAAGATCATCACTCCGGCGCGCCAGTCCCGGTAAACAGGTTCGAACCCGCCTGGATCCGCGTCGAGGATACCGAACATTTCCGCCATGGCCGCATTCGACTCGCCCGGACCGAGGAAAATGTAATCCACGCCGAATCTTTCGATCCGTTGGTCCAGTTCCTTCCTGCCGATAGCCCCAAAACCCACCACTGGACGCAGAAAATGGATGTGTTGCCTGAGTGGCCAGCGCGCCATGACCAGATCCTCGGATCCTGTATTATCCCTGACCCATTCGGCGCCCAGGCCCGGGTCGGCGACCATCTTTCCGCCGGGATCCGGTGTTGAAGCAAGGGGGCGGCTTGTTCGATAGACGTTGTGCACCAGGGCCATGGACAACAGCAGAAAGACGGCCGGAAGAAAGATCATTGGCCGTCGAATCGCGGTCGGCTGGTCGAGGATTTCCAGCAGAGCCAGGAAAAGCAGAGGCAGGATCGGCAGCAGCAGTCGGATTTGCACACCGGAAGGGTAGCCGGAAAAATTCAACAGCACAGCGCCGTAAACGAAAATGTAGATCGCCAGGAATCTGGCTCGGCCCCGGTTCCTCCTGCCGGTCATGATAAGCCCCCAGACGACTCCTCCGGCCAGGACGGTCCCCAGAAAGAGTTGAAGGGGTCCGTAGACCGCGCCCAGATTTGCCCGGGCTGCCAGATTCTCCAGGGGATTTCCCCACACGGGCAGCAGCAAAGTCGGGAGTTCCTTCAGATAGCCGACCAGGTTGTCGGCCATGAGAGCGAATCGTGATCCGAAGGTTCCGTCCCCGGTAAAGACCTGTTGCAGATAACCCCGCGTGATCAGACCCCCGCCGGAATCCCGGCTGGCAAACGCGTGGGGCAGCAGGGCCGCGCCCACCCCGGCAACCAGGAGCAGGGCCCGTTGCCACCGCTTGTGCAGGATCCAGTACGCGAACATCGCCACGGGCAGGGCCAGGCCGATGGATCGGATCATGATCGCCGCGGCGGTTACGGTAACAAGAGCGGCAAAACGGGGCCGTATGATCCGGGGAACGTCGGCCGTATCAAGGAACAACAACACCGCCGCCAGGGAGACGAAGGCGAAGGGCAGATCGCTGAAAACCCTTGTCGAATAGGCGATGGTCCAGGGGTTCAGGCAGACCAGGGCGGTCAGTGCCGTACGGCAGCGTAAATTTGCGGAACGGGCCAGCAGCAGGCAGACGGGAACCAGTCCGGCCAATGACAGCATGGGGACGAGTTTGAAGACCTGCACCGAAGTGGGGATCAAAAGCGCCAACGGACTCAGAAGCAGGGGGAAACCGAGAGGGAAGATGCCGGGGCGCCAGTCCATTCCGATCCCGTTGAGATGGATGACCGGGCCCAGGCCGGTGGCCAATGAGCGGGCCATTTCGATGTAATAGGCGTCATCCATCCCCGCGCCGACGGGGAATTCGCCGAACCGCAGGATCATGAATACCGCGCCCGTGACCACCACGGCGGCCAGGCCGATCCGGTCACGAAACCGTAAGTTGAAAATATGATTGTCTTTCATGGACCGCCGGCTCAGGCTGGGGGACGGTGTTTCCTTCTGTTCCCGGCCACCTTAGGGGAATTTCCTTCCCCGGACAAGACCGGGTCGCCGGCCGGTTGCAATTTACCGTCTGCCCGGTTAAACTTGTGCGGGGAAGGTTCCGCCTTCCCTCTTTATTACATGATCGCATTCTTGATCTTTGACAGGGGAATAGCTCGTGGGCAAACGCAGAAAAGGCAGGGAAATCGTTCTGCAGTCGATGTACGCTTCGCTGATCAGCGGCGCGAATCTGACTGATACTCTGGAAGACCAGTTGGCCCGTCGGGAATCGGCCGATGAAACCGATGATTTCGCTCACGATCTGGCAGGAAAGGTCAAGCTGAACGCTGCTGATCTGGACCGATGGCTGAATTCCCTGATCACCAACAAGTGGGACCCTTCCCGCCTCGGTTCCCTGGAAGTCGTCATCCTGACCATCGGCCTGGCCGAGCTCAAGCACAGTCCCGATGTCCCCTACAAGGTCGTCATCAACGAAGCCTGCGAACTGACCCGCCGCTACTGCGACGAAAACGCGGTGGGATTCGTCAACGGCGTCCTGGACAAGGCGGCGCGGCAGATCTATCCACAGGACGGCGAGGAAACCACGTGAGAGAATCCACTCCCGCACACTGGCAGAAATTCTGGGAAGAGGCCGACAACCTCGACCTGGACGACGTGTACGGCACGGACGGCAGGATGGTTCGGGAGATCACGGGTATCTACGACCCGACCGACGGTGGTAGCCTGGTCGGCAGGCGCGTTCTCGAAGTGGGGGCGGGCACGGGCCGTGACGCCGTGACCCTGGCCAAGGCGGGCGCGGAGGTTCTGACCATCGACTATGTGCCCGGATCCCTCGGCCTGACCGTAAAGGCCGCGGACATGGCGGACGTGACAGTTGCGCCGGTGTGCGGTGACGGCACGACCATGCCGTTTGCCGAGGGCACCTTCGACGTGGTTTTTCATCAGGGCCTGCTCGAACATTTTCCGGATCCCTACCCGCTTCTGCGCGACAACATTCGCGTGCTCAAGCCCGGCGGATATCTTGTGGTCGACGTGCCCCAGACCTTCCATTACTACACCTTGGCCAAGAAGATGCTCATCGCCCTGAACAAATGGTTTGCCGGTTGGGAGACCGAGTTCACGATCTCGGAACTGGAAAAAATCGTGGAAGGGGAAGGGTTGACCGTCACCCGCAGCTATGGTGACTGGATGGTGCCGGGATTGTGGTATCGCGCCCTGCGCAAGATCCTTTTGACCCGGACCGGCCGCAAACTGCCCATGCATCCGGAGCCGATTCCACCTTTGGCCCGTCTGGGCGAAGCATGGCGCCGCGCTTTCGGCAAGAGACGGCTGTCGCTCTACACCACGCCCACCATCGGGGTGATCGCCCGTAAGCCGGAGGCTCTGTCCTGAGGATCCTGGCGGTCAACTGGCGTGACATCAATGACCCCCTCGGGGGCGGGGCCGAACTGCATCTGCATCACATCCTCAAAGGTGCCGTGGCTGCCGGATGGGATGTCGATCTGGTCTGCGCGGGTTACAAGGACGCGCCGCGGCACGACGTCATCGACGGCATCAATATCCATCGGCACGGCCATTGGACGGTGGCCAATTTCATCTTGCCGCCTGTTGTGCGCCGTCTGCTGAAGACCCGTTCCTACGACCTCCTGCTGGAGGACATCAACAAGATTCCCTTCTACACTCCTTTGTACCGGGGTGACGTTCCCCTGGTGGCCATCGTGCCCCACCTTTTCGGAACCACGGTGTACCGGGAGACCAATCCGTTGACCGCCACCTATGTCTACGGCGCCGAGAGCCTGATTCCGCGAATCTACCGGGATGTGGATTTCGAAGTGATCAGCCCCTCGACGCGGGACGACCTGATCGCCCGGGGGATGGACGGGGAGCGTATCCGGACCGTCTACTGCGGCCTGGATCACGAAAAATTCACTCTGGCCGATCCGCCGCCGCGCAGCGAAACACCGCTGGTTGTCAGTTGGAGCCGCCTGCGCCGCTACAAGAGTCTCGACGTGGCCATCCGGGCTTTCGATGTCATTCAAAAAGAGATGCCCGCGGCGCGGATGCTGGTCATGGGACGCGGCCCCGACGAATCCCGTTTGCGGAATCTGACGGTCAAGCTGGGCTTGCGGGACAAGGTCGAGTTCCGCGGGTTCATGCCCTGGGATGAACTGGTGGCCACCCTTCATCGCTGTCACGTATTCTTGAATCCGAGCCCCAAGGAGGGCTGGGGTCTGACCGTGGTGGAGGCCAACCAGTGCGGCCTGCCGGTGGTGGCCAGTGACCGTCCCGGCCTGAAGGATTCCGTCAGGGACGGGGTCACAGGCGCCCTGGTGCCCTACGGTGATCATGAGGCCTTTGCCGTCGAAGCGATGAAGATGTTGCGGGATCCCGCACTGTTTCAGCAGCGGAGTGACGCGGCCCGCGAATGGGCGGGCACCTTCAGTTGGCCCCGCTGCGTGGCCGAATCCCTCGCGCTCTTCGAGGAAGTCGTTTCCCGCGGCGGCCGAAAGGCGACTTCGTGAATCCATCAGGGGAAAATGGCGGTAACAGCGGCCGGACGAGAAAACTGCTGATCTTCCTGGCCAAGCTGATTGTCAGTGCCGGCCTGATCGGTTTCCTGCTGTCCCGCCTGTCCCTGGCTGAGATCAGCCACGCCATGGAAAGCCCCCGCTGGGGCTGGCTTCTGGCTTCCCTGGCGGTGTACGGGTTGTCGGCTTTCGGGGGCGCGTTGCAGTGGTCCTGGATCCTGAAGATGGCCGGGATCACGGCCCCACGGCGGGAAATCCAGCGGTTGTATTTCATCGGTCTGTTTTTCAACAATTTTCTGCCGGCCAACATCGGCGGCGACGCCTACAAGATCGTCGATCTGGGTCGCCAGGAGCACCGTCCCCACGGGGTATTCTGCGCCACCCTGCTGGACCGTTTGATCGGGCTGGGGGCATTGACTTTCCTGGGAGTGCTGGTTCTGACCGGCGCATCGGTAGCCGGAATTCCCCTTCCGAACATAACCCTGGTGCTGATTCCCATCCTGGTCATGCTTTTCATGATCCTGGCCTTTCTGTTGTCCCGGCGTATCGGGACACAGTTGCCGGGCCTGTTCCGCCGTCTGAAGATGGAACGGCTGGCCGGGCAGTTGGGAAAAATCACCATCGAGTTCGGGCTTTATCGGCCGAAGGTGCGTTGGCTGAACGGCATCTTCCTGTTCAGTGTGTTGGTCCAGTTCCTGCGTTTGGCCACTCATCTGCTGGTTGCCCTGGGACTTGGTTTTTCCCTGTCGCCGGAACAGGCCCTGCAACTGCTGGTTCTTATTCCCCTGGTGGCGATCAGCCTGACCCTGCCGATTACGATAAACGGCATTGGTCTGAGGGAGTCGGTGTCGGCCGAACTGTTTACCTCGGCGGGGATTGCGGCCGGTCCGGCGGTGGCCATGGGGGTGGCGGCTTATCTGGTTCAGGTGGTGTTCAGTCTGCAGGGTGGAATCCTGCTCTGGCTGGGCAAGTGGAGCCGGCCCACCGGGAACGGGAACTAGTTCACCCAATTGTTGTTGCTCGGTATCGGGTGTGTTAGTTTACGGTTGATTTCGCCGGCCCGGACCCGGGTCTTTTCATGTTGAATAACTCCGAGTGTAAGGTGACGTCTTGATCGAGAAATGGCTGCGCCGTCCCCAACTGCTGATTTCCTGCGGTGTCTTCCTGGTGACCCTCGGGGTCTATATTTCCACCCTTAATCCCACGACTCCGTTCTGGGATGCCGGGGAATTCATCACCACCAGCCACATCGTGGGTGTTCCGCACCAACCGGGGACGCCCCTGTACGTTCTGGTGGGCCGGGTATTCGATGTCGTCTTCGGTTCGGCGGATATTACCGAGGCTTCGATGCATACCGCCTGGGCCGTCAATTTCATGTCGGCCTTTTTCAGTGCCCTGGCCGTGGCTCTCATCTACCTGATCATCTGGGAACTGGCGCGCCGCGCTGATCCCGATTCCGGCTGGCTGGCCCATGCCGGAGGTGTGGTCGGGGCCTTTTTCCTGGCCTTTTCGGAGACCTTCTGGAACAACGCCGTCGAAGCCGAAGTGTACGGGTTGTCCGCCTTCATGATGGCCTTGTTCACCTGGTTGGCGATCAGGTGGTACGACCACCGGGAACACCCCGGCAGCAATAATCTGTTATTGCTGATGATCTACCTGCTGGCCCTCGGCGTGGGTTTCCACCTGGGCAGCATCTTTGCCTACCCGGGGATCTTCGTGCTGGTTCTGCTGGCGGCGCGGCGTCAATTGCCGGTGATCGACCTGCTTCTGATGAGCTTTGGCCTGTTTGTCTTCCTGCTGTCCACGACTTCCCTGCCCAATGAAATCTTCCTTCTGACCCTGGGCATCTACCTGATCCTGGTGATAACCAGAAGTTTCCTGGGCCATCACTTCGCCCTGGTGGGCAGTGTCCTGTTTTTCATCGGCCTGACCGTCCATGTGATGATGCTGATCCGCGCGGGCGCCAATCCCGAACCGTTCATCAACCAGACGGATCCGGACAACCTCAAGGCCCTCGTTTCGGTGATCCGCCGGGAACAGTATCCGGATCTGATCTCGTCCACACGCAAGGCTTCGCTGGTGTGGCAGTTCCGTTACTACTACGATTTCCTTTTCAAGCAGTTCTATTTCCTCGGATCGGGACAAGGAACCCTGACGGCGATCACCACGGTTCTGGGTCCGATCTTCCTGGCCCTGGTGGGACTGTTCCAGGGCCTGCGTCGGGTTCGTCCCCTCATATTCCTGCCGTTGATCAGTTACCTGATCAACGGGGAAATCCTGACCCTGATACTGAATTTCTCCGACCACGAAGTGCGCGAACGGGACTACTTCTATTTCGCGGCCTTCATGTTTTTCGCAGTGTTTATCGGACTGGGCGCCACTGCCCTGATGCGGTATGCGGTTGGAGGCGAAGGTCAGTCAGCGGATGAGGCCGAGGCAAAGGGCGTGAATTGGCGCAAGGGCATCCCTCGTGTGAAAATCGGTCCGCTGGGTCTGACCGTCGCGGCCGTATTGCTGATCGTTTCGGTGATGCCCGCCTTCCCGGGCCACACCAAGTATTTTGAACACGACAACAGTGAAAACCGGATCGCCAACGAGTATGCCTGGAACATCCTGGCCGGTCTGGACAGGGACGCCATCATCTTCACCAACGGTGACAACGATACGTTCCCCATCTGGTACCTGCAGGAAGTGGAGAAATTCCGCACTGATGTCACCGTGGTCAACCTGTCACTGGTGAATCTTACCTGGTACATCAAGCAACTCAAACACAGCCCGGTGAAGCCCCTGGCCATGACACGGGATGATGATGAGATCAACGCCCTGAGGCATCGGGTCTATGAGGATCCCAAAACCGGCGAACGCACCGTCCTGATGATCAAGGACTACGTGGTTCACGACATCATCACCACCAACCACAGCGGTGCGAACAAGCCGGTGTTTTTCGCGGTCACCATTCCACAGGAGAACATGGCCCGCTACTTCCCCAACATGATGATGGAGGGGATGGCCTACCGGCTGACGGACATCGCTGGTCCCGATGGAATGCCCCGGGTGAACGCTCATCAGGTGATGGAGAACATGTTCGGCGTCTATCGGCTGGGTGCCCTCATGGACGGGGATACTCCCGGTCGTCAATTACGCTACCGGGAGTTTGCGGGATTGGCCGATGATCGCGAAACTCCGGAATTTGGTGATGCCGGCCGGAAACTCTCCACCGCCGACCTGGACACGCTCGCCCGCATGATCGGAATTCCCCGGACCGACGTCTTCCGGAACGTCAACGCCAACCATCTTCTGGGTAACTATCCCGCCGCGCTCAATCGCGCGGGCTATGAGTGTTACATCCAGGCCAGCCGGATGGCTTCGGCGGACACCATGGAGTATCGCAGGTTGCTGGAGAAATCCGTTGTAGCCTTCGGAGCGAGTCTCGCCATCGCCCCCTACAATGAACTGGCCCTGGAGTATTATCCCTTGTTGCTGGTGTATGCCTATCAGGATGAAAAGGCCGAGGAATTCCTTCGCTCGCTTCAGGGTAACGTGTCCATGGAAATCGAGGAAAGGATCCTCTACCAGACCCTGCAGAGCATCGTCAGGGGAGGTGTCCCGCAACTGGCCGTGGACTGGATCGAACGGCAGGTGACGGATTACCCCGATCGCCTGTACTACTATCAGCTCCAGTTCCACATTTTCGAAGCCCTCGGACAGCGCGACCGGGCCGAAGGCGTCATGCTGGCCTGGGAACGCCGGACCGGGGAAAGACCTCCGGATATGGTGAAGGGGCTGGAAGACATGAGGCAGGAGGCCCTGCAGAGGGAACAACAACGCATCGACGAGGCATTGGGAGGCACCGATGGAGGGCAGTGAGCTGAGGGACACCGTCGTCTCGCTGCCCGCGCGGGTCACCGAGATTCTCCGTCCGGCCGCGCCGGTGGTCGTGACCGGCTGCGCGGGATTTATCGGCAGCACGCTGACCGAGGCTCTTTTGGAGCTGGGCTGTTCAGTGACCGGTGTCGATTGTCTGACCGACTACTACGATGTCGCTCTCAAGCATGAAAACATGGCCGGTTTCCGGAACCATGAGAGGTTCACTTTTCGTCAGGAAGATCTTCAGGACCTGGATCCGATCGATCTGCTGGCGGGTCAGACGGCCTGTTTCCACCTGGCCGCCCAGGCCGGGGTGCGGGCCAGCTGGGGGGACTACTTCCAGGAATATCTCGGGCGCAACGTCATGGCCACGCAGCGCCTGCTCGAGGCGTGCCGGCACGAGTCAGTCCGTGATTCCCTGGTGAGGTTCGTCTATTCGAGCAGCAGTTCCGTCTACGGTGATCAGCCTGCCCTGCCGGTGACGGAAAAAGCCCTGCCTCAGCCACGCTCCCCTTACGGTGTGACCAAGATGGCCGCCGAACACCTCAGTGTTCTTTACGCCATGAATTTCGGGGTGCCCACCAGCAGTCTGCGGTACTTCACCGTCTACGGACCCCGGCAAAGACCGGACATGGCCTTCCGCAAGTTCATCGAAGCCGCCCTGGACGGAGAGACTTTCCAGGTTTACGGCGACGGTTCGCAGACCAGGGATTTCACCTATGTCGCCGACGCTGTCCGGTCCAACCTGTTGGCTGTCGCCAGCGAAGACGACTGGTCCGTGTTCAACACCGGCGGGGGCAGTCGGCTCGTTTTCCGGGACACTCTTTCCCGGCTGCAGGAAATCCTGATGGACAGGGTTCCCGGCCTCGAGGCCAAGCTGGAATACCAGGAGGTGGCCCTGGGGGACGTCAAGGACACCTTCGCCGACCGCACCCATGTCGAGGCGGCCATCGGCTATAAACCAACGGTGGATTTTGCCGAAGGATTGGCCCGGGAAGTGGACTGGACCATCGCCAGGAGGCAACAGGGATGAACGACCAGGGTGCACCCTTGGCGGACAGCGCGCCCCGCTGTGATATCGCGGTGGTGGTTCCGGCCTTCAACGAGGCCGAATCCCTGCCCGAACTGGTGGACCGCATCGACGAGGCGATCCAAAAACTGGGCCGTACCTGGGAAGTCTGGATCATCGACGACGGCAGCTCCGACGACACCTTCGATGTCGTGGAGAAGCTGGCCGCGGCCAGGACGCAGGTCCACGGCATTTCCTTCGGTCGCAATTTCGGCAAGGCCGCCGCGTTGGCCGCGGGGTTCCGCGCGGCTTCGGCCCACATCGTCATCACCATGGACGCCGATCTCCAGGATGATCCCGCGGAAATTCCCGCCCTCGTGGGCAAGATAGAAGAGGGCTGGGACCTGGTCTCCGGCTGGAAACAGGACCGCAAAGACAACTTCATCAAGAACAATACCAGCAAGATCTTCAATTGGTTCACCAGCCGGATGTGCGGACTGAACCTCCATGACTTCAATTGCGGGCTGAAGGCCTATCGTCGTGAGGTGACCCAAAGCGTGAAGCTTTACGGTGATATGCACCGGTACGTGCCGGCCCTGGCGCACATGGACGGTTTCCGGGTCACCGAGCTGCCCGTGCGCCACTTCGTCCGCAAGTACGGTCAGACCAAATACGGCATGGCCCGGTTCATCAACGGTTTCCTGGACCTTTTGACCGTCTACTTCCTGCATGCCCGCCGCACCTCGCCCCTGCATTTCTTTGGCCGGGCCGGTCTGGGTTTCATGACCGTGGGCGGGGGCATCAGTCTCTATTTCCTGGTCTATTGGATGATGGGCAACGGTCTTCGATTGCGTCCCGTCCTGTTGCTCGGACTCGTGTTCATCCTGGTGGCGTTGCAGTTCATCAGCCTGGGCCTGATAGCCGAACTGGTGGTCGCCGGCAGAAGGCCGGAAGAGGAATTCAGGATTGCCCGCCGTGTCTGAAAAGGATTCCGGTATAACTCCCTGTGAATTGGCCGTGGTGGTCGTCAACTGGAACGGCCGGCGCGATCTGGCCGACTGCTTCGGTTCCCTCCATGACTGCAATTACCCTTCCCTGCGGATCATCATGGTGGACAACGGATCTCAGGACGATTCCGTGGCCTGGACCTGCATGCACCACCCGGAAGTGGAGATCATCGAGACAGGAGAAAACCTGCGCTGGGCCGGTGGCAACAACGCGGCCCTGCGGCAACTGCGCGAAGAGGGTTTCACCGGTTGTATCCTTTTGTTGAACAATGACACCATCGTTCCCGGCGGAAGTCTGGATCGCCTTACAGCGGGCCTTCAGGGAGACGATCAGGCCTGGGCAGCCACGCCGCGCATCTGTTATGCCGGTGATCCGGCTCGCGCCTGGTATGACGGCGGCACCATCGGGAGTTGGAGTGGCTGGATAAAACACGACGGTATCCGCCGTCTGACCGGCAAACTGAAACCCGGCGCCCGCTACGTGGACTACGGAACAGGCTGCGCGCTGTTGCTGGGGTCCCGGGTCCTGGAAGAAGTGGGTCTTTTGGATGAAGATTTCTACTTCTACGGTGAAGACGCGGACTACTCGCTGCGTATCGTCGAAGCGGGGGGACTGATTCTTCACGTTCCGTCCGCCCTGGTGCTGCACAAGGTCAGTGCTTCGGTCGGCAGCCAGAGCCCCCGCAAGGTCTGGTTGAGGAGTCGCAGTCACATTCGTCTTTTGCGAAAGCATTGGCCGCGGCGCCGATGGCCTGTCCTTATACTGACCCAGTCGGTCTATCTGATGGGGCACGCCTGTTGGCATCTGGTGAACGGCCGTCTGGCCACCGCCCTGGCCGTACTGCAGGGAGCCCTTGATGAAATGAGTGGCCGGGATTACTGATCCTCACCCGATGCTGACCGGTGGACATCGCCACGCCGGAGATGATATCATTTGCGGCGCATCATCGGAGTATTCTGCGGGAGAACGATTTGGCCGGTAAAAACTCCAGGAAAAATGTGTCATCAGGACAGGGGAAGCCTGCCCGCGGGAGCGTTTTGCCATCCTGGGTCGGGGGCCTGTTCGCAAGCGAAGGGCCGGGCCGATGGCTGCTCATCACCCTGGTGCTTTGGCTGCTGCTGGCCGTTTTATATCCCGGGCCCATGTTTCACGCCGAAGTGTTCCAGAGCGGTGATTCCAGCAACGCCGACGCCTTCGAACGCGCGGGTGATACCCTTCTTGCCGAGGGGCAATATCCCCTGTGGAACCCTTATCTTTTTGCAGGCATGCCTTCGTTCGGGTCCCTGGCCTACGTCAAGTTCCTGTACCCGCCCACCATCGTTTTCAATTTTCTGCAGAACCAACTCCACTTCGTTCCGCTGACCTGGATGCTGGGTCATATGCTGATGGGCGGCCTGGGCATGGCCTGGCTGTTGTCGCGCTGGAAGCTGCCCCTGGGTTACCTGGTCTTGGGCGCGGTGATCTGGTTGTTGTTTCCCAAGGTCGTGGCCTGGGGTGTTCACGGCCACGGGTCCAAACTCCTGGCGGCCATGTATATGCCCTGGATCGTCGGGTGGGCCCTGAGGGTTCTCGACGGTGGTGGTCGGCGCGCGGTCGGCATGACGGGGCTTCTCCTGGGATTCCAGATTCTCAGCGGCCATGTCCAGATTACTTATTACACCCTGCTGGTTACCGGTTGGCTGGGTTTGTGGAACACGGTATGGCCTTTCGACCACCACCTGCGCGCGGTCAGGGCGGCCGTTCGCTGGCGCCGCCTGGGATTTCTTGTCCTGGGCCTGGGCCTGGGTTTCATGATCGCCGGGATCATGCTTCTGCCCGTTCACGAATATTCCGCCGTTTCCATCCGTGGCCAGGATACCGCCGGTGGTGGAGGCGTGGGCCTGGATTATGCCACCGGTTGGTCCCTGGCGCCGAAGGAACTCGGGACCTTCATCCTGCCGGCGGCCGCGGGTTTCGGCAAGGCCACGTACATGGGCCATATGCCCATTGCCGATTATCCCAACTACTTCGGTGTCCTGTTGTTGTTGTTGGCGGTGGCCGGCTGGGGGCGGGGCGGTCGCCGTTTGATCCTCGCGTTGGTCGTCATGTCCGGGCTGGCGGTTCTGGTCTCCTTCGGCAGTTTCGGTGGCGGTTTCTACGAATGGCTCTACGGCTGGCTGCCGTTCTTCAACAAGTTCAGGATCCCTTCCATGATCCTGATCACGGTGGCCTTTGCCCTGGCAATCCTTGCGGCCCGCGGCGCGGCATCCTGGCGGGATGGGGAAACGACTGGGTTGCCGCCCATTGTCCTACCGGCGGCCCTGGGCCTGGTGGGTTTGATCTTTTTCCTGGGCGGAGCGGCTTCCCTTTTTCGCGGGCCGTACGAAGCGGGTCTGACCTCGCTGGCTACCGATGCCGGCCGGCAGGCGCCCGCCATCCTGCTGGAAAAAGCCTGGCTGCTGCACCGGGCCGATCTGATCCGGATCGGACTGATCCTGATGACGACGGGTTCCGCTTTCTGGTTCTCCCTGCGTAACGA
>JAGLCY010000149.1 GCA_023270185.1 Candidatus Krumholzibacteriia bacterium | reverse complement strand
GTGACTGCCACGCCCGCGGCTTTGGCTCTGCACAAAAATTTTCTGTCTTCAATAACTTCGCTAAAGCGAAGTTTGATTCGCAGCATCCACTATCTGCGGGTGATATACGACCGAAAGGTCTATAAAATGCTTGGATATTCCACCATCACGGAATATGCCTCCGTTGCCGCTGGTATATCCCGCAACCAAACTGAAGCATTCCTGGCTCTCGGGAAAAAACTGGAACAATTCCCGGAGGTTAAACAAGCTCTTGGCCAGGGGGAGTTGTCCTGGACGAAAGCCAGGATCATCGTCAGTAATGCGGATCCCGCGGAGCAAAGGGAATGGGTGGAGTTGGCCGGGAAAGTGAGTGCAGCTGATCTGAGGGCAAGAAATAAACACAATAATGGCTCGAAAACCGAACATCCTTCAGTTGAAAATCCCAACCGGAAGCTTCGGCCAGTCAAGTCGTCCCCGGCGCCACCCCGCCCGTCCGATGAAAAATGTTACGTGGCGTTCAAGTTCTCCCCTGAGGAATATTCCCGGTGGTCTGCAATCATGGAATCCCTGCGAAAGCAGGGCCTCAGAGATTCAAAGGAGCAATTAATCCTGGCAGGATTGGCAGATTTGATCACGTCTGACGGGCAGGCGGCCGGCGCCTCCGGGTATCTTCTCCATATCCATCAGTGCCCCGAGTGCAATCGCAAGGTGTTGCACAATTCCCGCGGTACTTTCGAGGTCGAACCCGCCTTACTGAAGGCCGCGGACTGTGATGCCATTGTTGAAAGGGAGGATGGTGCGCGGCGGGCAAATATTTCCCCTCGCTTGCGGAGGTTGGTCCTTGCTCGTGATGGTTATCGCTGTCAGGGTCCCGGATGTGGCCACACAAGGTTTCTGGAAATCCATCACCGAATTCCGGTTGCCCTGGGCGGTCGGACCGAAATGGAAAACCTGGTGACCTTATGTTCAGGATGCCACCGGGGGTTGCACCAGCGGGAGGAAGAGCTTAGGGCGGCCAATCGGGATCCGTTAGGATAATTTCATTATTGTCCCGATGATGAATCATCACCTGGATCACTGCCGGCAGGGACCCACGCTACGAAAACACAAACCTCATCCAGCGCTCTTTCCGCCCCCGCCCCGCTGTGTTATCTTCCACATCGAACTCCAGCAAACCCCATACCCGGACGACAGGACCCCATGACGGAACGCCATTACATTCTCGGCGCCGCCGGCCACGTGGACCACGGCAAGACCGCCCTGATCAAAGCCCTGACCGGCAAAAACACCGATCGCTTGAAAGAGGAACAGGAGCGGGGCATCAGCATCGAGCTGGGCTTCGCAGAGTTCGATCTGGGCGACGGGGTGCTGCTGGGTGTGGTGGATATGCCCGGGCACGAGAAATTCGTCAAGCAGATGGTTTCCGGCGCGGGCGGGGTGGACCTGGCCTTCCTGGTGATCGCGGCCGACGAAAGCGTCATGCCCCAGACCATCGAACACCTGGAGATCCTGGACTCGTTGGGCGTCAGCAGCGGCGTCGTGGTGATCACCAAAACCGATATGGTGGACGAGGATTTCATCGGCGTCGCCAGCGAAGAGGCGATGGAACTGGTCGAGGGCACTTTTCTGGACGGCAAACCCATTGTCCCGGTGTCGGCCCACAAGGGAACCGGTCTGGAGGAATTGAAAGCCGCCCTGAAAAGCGAAGCGCTGGCCCTGCCGGCGCGGGCCGAAGACAGCCCTTTCCGTCTGCCGGTCGACCGCATCTTCACCCTGCCCGGGGCCGGGGTGATCGTGACGGGAACCTGCTGGTCCGGTTCCGTTGCCGTGGGTGACCGGTTGGTGGTTCAGCCCACGGGGCAGCAGGTCCGGGTGCGGGAAATCCAGGTCCACGACAAGAAGGCTCCCCGGGGGGCCTCGGGACAAAGGCTGGCCCTGGCCTTACACGGAGTAAAAAAAGACGAGATGCAGCGCGGCTTCCAGGTTACAACCCCCGACGGCGCTCACGTGACGCGTCGCCTCGATATCCGGGTCAACGTCATGCCCCATTACAAAGGGGTGATCAAGAATCGCCAGCGGCTGCACATCAACCATGCGGGACGCGAGGTGCTGGCGCGCATCGTCCTGCTCGATCAGCAGGAACTGGGCGGCGAGGGGGGCGCGCGCACCGGGCTGGCCCAACTCCATCTCGAAGATGAACTGGTGGCCGCCCGGGAAGACCGGATGGTTCTGCGCTTCTACTCGCCGGTGACCAGCATCGCCGGGGGAATCGTGCTGGATCCGCGGCCCCAGCGGCACAAACGATTCGAAGACAAGGCCCTCGAAATCCTGGAAGTCCTGGAGGACGGCGATCCGACGGAGCTGTTCCACCAGAATCTCAGGGAAGCGGGATACACCGGACTGCCGATGAGTGAAGCCATGGGACAGCAGGATGATCCCGAAGCCGTTCTGGTCGGCAAACGATTGTATCACCGGGTTCTGGTCGAGGAACTTTCAGCGAAAATCGGGGACCTGGTGACGGCCTACGCGAAAAGATTTCCGCTGCGCCTGGGGATTCCCAAGGAAGAAGCCCGCCGCAAGGTCAAGTTCAAGGGTGGGACCAACGAGTGGACCGCCATCACGCAATCACTGTCCGAAACCGCGACTTGGGTGGTGGTGGGGGACAGGATCGGTTTGACCGATCGGGGTCCCGACCTGACGAAGAATATGAACGAAGCAGTGGCCGCCGCGGTAAAAGAACTGCAAGCCTTCGGACTGGATTGGCCGGGTCTGGAAAACTGGGCGGACGAGTCACCGGTTTTCAAGGCCGCCGCGAAGGATCCAGATCTGGGCGAATTCAAACCGGTCGAAGTGGCGCGCCATCTGGTCGACCACGGATATGCCGCGCCCATCAATAATGAATACCTTGTGGCGGCCGATGCCTGGCACGATCTGCAAAACAAGCTGCGGGATCATTTCGCCACCGAATCCGACATGGTTTTCGCCACTTTCCGGGAGTTGAGCGGGCTGACCCGCAAACTGGGCATCCCCATGCTGGAATATCTGGATCAAACGGGAGTGACCGTGCGTCGGGGCGACCTGCGCGAGGCCGGGCCCGCCCTAGAGGAAAAATAGATGAAGGAAATCAAGAACAACGGCTTCAAACCGGTTTGTGCTCCCCGCAGAAAGACCCGTCAGATCTCAGTCGGCGGCGTGACGGTGGGCGGCGACGCCCCGGTGCGCGTGCAGAGCATGACCACCACGAAGACCGGAGATCACGAAGCCACCATCCAGCAGGTCAAGGAACTTGCCACCGCCGGCGCGGAATTCGTGCGGGTGACGGTGAACGACCAGGCCGCGGCCGACGCTTTGCCCAGGATCATCGCCAACGTCAATTGTCCCATCGTGGCCGACATCCACTACGACCACAAACTGGCCATCGCCTCACTGGAGGCGGGGATCGCCAAGCTGCGCATCAACCCGGGGAACATCGGGCGCAAGGAGGACGTCCGGGAAGTTGCTTCCGCGGCTGCCGACAAGAATATTCCCATCCGAATCGGGGTGAATAAGGGCAGCCTGCACCGTCGTTACGAAGAGATGGCCAAGCTGGACCCAGCGGGCGCCTTGGTGCAGAGCGCAGTCGACGAGATAGATACCCTGGCGGGGGTCGGCTTCCACGATGTGGCGGTCAGCCTCAAGAGCAGCCATCCCGGTGAGGTCGTCGAGGCTTGCCGGCGCTTTGCCGAAATCAGCGACGTTCCCCAACACCTGGGTGTGACCGAGGCGGGGACCCTGCTGACGGGAACCGCGATCTCGGTGACCGCCATGTCGGTGCTGCTGAGCGAGGGCATCGGCGACACGGTGCGCATCAGTCTGGCTGATGATCCGGTGTACGAAGTGACCGCCGCTTTCCACATGCTCCAGTCCCTGGGCCTGCGCGACGGCTACGCCCGCGTGGTGGCCTGCCCCACCTGCGGTCGGGTGGAAGTCGATGTCGTGGCGTTGGCCGCCCGGGTCGAGGAACTCGCCCGCGACCTGCCATCCAATCGGGTGATTTCGGTGATGGGGTGCATCGTCAACGGTCCCGGCGAGGCGAAGGCAGCCGACTTGGGGATTGCCGCCGGGCGCACCAAAGTCGCCATATATCGCAATGGTGAGTTGCACCGGAATATTTCCAAGGATGATCTTGAAGAGGTCCTGGTTGAAGAGATCGAGCGGTTGAAGTAGGTAGAGCGGTTGGAACCCTCGACCCATAAACGCGTGAGTCGAAAGGTCCAACCTCTCCACCCAAATCAAACCGGGCGAAAGAACTTCAGATCAGGGCATATTCGCCGATATCTAGGGATAATTAGGGAGTATTCGCCGGTTTGAGAACTTTCGGGGAACGATCGGGAACAATGGCTTACGAAGCGGGCATGAAATCACGGCAGTTGGTCAAAGAAATTGGTCCCGGGGTGGACCGGCTTCAGGCGCTGCAGTCTTTTAACGCCCGGCTGGTTTGCATGACCGTCAACGAATCCTCCTATGACGAAGTTGTCACTGGGGTCTGGAAAGTGCTTGGGTGCGATGCCTGCGCCCTGCTTTTGCTGGATGACAACACGGGGGATCTTGTGCTCAAGGGGTCGGTCGGGTATCCGGATGTCGCATCCGATCTGCGTATTCCCCTGACGGACACCGGCAGTATCCACGCCCAATCCTTCAATGAGGAATATCTCATCCATGTGGATGATCTGGATAACCAGAATGGCGCCAAGCCCCTGAGTTCGCGGATTGCGGGCAACCTGGTTTTGCCCATCATTTCCAACAGCGGGCCGGTCGGCGTGTTCGACTTCGGCAGTTTCGACACCGGCACCTTTGACGCCCAGGAGATCGGCATGTGCAGCATGCTGGTCGACCAGATGTCATACTCCCTGGAAAACATTCGGCTGGTGGGGGAACTGAGCCAGAGCCGTGACGCGGTGATCCGCGGGATGGCCCTGTTGGCTGAGATCCGGGACACCCATATCGGTGGTCATCTGAACCGCATCTGCGAGTTGGCCGAATTGCTGGCCGGCAGACTCACCACTCTTCCGGGCTATCAGGAAGTGACCAGTGAGTTCGTGGCGACCATCGCCCGGGTGGCGGCCCTTCACGACGTGGGCAAGGTCGGCATCCCGGACTCCATCCTGCTGAAACCCGGCAAGTTGAGCGAGGCGGAATATGAGATCATGAAGACCCACACCCTGGTCGGGGCTGAACTGCTCGAAGGTTTGCGCCAGAGTTTCGGGGATTTTTCCATGATCTCCATGGGTGTCGATGTGGCCATCGGTCACCACGAATGGTGGGATGGTTCGGGTTATCCCCGTGGCAATAAGGGCCGGGATATTCCGTTGGCCGCGCGCATCATGGGTATCTGCGATGTCTACGATGCCCTGACCAGCGACCGGGTGTACAAAAAAGCCTGGAGCCACGAGGAAACCGAAAAAACCATCAGGGAAGCGGCGGGAAGTCAGTTTGATCCCGACCTGGTGGGTATCTTCTTCGAGAATCCCGAAGATCTTTTCGCCGTGCGTGAGAAATATCCCAACTGATTTCAGATACTGACGACTCCGGGCCCAATCTGCGGCTCCACGAAAATACTTTTTTCCCTCAAACAGACAGCAGTTCCAGCGGGGGCCTTGCGGGGTTTACGAACGTAGCGTTGCTCGGTGTGGATCACCGGGACCAGCGCCGAATGACGCGCCTTGCAGTTCAGGGCGGCCAGACTCGCGGCCTTGGCCAGGACACTCGGCGGCACCTGCTCGGGTTTGCCTTCGGTGCGCAGGATGACATGGCTGCCGGGCACACCCTGGGCGTGCAGCCAGATGTCCCGGCTGTGCGATGCGCGGTGGGTCAGCTCATCGTTTTCCTTGTTGTTCCGTCCGACCCAGACTTCCCAGCGATCATCCACCAGATAGCGGCGGAAAGGCCGGGCGGGTTCTTCGGGTCCGTGACGGCCGTCCCGGGCGCCACGTTTTTTCGGGAGCAGATCGGTGTGTTCCGACCGCCAGGTCTGCAGGGATTCCAAACGGTCGAGCACCGGGCCGGATTCATCCAGCACCGTGATCAATTCGTCCTCGGCGGCTTCCAGGACGGCCACGGTTGTTTGAGCGAGGTCAAGACGTTCGGCAATGACGTCTCTTCCCTTGTCCGCCTTGCGGGCCCGGCGAAACCAGGCCTCCATGTTGGCCGGCGGAGTCAGCGCGGGATCCAGGGTGATGGCCAGGATCTCGCCGTCCCGGGGGTCGGTCACTTCCACGGATTCGCCGCCCTGGGGAATTTCGTGAAGATGGGCAGCCAGGGCCTCCGCCTTGCGACGGTACAATTCGCCTTTTTCCGCGCTGTCGAAATCCCTGGCCAGGTTCGTCACGAGCCGGCGCGCGGATTTCAATGGCCGACCCAGACCGGTGCTGATTTCCCGCGAAGATTTTTGCAGCAGCTTGGCCGTCAGGTGTTCAAGGGCCGCGCCCGAGATATCATCCCGCGAATCATTCGGTTCACCGCGTGACCAGATCAATTTGGGCGGGACGGCGGCCAGCAACGCGTGTGGTGGGCGCCGTTCGGCCCACAGCAGCTTGGCCTTGTCGTCCAACAGTGCCGTGTTTCCGCGGGCGCCGAAAAACTGGTGAATGAGATAGACCACTCTGTCGCCGGGGCGGATCAAACGGAAGGCGGCCACCTGGTCGTCGGGAAACATCCCGCAGGAGGAAAAAACGGCGGACTCCAGCAGCTTGGACAACGGGTGATTTTTCGTGACCGGCAGGGCCGCGGCCACCGGTTTCGGCAGACGTCCTTCGTGGGCAAAAACCAGGGAAACTTCGGGCAGGCTCGTCAAAAGGATGCCGGGCCGCGAGTCGCCCTCGAGGTGGAGCCGCAACCAGTCCTGTCCCGCGGTCACCCTGAAAAGAGAACGGCCCGCCCAATCGTGACGCCAGCAGGCCAGTTGGGTGGTCAGAGCGTGGGCGTCGGTCCAGGGGCGGGCATCGTTCATCATACCGCGCCTAGAAAAGCGTGTACCCGAAGGTGAGTTTGAAGTCCGGGCTGTCAATGAGGCCGAAACGGATTTCAGCCATGCCTTTGTGATCGTTGGCGAAGGTGTAGGTGGTGCCGACCAGGCCGCTGCCCCCGATGTCGGTGTCCGAGCCTGCCCAGTCGGGGTTCACATAATTGAAAGACAGGGATAAGCCGCCGTAGACGCTCCAGGGAAAGGCGAAGAATTCCGTGAAGTTGTAGGCCAGGTCCGCGCTGAGAGTCGCGATGGTGATCGAGTCGCCAAAGCCCACCTCGATGTTGGGTGTGAACTCGAAGTTGGGCCAGATTTCCCCCACGTAGTAATGGGCCCCGACGTGCAGCTGGTTGATGCTGTCCCACGAGGTGTATCCCGCGCGAACTCCGAATCGTTGGCTGCCGGACGAGCGGGAAGTGGTTTCGGCAGGGGCTTCGGCGGGTTCGTTCGTTTCCGTTTCCACCTGGCCGGTATCTTCCACGACCGCATCCTCCTGGACCGGGTCGGTCTGTCCGAAAGAGGCGCCGGCCGCAAACAGGGCGATGAGCAAAAACAGGCATATCCGGCCCGGGATCTTCATGACGGTATCCTTTCCTGTCAGTTTGATGTCGGGGTCATTCGTGTGCCGCCAATTGTAGTTTGAACGGCGGGTTGTGACAATGCCGATCCGCCCTTGGTGATCCGGGCCTTGCCCGTCCGGCTCCGCTGACCTAAACTTCGGACGCGATCATATCCAGGTGTCCCGGCGGGATCGGCGGGCGCCAGGTTCATTTTTCAGCGGAGGACCACATGCTCAGCATGACAGGATTCGGCAGCGGCGAGGGAACCATCGGCCAGATCACGGTGATGATCGAGCTGCGGTCGGTGAATCATCGTTTCCTTGACGTCGCTCTCAAACTCCCCGGATCCCTGGCCCTCTTCGAGGGCGATATCCGCAAATTCCTGAAGGACAACGTGGCCCGGGGCAGGGTGACGGTCTCGGCCCAACTCCAGGTGGCCCGTGATCCCAAGGACGCGGGCCTTGATCCCGATCGGCTGGCCCAGGGGCTGACCATGGTTCGCCAGGCCGCGCGGGATCTGGAAAAAGTGACGGGGGAGAAGCATCCGGTGACCCTGGATCATCTGCTGAGAGTGCCTGAACTGTTCCGTGCCGAAGAGCCCGATCTTTCGGCGGAGGATTTGCAAGGGGCCCTTCTGAAGGGCATGACCCAGGCCCACCAGGGTCTGATGGGGATGAAAGAAGCCGAAGGCAAGGCTCTGGTCGACGAGATGCGGCAGCGCCTGGTCACTCTGGCCGACCAACTGGCGGCCGTGGAGAAGCTCGCGCCCCAGGCTGCCGTCGAGATCCAGGCCCGGCTCGATGAAAGGCTCGCCAAGATCCTGACCGATCAGATCGATCCGCAACGTCTGGCCCAGGAAGTCGCGCTCCTGGCCGACAAGGCCAACATCAACGAGGAATGTGAGCGGCTGGGCATCCACATCGATCATTTCCACGGGGCCCTGGACAAAGGCGGCCAGGTTGCCAAGCAGCTGAATTTCCTCCTGCAGGAAATGCACCGTGAAGTGAACACCATGGGTTCGAAGACCAACCTGATGGACATCACCCAGGCCGTGATCGCCATGAAGGACGAGGTCGAATCCATGCGGGAACAGATCCAGAATTTGGAGTAGACATGATCGTTCTGATCACCGGGCCTTCGGGAGCGGGTAAGAGCAGCTTCATCGCCGAATTGATGGCGGCCGACCAGCGGCTGGCCTTCTCGGTGTCGACCACCACCAGGCCCATGCGCTCGGGCGAGGTCGACGGCCGGGATTACGATTTCGTGGATGAGCCGGCATTCGACCGCCTGGTGGCCGAAAGCGCCTTCGTGGAATGGGCCCAGGTGCACGACAACCGTTATGGCACCCGCCGCAGCCAGTTGGAGGAAATGACCGCCGCGGGCAAGATCCCGGTCCTGGATATCGATGTGCAGGGCGGAGTCCAGGTCCTCGACCAGTTCGGCTCGGAGCTGGTTTCGGTTTTCCTGTTTCCGCCATCGTGGGAGGAACTTGACCGGCGCCTGACCTCGCGGGGGACCGATGAGGCCGAAGTCATCGCCACCAGGCTTCGAAATGCGCGTCATGAAGTGAGTTACGCGCCCCGGTACCGCTACTGGATCGTCAATGATGACCTCGCCGCCGCCGTGGCCCGTATGCGGGCCGTAATCGCCGCCGAAGAGTGTCGCAGCGATATCCTGGGCACTCCACCCCTGGAGTCCGATACCAGCGATTAGTCGCCAATCCCTTGCGAAATCTCTCAAATGCGTTATTGTTCATCGGTTGCCAAAAACACGGCGGATCGGTTTGTCCAGACTGGGTCCGCGAAGCGTTTTTCTCCGAGGAAGGCCGCATGACTTATATTCCGCGCCAAAAAGTGATCGCCCTGATTCCCAATAAGTTCGAAGCCATCAAGATCGCCGCCCTGGAGGCGCGACGTTTGAACGAGCGGGCCCGCATGTACAACGTCAGCCTGCCCGGCAAGATCACGACCCTGGCGGTCGACCGGTTGATCGAAGGCAAGGTCGAGTATTACGACACGAAGGAACGCGCCCGCCAGGTCCGTCTGGAGAGGGAGCAGGAAGGCGAGGAGTAGCCCATGGCTGCTTCGACCAATGCAAACCCGAGAGTTCTGCTGATGGTCACCGGCGGCATCGCCGCCTACAAAAGTTGTTTTTTGGCCCGTCTGCTTCTGCAGGCGGGCTTTTCCGTCAAGGTGGCCATGACCGACGCGGCCACCCGCTTCGTGACACCCATGACTTTTCAGGTTCTGACCGGCCATCCAGTGGCCACCGACCTGTGGGGCGAACGGCAGAGCGACGCCCTGGACCACGTGGAATACGCCCGGTGGGCCGACCTCGTGGTGGTTGCCCCGGCCACGGCCGACATCATGGCCAAGGCCGCCCACGGCATTGCCGATGAAATCGTTTCGACCATGATGTTGGCTTTTCCCGGACCTCTCCTGATCGCCCCGGCCATGAACGACAACATGTGGCGCCATCCCGCCACGGTGGCCAATCGCGAAATCCTGGCGGCCCGCGAAGTAAATTTCGTGGGCCCGGGCACCGGCTGGCTGGCCTGTGGCACGGTGGACGAAGGCCGCATGGCCGAACCCGAGGAAATCCTGGCCGCGGTTCGCAAGCTGGCTGAAGGGCTGCCGGCGGGCGTGAAGGCCGAACCGGCCGCTGTTTCCCAGGCGGGCTTCTGGGCCGGCAAGAAGGTGCTGATCACCGCCGGGCCCACTCACGAACCCATCGATCCCGTGCGCTATGTGGCCAACCGTTCTTCCGGGACCATGGGGTACGCCCTGGCTTCCGCGGCGATCGGCGCGGGCGCCGAGGTTACGCTCATTTCCGGACCAGTGGCCCTGACGCCTCCGCGGGGGTTGGCCGACTTCCGGTCCGTGGAGTCCACCGCCGACATGGCCCAGGCCGTTGGCGAAGCGCAGGAGACGGGGGCCGACTGGCTGATCATGTCCGCCGCCGTGGCCGACTTCAAACCCGCCAACTATGCCCCGGGCAAACTCAAAAAGGATGTTCTGGGCGACGGTTGGTCCCTGGCCATGACGCGCAATCCCGACATTCTGGGCGAAGTCGTACCGAATCATCCCCATGACGGTCTGCGGGTGGTTGGATTCGCCCTGGAAACCGACGACATGGTCGGGCGGGCCTCGGTCAAGCGCGAGGCCAAGGGCATGGATTACATCCTAGCCAACGATCCCACGGCAGCCGGCTCGGGATTCGGCTCCGAAAATCACCAGGTCACTTTGATCGGCGTTGGTGGTATCATCTGGGAGAGCGATTCCCTGCCGAAAGAAACCCTGGCGGGGGAGATCCTGCAGCAACTGGCCCGGGCTGACAATTAACCAGCGGACCAATAACCCAGGGATAGAATCAACATTCCCATGAACAACGATCGCGACGACCGACAACACATTCTCGGAGATCTGTTGGCCTGGGTCAGGCAGAACGAATCCGCCGGGATGGAGTGGTTTCTGGATGAAGGATCCGCTCCGGTGGCCGAGACATCAACTGAGTCGGTGGTCGAGCCATCACCCAAGCCCTCACCCGAGCCCGACGATCCATTCCTCGAAATCTGCACTCAATTCATTGCCCAGACCCTACCCCTGATCGAAAGCCAGCCCTCGCCCCGGCCTACGGGTCCGGCATCAGCGGACAAGGCTTCACTTCTGGCCGCCCTGAAGGACGAGGTCCTGCCCTGCACCGCCTGTTCCCTGCATGAAACAAGGAATTCGACCGTATTCGGCGCGGGCAACCCGGACGCCGATGTGGTCTTCGTCGGCGAGGCCCCCGGCCGGGACGAGGATATCCAGGGTGAACCTTTCGTGGGCCGCAGCGGCAAGTTGTTGACGAAGATCATGTCGGCCATCGGTTACGGGCGTGACGACGTTTTCATCTGCAACATCCTGAAGTGCCGGCCGCCGAACAACCGGGATCCACAGGCCGACGAAGTGGCCGCCTGCGAACCCCATCTGAAGCGTCAGTTGGCCATTCTCAATCCCCGGGTCATCTGCTGCCTGGGGCGGGTGGCCGCCCAAACCCTGCTGGGGACGAACGTGTCGCTGAAACGTCTGCGGGAAACAGTGCATTTCTATGAGGGAATTCCTGTGATGGCAACGTATCATCCCGCGGCCCTGCTGCGGAATCCCAACTGGAAACGGGAAACCTGGAACGACGTGCGCAAGATGCGCGCCCTTGTCGACGCCCTGAAATCGGGGGAGAGTTGAAATGGCCGGCCCGCGTCTGTTCCTGGTTGATGACGATCGTGAATACTGCGCCGACCTGGAGGTGGCGCTGGGCGGAAGATACAGCATCTCCCAGGCCCACAGCGGGGTAAATGCTCTGGAGATGTTGGAGAAGGTGGGCCCGGAACTGATTCTCCTGGATGTGAATTTCGGCGCGGACAGCATGAGCGGGCTGGAAATCCTGGAAAGGGTTCGGGCGAGAGACAATCCACCGCCGGTGATCATGTTGTCGGACAGCAAGGATTTGTCCGTCGTGGTGCGGGCCATGAAGATGGGGGCATTCCATTTCATATCCAAATCGGTGGATCTGCCCGAACTGGTCAACCTGGTGGAAAAGGCCCTGGCCTCCGGTCAGCACGGGCGGCAGATCCAGGCCCAGCGTGACGAGTTGGGACGTTTGATGGGGTCTTTTGTCGCTGGTGACGACCTCACTTTCCGTTTGCTGGAAACGGTGGACCAGGTGGCGGACACCGAGACAACGGTCCTGATCACCGGGGAATCCGGAACGGGAAAGGAGATGGTCGCCCGCCGTATCCACGAAGGCAGTCCGCGGCGGGAGGGGCCCTATGTAGGCATCAACTGCGGAGCCGTGCCGGCGGAAATCATCGAGTCGGAAATCTTTGGCCACGTCAAGGGAGCCTTCACCGGCGCGGATAGCCTTCGGGTGGGTAAGTTCGAGATGGCGGCCGGCGGCACCCTGTTCCTGGACGAGATAGGGGAAAGCCCGCT
>JAGLCY010000148.1 GCA_023270185.1 Candidatus Krumholzibacteriia bacterium | reverse complement strand
TGCTTCCTCTGATGGTACCGTCAAGTCCTACGGGTATTAACCGCAGGATTTTCTTCCCAATCTGACAGAGCTTTACAACCCATAGGGCCTTCTTCACTCACGCGGCATCGCTCGGTCAGGCTTTCGCCCATTGCCGAAGCTTCTCGACTGCTGCCTCCCGTAGGAGTCTGGGCCGTATCTCAGTCCCAGTGTGGCCGGACACCCTCTCAGGCCGGCTACCCATCGTCGCCTTGGTAGGCCATTACCCCACCAACAAGCTAATGGGAGGCGGAACCATCCTTCAACGGCAGCTTCAAAGAGAGGCCACCTTTCAACTTCGGACCATGCGGACCAAAGTTCGTATGCGGTATTAGCAGCTCGTTAGAACTGTTATCCCCCATTGAAGGGCAGGTTTTCCACCCGTTACTCACCCGTTCGCCACTGTACTCACTCTCCGAAGAGAGCTTTCTCGTTCGACTTGCATGCCTAATCCATGCCGCCAGTGTTCGTTCTGAGCCAGGATCAAACTCTCCGTTGTCAATTTATAACAACAGGAAATTCTTCCTGCTTTTCGCAATGTAAACAGTCATCAGCGAAACTGCGACCTGTCCGAAAACGGGACGCATTTTCAGGATGACTTCGGAATTGCATTCGGGCCATCGCACGCTATTCTGTTGTCAAAGAACTGTACCGAACAGTCGTTGCCGTCGGTCCCCATTTTGCAGGGGCAAGCAAGATACTCAAGTGCCCGGTCAGTGTCAACAAGTAAATTGACTTTTTCCGGACTCTTTTTCCCTGCCCGCTTCGGCCGTTAAGAACCTCGGCGGACAACCGTTAACCCGTTAGAAGCAGTTAAGCTCCACATGGGCAACGGGGGCGGAAGTTATGCGCACAACTCCCTGGAGTCAAAAAGAAAAATCAATTTTTTGCATTTTTTTCAAAAATCTGTCTAATTGCCTATTTAGAGCCACTTTCAAGCTGCATCGAGCCCGCCAGCAAGGGTTCGACTGTGCCCTAAGTGACACAATCACCCCGGGGCCATGCGGACACGGTCCTCCTCGGCCCCCATTCCATGGGTGGACTTCCGGGGCATCTGGTTCTAATGTTGATATATATCAGCCGGTCCGCCGGCCAGATGGACTTGGAGATACCGGCACGGAGGCGCCATGCTAAGATTCCTCAACATCTACATCCCCCCCCGCTTGGTGAAGACAATTCTCCTGTCCCTGCTCGTGATGTTCCTTCTCTCTCTCGGTGGAACCCTCCTGGGCATTAAATACCTGTCCCAGGACCTGCCTTCCCTCGACGCGCTGCAGACCATCGAGCCCTCCGTCAAGACCATGATCTTCGCCGCCAACGGCGATACGCTGCGGGAATTCTATACCGAAAACAGGACCATTGTTTCCTTGAGCCGGATTCCGGTCAGCCTGCAGCAGGCGGTTATCTCGGTGGAAGACCGCCGTTTCCACCAACATTACGGAATCGACCTGAGACGCCTGGTGGGCGTGATCTGGATTAACCTGACCACCAGCCGCAGCCCCGGCGGCAGCACCCTCACCCAGCAGTTGGCCAGAAACCTTTTTCCCAAACTTCTGCCGAGCCAGAAGCGGATCACGCGCAAGTTCAGGGAATGGATGGTGGCCGCCCAGATCGAATCCATCTACACCAAGGACGAGATCCTCGCCATGTACCTGAACCAGATCTACCTGGGTAAGGGTTCGTACGGCGTGCAAGCGGCTGCCCACACCTTTTTCGACAGGAACGTCTGGGAACTGGATCCGGCTGAATGCACAATGATCGCCGGCATGATCCAGTTGCCTGAAAGGTACTCGCCGTTCCGCCACCTGGACCGCGCCTATTCACGTCGGGCGACTGTCCTGGAAACGATGATCAAGGCCGGTTACCTGACACGGGACGAGGCGGAGGTCATAGGCGCCACCGAGGTCCACCCCGTGGCAGGGTCGGCCGGATCGGCCGCTTCAGCGGGATTCGCAGCCTATTTCGTGGAGGAAGTGCGCAAGGTTCTCGAAAAGGATTATGGGGCCACGAAACTTTACAAGGAAGGGCTGCGGGTCTGGACCACCCTGAATCCCCAGTACCAGCGATGGATGGAGGAAGCCCTCGAAACGCACCTGGTCACCGAAGAAACGGAACGTGATTATCCCATGACCCGGGCCCGTTTCGACAGTCTGACCACGGTTGGCGAACGGCCCGAGAAAATCGAATACCTGCAGGGTGCGGCCCTGCTCGAGGATGTCAGGACGGGCGCGATCCTGGGGATGGTGGGAGGACGTTCCTTCACCGACTACAAGTGGAACATGACCACCCAGTCAACCCGGCAACCCGGGTCGATCTTCAAACCCTTCGTCTACCTGACCGCCCTTCAGAATGGTTACATTCCCTGTTCCATTCTCATGGACACACCCTTCGTCCTGGACACCGGAGTGAGCCTCTGGCGCCCCAAGAATTTCAGCGGCCGGTTCAAGGGACCTATGACTCTCCGCTACGCCCTGAGCCGATCCGTCAACACACCCACGGCCAAACTGTATCTGGACTTCGGCCTGGCCCCGGTGCTGGAGAACGTCCAGAAGCTGGGGGTCACCACTCCTATGCCCCGGGTACCTTCCCTGTTTCTCGGTGCCGGCGAAGTCAAACTGAGGGAAGTGGTGGCGGCCTACAGCGCCTTTGCCAACCACGGGGTCTATGTCAAGCAGCACCTCATCACACGGGTGGAAAGCGCCCATGGCGAGATCCTCTACCAGGTGCGCATCGAACAGCGCGAGGCCCTGGAACCGGCCGAAGCCTACATGATGACCAACCTGCTGGGGACCACCCTGAGGGAAGGCACGGGAGTCAGCGCCAGGTGGCGGGGCTTTACGAAAACCGGCGCCGGCAAGACCGGCACCACCAACGAAAGCACCAACGCATGGTTCTGCGGGTTCACTCCCAGTTTCTGCGGTGGCATCTGGGTGGGATTCGACCAGGCCCTGCCCATGGGCAGAGGCGCCACCGGGGCACGCATGGCTCTTCCTATCTGGGCGAACTTCATGGGCAAGATCACTGACAAGAAGGGTGACGAGCCCTTCATCCGGCCACCTGGCATCGTCGAGGAAACGATCTGCCTGAGATCAGGTATGCTGGCCACAAGTGAATGCGACTCCATCGCCTCCGAAGTTTTCCTGCCCGACAATTTTCCGCAGGATATTTGCGATCTCCACGGTGGGCAACTTCATGATTTCCAAGGTCTGGACAAAGACTTTCAGACCCTCGACAGCGATGATGATGAGTTTTGATTCCGGTACGTAACAGGGTAGGTCGGTGCATACTGATCGTGCGCTTAGCTTCGCCCGAGCGCTCAGATGCGCGCACGATCAGTATGCACCGACCTACCCTGTTACGTACCGGGATCAGAGCTCATTCGTAGCGGTCCAGGATCAGAAGGTTCTCAGGTACCGAGGCTTCGGAGAAATCCAAAGAGGCCAGGATTCGCGAAGCCGCATCGGAGGCCTTGCTGCTTTCGGTGCAGTATAGGCGGGCCAGAACATCGCCCTTGTTTATATGGGTGCCGATTTTGGGGAGGAAGTCGATTCCGGCGGTCAGGTCCAAAGGGTCGTCCACCTGCAGACGGGCGCCGCCCAGGTCGGCCAGACTCAATCCCAGCTCGCGACAATTTATCTTTGCCAGCCAACCGTCACGGGGGGCTTTCAGCTCGAGCGCCAGAGGGGCCACGGCCAGACCGAAATCCTCGCGGTCAGGATCGAGGGTTCCCTTTTGGGCTTCCACCCAGGAGAGCATGTTCTCGAAGGCACGGCCTGAATCCCAGGCCTCGCGGACCCTGCTCAAAGCCGCGGTTCGATCGGACTCGAGGCCCGCCACACGCACCATCTCCGCCACCAGATCCTCTGTCAATGCCACCAGATCGGCAGGTGCAGAGTTACGGCCGTCTGAACGCAGGGCGGCGAAAGCCTCGATGGTTTCATTGGCGTGGCCGATGGCCCTGCCGAGGGGCTGGTCCATGTCGGAAAAAACCACGGACATGCGGCGGCCGTGAAGCTTGCCCACCGCCACCAGGGCTGTTGCCAGTTCCCGCGCCCGGTCCATGTCGTCCATGAAGGCGCCTGAGCCCGTCTTCAAATCGATGATGATGGTGCCCGGACCTGCGGCCAGTTTCTTGGACATGATCGAAGCGGTGATCAGGGGAACACAATCCACCGTCGCGGTGACGTCCCGCATGGCATAGATACGCCCGTCCGCCGGAGCGATCGAACCGCTCTGCCCGATGATGGCGCAGCCCACCTTCTCGGTAAGACCCAGGAATTCATCGTTGTCCATGTGGATCCGATACCCCGGAATCGCTTCCAGCTTGTCCAGGGTGCCGCCTGTGTGACCCAAGCCCCTCCCTGACAACATGGGGACTTTCAAACCGCACGCAGCGGCCAGGGGGGCCAGCAGCAGACTGACCTTGTCCCCCACCCCACCGGTGGAATGCTTGTCGGCCGTCGGAGCCGACATGCCACTGGTGTCCAATTCCTCACCCGAGTGCAGCATGGCCCCGGTCAGGTAGGCGGTTTCCTCGGAAGTCATTCCCCGGAACCAGACAGCCATCAGGAAAGCCGACATCTGGTAATCGGCAAAATCCTCCGCGGTGAATCCGTTCACCACGAACTCGATCTGGAACGCGCTCAATTCACGGCCCTGTTTCTTGGCTTCGATGATCTCGAGGATGTTCAAGACGCCCCTCCCGGGTCATCCGCTTCGGGCACGATGTTGTCCACAAAAGTTTCGAAGGCATGGGGTATCAGTTCCCCGAGGGAGAACTGAAGAACCTCTCCCGCGGATCCCTGTTCACCGGCCACCAGGACGGTCAGGTCAGGCCCGAACTCCACAAGGACCTGCCGACAGGCACCGCACGGCAGGGTGGGTGAAACCCCGTCGGCACAGATGGCGATGGCCTTGAAAGCGGCTTCACCGTCGGTCACTGCCCGGAACACCGCCGACCGTTCGGCGCAGATGGACAGACCGATGCTCGCGTTTTCCACATTGGTCCCCGGATAGGTGGTGCCGCTTTCCCCCATCAGGGCCGCGCCCACGCGAAACTTCGAATATGGAGAATAACTGCGCAGGCGTGCTTCACATGCAGCTTCCACCAGTTGGAGGAATTCTTCTTTCACGATGAAGGTCCTTTCCGGATCTCGGGCAGGAAACTGATGCCTTTGCGGGGCGGGACACACCCGAAAAAGTCCGCGTAGGTAGCCGCCACATCCATGAAACCCGCCCGGGTGCCCAGATTGGCGCCGCCCGATTGTCCGGCCAGATAGGCCAGCAGGGGAACGTGTTCACGGGAGTGGTCGGTACTCGGAGTGGTCGGATCATTGCCGTGGTCCGCGGTCATCAGCAACAGGACTCCTTCAGACAGGCCCTCGAGAAAAGGTCCCAACCAGCGATCGAACTCCTCCAGGCCCCGTTTCATGCCTTTCGGATCATTCCGATGGCCCCACAGCATATCGAAGTCCACCAGGTTCACCATGAGCAGGGTATCCCGGGTGCCGGTCTCAGCCAGCAGCCGGGTTAGCTGGGCCATCCCCTCGGCGTTGTTCAGGGAAGGAAAAGTCTCGTCGATGCCGACCCCGGCGTACAGATCATAGATCTTCCCGATGGACAGCACACGCACCCCATGGGCCTGCAGCGCCGGCAGCAGCATTCCCTCGGGCGGGTCCAGGGCATAATCGTGCCGGTAGGGCGTCCGTTCGTACGCTCCGGCCTCACCGGTGAAAGGACGCGCGATGACCCGGCTGACCTGGTGTGGCGGTTGCAGCATTTTCCGGGCGATTTCACAAACCCGGTAGAGTTCCTGCAGATCGCAGACCTCGTCGTGGGCGGCAATCTGAAACACGCTGTCTGCCGAGGTGTAGACGATGAGCTTGCCCGTTTGCCGGTGTTCATCACCCAATTCCCTGATGATGTCCGTGCCGCTGGCCGCTTTGTTGCCGAGCGCCCCGTACCCGGTCAGCCGGGAAAACTCGTCAAGCACCTCGGCGGGAAACCCATCGGGGTAGGTGGGGAAAGCCACTTCGGTGACCAGGCCCATCAGTTCCCAATGGCCAGTGGTGGAATCCTTGCCGGAGGACACTTCCTCCAGCCGGCCGTAAGCGGCCGCCGCATCGGGGACAGGATCCACCCCCTCAATGCGATGGAGATTGCCCAGGCCCAGGCGCTGGAGGTTGGGCACATCAATCCCTCCCATTTTTGCCGCCATGTTTCCCAGGGTGTCGCTGCCCGCGTCTCCGTAGTCCGCTGCGTCGGGAGCACCGCCCACACCGAGACCATCCAGGATAATGAGTATGGCCGTGGCCATGAATTTTTCTCCTTTTCAATGTTGTTCGATCAAGATTAGCTCCAGACCGGGGCGTCCGTCAACAGCTTCACCTTGCCAGCACGGGACTTCCGGTTAGAATATGCAACATGAAAAACGATCTCTTTTCCACGGAAGACGACAACCCTTCGGCGCCCCGAAACAATGGTGAGCCCCAACCTCTGACCCCGCTGGCGGACAGGATGCGGCCGGTTTCCCTGGATGAGGTGGTCGGCCAGGAGGAGTTGCTCGGTCCCCAGGGTCCACTTCGCCTCCTGCTTGAAGGGGACGCCCTGCCGTCCCTCCTGCTTTGGGGACCACCAGGCTGCGGGAAAACCACCGTGGCCCGGCTGGTCGCCAACCATTCCCGGGCTCGGTTCCTGGAGTACAGCGCCGTGGCGGTGGGCTCGAAGGAACTGAAGATGGTCATGGCCGAGGCCGCCAAGCTCAAACGGGCGACCGGCACGCGCACCATCCTCTTCCTCGATGAGATCCATCGTTTCAACAAGGCCCAGCAGGACGCCCTCCTGCCCTGGGTCGAACGAGGCGACGTCACCCTGATCGGGGCCACCACGGAGAACCCCAGCTTCGAGGTCAACAGCGCCCTCATATCCCGGACCAGGTTGTTCGTTCTGACCCAACTCACTCCCGA
>JAGLCY010000147.1 GCA_023270185.1 Candidatus Krumholzibacteriia bacterium | reverse complement strand
ATGGGGAACCGAAACAATGGGCTGACAATAGCGACACCTTGCCATTCCTGGCGACGGCCTGTCGCCTGGGTGGTCCTGTTTTCTTTTTTGCTGAATCCCCTGCTGGTCCTGGGCCAGGATATGGATGCCTCCACAATGGTCCTGCAAGCCGGAGACACCATCAAGTTGTCAGTACCTGGAAGGCCGGATCTGGCCGCCGAATTGGTTCTCGATTCGGCCGGCCGCGCCAATATTCCCCAGGTCGGAGAAGTTCCCCTGGCCGGAATGTCCGTGGCCGAGGCGACCCTTTTCATCAAGCAGAAAATGCGCTTGTTCTATCCCGACGATCTCGACACGCTGCACCTTGAAGTTTACCGCGATGGGGCCACCAAGATCTACGTGATGGGCGCGATCTCCCGTCCCGGTGTCCAGATTTTTGAAGATGTGCCTTCCCTGTGGGATGTCCTGCGTTCGGCCGGCGGTCCGGCCGCCAACGCGGATCTCAGGCTTGCTCGGATTATCCGCGAGGAGGATGGGATACCGAGGGTCCACTCCCTGGATCTGGCCGGAGTCATGGAGGGGCGGACAATACCGGCCTTCGTGATGCGCAATGGTGACACACTGGTTATTCCTACCCTGCTGGAGGGCACCTCCGGTGTTCCCCCAACCCAAGGGGTCAAGGTATTCGGAGGGGTGGAGGTTCCCACCATCGTACCGATCGAGGAGCCCACGCCGATGATTGATGTCCTTATGCTTGCCGGCGCGCCCAATGAAACGGCCGATATCAAGGTGGTTTGGTGGGTCCATGATGACGGCGGCAAGCCCGTTTCAACCCTGGTGAATCTCGAGGATTACCTTAAAGAGGGAAATCTGCGTGGTAATCCCCAAGTCTATCCCGGAGACACCGTTCACGTTAAATACGACAAGAGTGGCTGGTTCTGGACCTACGTCCCCAAGTTTCTCGTAATGATGGCCTCGATCATCACCATCGCGATCGGTTACGACCGGTTGGTGAACGACAACTAGCCCTGTTGTTCTTTATCCCCACTGAAGAGGACGCGCCGGAAGGCCAGGAAGAAAATCAGGCCGATGATCACGGCCAGCCACAGAGTGAACAATCGAACCAACAAGGCCACCGCCGCGCCAGTTGCGCCCGGTATTGCCAAGGTTCCGAGCAGCCAGATTATGGTCGCCTCGGTTCCGCCCAATCCTCCCGGCAAAAAGGACAGGGACCCCACCAACGTTCCCGCCGCATAGACGAATAACGCCTCACCCAGGGGCACAGGGACCCCGAGCCCTTGGCATACCAGCCACAATCCAAGACACTCACACATCCAGGCCAGGGTCGACAGGGTCACCGAGAAGATGGATTGTCTGACCCCCAGCAGGCGGCTCATGGAGTCCATGGCTTCGTCCAGGCCCACCCGATGACGAGCCAGGAGTTCCGAGCGCGCGGCTCTGCCGAGCAACCGGGTTCTGATACCTCGGTTCTGGAAAAGGGCCAGGAAAAGTGGAATCGAAGCGGCCG
>JAGLCY010000146.1 GCA_023270185.1 Candidatus Krumholzibacteriia bacterium | reverse complement strand
GCTGCAATTTCTCATGGCCTTCAGAGTCATGCCCTCGATGCTCTCACCGCACGCATTGAAACGGTAACCGATCAGGGCCTGGATCTCAGCAGGCTTCAGGGGACTTTTTATCTGGCTGTCAAACGAGCTTCCGACATTGTGATTTCCCTGGTCGCCCTGGCCGTTTTCGGATTGATGCTTCCGTTGCTGACTCTGATCATCAAGCTGGATTCACCTGGTCCGGTGTTCTATTCCCAGGAAAGAGTCGGGCTCAACCGCCGTCGCCCTCGTTTGGCATTCCGCGGTAAGGATCGTCGAAAGGTTTTGCAGCCCGGGCGTCCTTTCAGGGTTTTCAAGTTGAGGTCCATGGGGACCAACGCCGAAGCCGCCGGACCCCAGATGGCCAAGGTGGACGACGTTAGGGTCACCCGTGTCGGGAAATTCCTGCGTCGAAGCCGCCTCGATGAGGTCCCTCAGTTCCTGAACGTGCTTCGCGGTGAAATGAGTCTTATCGGACCGAGGCCCGAACGCATGGTTTTTGTCAGGCAACTGCAACAGGACATCCCAAACTACCGTGACCGGTTGTTGGTTTTGCCGGGCATCACCGGCCTGGCTCAAGTCATCAACGGTTATGACGATGGCCTCGAATCCGTACGTCGCAAGATCGAACTGGATCGTCAGTACATCAAGAAGGCCGGATTCCGACAGGACGGCAGCATCCTTTTGGCGACCGTTTCGGTGGTCCTGAAGGGTGAAGGGGCGAGGTAGTCGTCACGGATTTTACCACTGGATTTTGATTGGGCCGTTCCTTGCGAACGGCCTTTCTCATGAATAGAGCGCCTTCTTCCAATCCCTGCTTGATTCGGTTCCTGAGCCCATGCATAATTCGGCAAGGCGCTTCATTGGAACCGCCCCGAAACTTCCCAATTATTTTGACAAACCCGGGAACCCAGATCCTTCATGAAACCCGTAATTCTTGTTATCGATGACGAAGAGGCCATTCGGCTGTTCCTTCAAGCCACCCTCGAGGATGAGGGGTACGAGGTTCTGACGGCCGCCACCGGTGGTGAGGGACTCGAACTGGCCAGGGACCGGGTTCCGGATCTGGTTCTGCTGGATCTCATGCTGCCGGACATGAGCGGAATCCAGGTTCTGGGAGGACTCAAGAGTTCCCTGCCGCATATTTGCGTGATCATGATCACCGCCTACCGGGAAACGGACACCGCGGTGCAGGCCATGAAGCTGGATGCATTCGACTACGTCAACAAGCCCATCAACCTTGATCGGCTGCTCAAAGTGGTGGTCAAGGCCCTGGAGAGCAATGCCGATGCCCGACGCAGATACCGCGATCAGCACCAGGGGGATCTTTTTGGTGGGATCGACGACGTGGTTCCCAGCCAATCGCCCTGCATGCTGGAGATCTACGACACTGTTCGCAAGATCGCCGGTGGTGAATCCACCACTGTCCTGATCGAGGGGGAATCGGGAGCCGGGAAAGACGTGGTGGCAAACCTCATCCACCGCACCTCCCTTCGCAGGGACAGCGCCCTGCTGGAAATCAATTGCGCCGCCTTGCCTGAACATCTGCTCGAAAGCGAATTATTCGGTCATGAAAAGGGCTCCTTCACCGGAGCGGTCGCCCAGAAAAAGGGACTTCTCGAAATGGCCGATTCGGGAACCCTGTTCCTGGACGAGATCGGAGAGATGACTCTCCCCGTCCAGGTCAAGTTGTTGCGTGTCCTGGAAAAGATGAATTTCCGGAGGGTGGGGGGAGTCGAAGATATTTCGGTGGATGTGCGCATCGTGGCCGCGACCAACCGCAATCTTGAAGACCAGGTCCGGTCGGGATCCTTTCGGGAGGACCTTTATTACCGGCTCAATGTGGTGAA
>JAGLCY010000145.1 GCA_023270185.1 Candidatus Krumholzibacteriia bacterium | reverse complement strand
GAGGAAGCCCGGCTGGCGCTTCTGGCCTACGGATGGCCCGGCAATATCCGGGAACTGAAAAATCTGATGGAGCGCAGTGTGTTGTTGGGAAGCGGCGAGGTCCTGGAAGAAGAACACCTCCAATTGCAGGCGAAGGTTGCGGTGGATGGGAATCTGGCCGGGGTGCTCCAGGATGTTTTGATGAAACCCCTGCCTGGTGAGGGTGTTGACTTGGAGGGACTCGTGAACGAGCTTGAAGAATCCCTCGTTCGCAAAGCCTTCCAAATGGCCGATGGTAACCAGACGGAGGCCGCGCGCCTGCTTGGACTCAATCGTGATAAATTCCGGTACCGGCTCAAACAATATGGCATCAAAGGATCATGAAAATTAATCTCATTTTCCGCGGGAATCCATCAGCTGTGAAAAGTGTGTTGCTGGGTGTGGCCGTGTTCGCCATGGTATGCCTGCCGTTGGCGGGGTGTGGAGTTTATTCCGCCAGCAGTGGCAGAGTGGATGAGAACCTGAAGAGAGTGGCCGTACAATACCTTGAGAATTTGACTCCGGAGCCGAACCTGGGCGTTGAACTTTCCGACGTCATCATTTACGCCCTGCAGGTGGACAATACCCTCAAGGTTGTCGATGAAGCCAACGCGGACAGCATCATCAGCGGAAAGGTCGTTCGCTATACTCTTCGTGAAGTTGCCACGACAACCGAATTGACCGTCAATGAGTATCAGGTCCAGATCGCCGTCGTGTTGACATTCACGGTCCGGTCCACAGGTGAAAAGATCTTCGATAAGCGGCGATTCACCGGGACCGGCAACTATGTGCTCAACGATCCGCAGGGGACGACTGAAGAGTCCGCCCGGAGCGAAGCGGTCGAGGAAATCGTGCGTGACATCCTGGCTCAGGTCGTCGAGGACTGGTAGCTGAAAGGGGGATCCGTGGGTTATCGGCAAAAGAGCAAAGGCGCGGCAATTCCCGGCTTTCAGGATCTGGTTGAACAGGATCTGAAAACCGGAAAATTTCGTCCTGTCTATCTTATGGCAGGAGAGGACACGCTCCGTATCGAAGGCGTCGTTGAAAAGATTCGCAAGGATGTTCTCGGCGAGAGCGGGTCGGCTTTTAATTTTCATGTTTTCCAGGGTGACCAGACTCCCGTGGAGAGGGTTCTCCAACAGGCCTTGAGTCTGCCCATGCTGGGTAATCTTCAGGTCATTTGGGTCAAACAGGTTGATCGGTGTCTGAACAACCAGGACACTCAGGGTGCCTTTGAGAAATATCTCGCCCACCCGGTCAAGGAAACGATTCTTTTACTTTCGGCCGATAAGGTCGACAAGCGAAAAAAGTGGGTCAAGGTCTGTCAGGAAAACAAGTTTCTTTTCGATTTCACGCCGCCCTCCGGTGAAGCCCTTGTCCAATGGGTTCTCAAGGCCGCTCGACGGGAAAAATTGCCGCTTGAATCGGATCAGGCCCGGATTCTCTGCGATTTGGTGGGCAATGACCTGATGAGTCTGAAGAGTGAGATCGACAAGCTTGCCTTGTTGGTGGAGGATCGAGGTCAGGCCATCGGCGCCGAGGAACTCGGGCGCGTCATCATGGATCAGGCTGCCCTTGAAGGGTATGAAATTACGGCTAACCTCGAGCCAGGCAAGACCCCTGAAGTTCTTAAGACCTGGTTCAGGCTGTCGGAATGGGGGAGATCTCCCTTCGAAATAGCTCCCTTGCTCATTTCCCGAGTTCGCAAAGGCGCCATTCTTTCGGCCGGTCGTGCCCAAAATATGGCGGATCGGGAAATCGGCGCTTTATCGGGCCAGAACCCCTGGAGTTTCCGCTACCTGGAACCCATGGTGCGGGGAATGGGCAAAAACGGCTTGGGAACGGCCTTGGAAGCCGCCCTTGAATGTGATCGGCGTTTGAAGGGGTCTCCTTTGAAACCGAATATCATAATCGAAAAACTTATCATGGACCTGTGCAGGTCCGATGGTGATTGAATTTAAACGACCGATCAATGACTGATCGGTCAGCACCCTTGAAAGGACAAAACATGTCTGACGGATTGATGGAATTCACCGATGCTGACTTTGCTACCAATATCTCCAACAGCGATATTCCGGTTCTTGTGGATTTCTGGGCGCCATGGTGCGGGCCTTGTAAGGCCATGACCCCGACAATTGAAAAGCTGGCCGGTGAATTTGCCGGTCGGGTAATGATTGGGAAAATGGATGTTCAGGCACATCCGCAGACAGCGGGTAAACTTGGGATCCGCAGTATTCCGACCTTGGTTTTCTTTAAGAACGGGCAGGTGACGGATTCGTTGATCGGCGTGGCGGACGAAGAGAAAATCAAGGATAAGATGGAGATCATCCTTGGTTGAATCATTAATCCACAGCTGATGTTTGGTGGAGGGGCATTTTTCCTGGTTGGAATTGGGCCAATTTTCTCAGCTTAACATAATATACATTATGCGCAATTAATTAAGCCAGCATACCAACCGGTTGAAGTAGCGGGGTTTGCGTTATTGGCTTGGAGATTCGTGGACCGGGATTCTGTCAGCCAGTTCGTCCAGGTATGGAAGCCGCCAGGTTTCGCCGAAGATGGCCTTGGTGAACCCCATCACGGACATGGACAGAACAAACAGGAAAAACACCAGTCGCAGGGCGATCACCAAAAGGAAGCCCAGCAGCGGCAGCCTGCCGAGGGTGACATCGACGATCCAGATGAAGAAGACCCCCACCACCTCGATGAACAGGAGCGCGAATCCTTGGCGGGAATGGCGGGCCAGAAAATCAGTTTTGGTGGTGGAAAGCAATGGTACGAAAACCAGGACGGAAAGATAGCACAACGCTCCCAGCCAGCGATCGCGGATGGAGATTGGGTTTTCCATGAAGTTCCTCTCCGTGTCAGGGCAGATGAAGGTTGTGCCGGCAGTCTACAGTGTTTAACGTCCCCTGGGAAACTAAGTTTAGGTAAGATTTCCCTGGAAAGGCAAGCCCCTGTTCCATGAATATTTACCGGAAATCCTCCCGGAAGTGGCGCGGCGTTGATTTCATGGGCCTGGTGCCTGAAAAAGCCTGTGCCTGGACACCTGGTGATGAACCCGGCCAGGTGGTTGTTCTCCAGCCTCGCTTTCGTTCAGGGCTGCTGGGTCGTTTTCTTCAGCCCAGGCTCAAGGAGAATAAAAAATACCTTAGGATTCCCCTCGAAGAGCGAGGTTCCTGTCTGTGGGGACTGATGGATGGACAATTGACCGTCGGGGAGATGGCAAAAGTCTTCGGACGGGATTTCCCGGAGGATAACGAACAGATTCCCGAACGAGTGGCCACTTATCTCTATCAGATGGCCGAAAATCATCTGATTAAATTTAAGAACCTCAATATCTAAGGCTTATTAGGGCATTCTGTTCATGTTATGGGTCAAGGTTGCCGTTTCTGGGTTGGAATTTGGGGAATTCAGTCGCATTTTGACCCGAAAACCGTTCGGTGCAGCGGAAATATATTGACAATTTCTCAAAAAATGTCATAGTCGTTATATCTCTAGCTGTTGAACTCCCCTCGCCGGGTTCATTGGCTAAAGTTTTGTTATGGCGTGACATCCACCGTTGGCAGCGACTCACGATGCAGTTTGTTCTGGACATTTTTATTTTCCTTGCACAGCAAATGATTCTGGCCTTCTTCCTTTTCTGGTTGATGTGGTGGCTGGGACCCGGCCGGCGGCGTGATTGGACGACCGTTCCCGGACTGTCATGGGGTCGATTGGTGCCGATTTTCGCCAGTGTGTTTGTGCTCGCCGCATTCACGGCCATTGCGGCCTGGTACGTAACTCTGGAAGGGTTCGCCGGCGAAGTGGAGCCTGTGGTCACGAGTCTGTCGTGGCAGGTGCAGTCGGGCCAGACCCTTTACACCACCTTCGAACAGGCTGAACGCTACAGTGTGCTTTATGGCCCCTCGGTTTTCCTGACCAACGGTTTGTTCCTGCATATACTGGGACCGTCCCTTGTTTCAGCCAAAATTGCTTCAGCTCTCGCCGCGGTGGGCAGCCTCATCTTCCTCTACGCCGCCCTGTCCCCCAGGCGATTCGATTCGGTGGCATTAGTGGTGACGGCGGGCGCCGCGCTTTTCTATTGGGCACAGGGTTTCGCGATCTATCTGGTCAGGCCTGATGCCCTGCTGGTGTTCGCCTTGGGGCTCGGGTTCTATGCGGCGACCAGGACATCCCGCTGGTTGGCCATCTTTGCCGTGGCGGTGTTGGCGGGTTTCACCATCAACCTCAAGATCCACAGCCTGCTCTATTTTCTCCCTGTGATCGTGGTGCTGGCTCAGAGGCTGGGCTTGAGAGCGGCGATTTGGGCGCTGTCAGGAGCCGCGGTAGTGGCCGTGGGGCCATTTGTGCTTTACCCGCAGATTTCCGCGGTGAACTATCTGAAATGGCTCTCCAACGAGGCCAGGCACGGATTTCGTCTTGATCTCCTGGTCCAACCGATTGGATATACCGCTTTCCTGGGATTGCCGCTGGTGGTGCTGGCCTGGCTGCGTGGGGCCCGGCATGAGTTCCTGGGCGCCGAGCGTCCGGTTGTGCTGAGTATGTTGCCTGCCGTAGTGTGCGCCCTCGTGTTGTCCGCGAAGCCCGGTTCGGGAATCGTCCACCTGCTGCCTCTTGTACCTTCCGTGATGTTCGTTGTGGGCCGTCTGGTCCGTCCACTCGTGGCCGATGGGCTTGATATCTGGGACCGACGCCTGATGAGGTCGGCTGCGGCTGCCGTGGTCCTCACGGTGCTTCTCGCCGGTTCGGTGAACCAGTACCGGGCGTCTCGCCTGGTCAACTGGCAAGTGGAACAGATTCCCGGCATAGTCAACGACGTTGAACAGATAATGGATCTCTATGACGGCCTGCCCATGGCCATGGCGCTCGGCGGAGAGGAACTCTGGTACCGCTGCACGTGGTACAAACCCCTGCTTGCCTTTCGTGACAACCCCGTCCTTCTGGACCCCATCTCGGTGATGGATACGGTGAAGTCCGGAAAGCCTCTCTCCGCGGCGACCTACAACGCGCTCACCGAGGGTCGTGTGGCTCTGTGGTTGGTGCCGCGATCCCAGGCCCCATTCCTGAAAATGAGTTGGTACGATCCGGACGTTCCCATCTTTCCGCCGGATTTCGTGCAGCACTTCCACGACTGCTATACTCTGCGAGGGCAGTCGCGCTATTTCGATCTGTGGTTCTGGAACGGTCTTGATCCGGTTCCCAGCGCATCACTGGCATCATATGAACTGCGGGAATCGGAAAATCCGAAGCGTTGAGTCCAAACCCTCCATCACTTGCCGCGAAAGATAAAGGCAGGGAAACCAACGAAGATAAAAGCGATGTATTGAATGGTTCTTCCGAGAATACCAATGGTTGCCCCGATGGAGCAACCGGCTGCGAAATACAGATAGCTAAAGGCGCTTTCCGTAACACCGACTCCTCCAGGAGTTATTGGGACAATATTCATAACCATGGCAATTGGATTCAATAGGAACTGTTGCAAGGATGAAATTTCGATCCCGCCAAGCAGTTCAGCGGCAATAAGGAATGTGCAACACACCAGGATATGATTGGCCAGGGAAAGCCCGATGCAGCCCGCGAGCAAAAACGGGCGGTGCACAAAGTGGTCAGCGACGCATACCGCCATGTGGATTCGAGAGGCCAGATTCCTGCCCCGGTTTCCCAAAGAAAATGTTTCGGGAAACCGTTTCCTGGAAAGGATGGTCACGGCAATCATCGCCGAAAGGACTCCGAACGGCGCGATCAACAGAATAGGCGACCAAAAGGGCAAGGAGCCAATGGCCCATGACTGGATCAACACGATTGATCCGAGCAGGAACAATGAAAACAATCCGACCGCCCGGTCGCACATTATCGCAGTGGTCGCGAATGTGCGTTGGGTGGAGGCTTCGCCACGACAAAGATAGACGACCTTGACGACATCCCCCCCCACAACACCAGGCAGGATAGAACCGGAAAACGCGCCAATTGACGTGAGAGAGAAGGCCCGTCTTAACGACAGTTCTATTCCCCCGCTTCGTACCATGAGGCAAAGCCGCAGGGAAAGCAGGAGAAGGCCCGCCCAAACCGCGGCCACTCCCAGCATTACCAAACCCAATGTGCGTGGGGACCACGAGATATTCCGAAGATGCGAAAATTCCAGACGACCCGAAGAAACGAGCCAGTACAGCAAGGCTGAGGCAATGCCAATTTTGAGCAGGAGCACCACAAAATTACGCACATTTTTTTTGTTCAAAAAAATGGGGGCTGATGCTGAGTCTTTAGGATTACCGGGTTCAGACATTGATTTTTTCAACTTGTGGGTTGCACCGCAAGATCTGCAGAAAACATTTTCGAAGCATGGTACCCCCGGCGGGATTCGAACCCACGACCCCCAGATTAGGAATCTGATGCTCTATCCTACTGAGCTACGGGGGCACCATAACGGAATCGAAAGTCAAAATAGGCGGGTCAGGAATAGTTAACAAGGGAAAAAACCGGGCCGAGACCCTCCAGCTTTGCCCTTCCGGTCAGGAATTCCAACTCCACCATGAACAGGAAACCCGCGACAATCCCGCCGGCATCGGCGACCAGTTGGGCCGCCGCTACAGCGGTGCCGCCTGTGGCCAGCAGGTCGTCCACGATGATGACCCTGTCCCCTTGTTTGAGGCTGTCGACATGCATCTCCAGGGTGGCCTGTCCGTATTCCAGGTCGTAGGTCACGGCCCTTGTTTCGGCGGGCAGCTTGCCGGCCTTTCGCATCAGGACCAATCGCTTGTCCAGGTCAAGCCCCATGGGTGCTCCGAAGATGAATCCGCGGGACTCGATGGCGCACAGCGCGTCGAACTCCACTTCGCCCAGCAGGCCCTCCATTCCATCCAGGGCCGCGCGGAAGGCGGCGGGATTCTCCATGACCGGAGTGATATCCTTGAACAGGATACCGGGCTTGGGAAAGTCGGGTACGTCCCGGATGATGTGGCGCAGGTCCAAGGGGATGCTCCTGTCTGGTCGGCTATTGGAAAAGCCGGTCGGGTTTGACGGCCTTGTCGTTTTTGCGCAATTCCACATGCAGGAAGGGCGGCGTGTCCCTTTCGGGCGGTGGTCCTGTTCGTCCGAGATGATCACCACGCAGTACGGCGGTCCCCAATTCAACAGCAACAGCCGCCGGATCGAGGGGCGAAAAAACCGTAGCGTACCCTTCTCCGTGTTCGATGATGATCAGGGTGCCGAACCCGTCCATGTGGCCGATGTGTCGGACGATGCCGTGCGCGGGGCTGGACACCGCGGTGCCGAGGGCACAGGTGACGTCCGTACCGGTGCTGGGCATGATGATGCCCTTTTTCTTGTAGGGTCCGAAGTGGCGCAGCACTTTGCCATGTCGGCGGCAGGGAGGCTCCCACTTGATGTCTGCGGGGCGGTGGAAAGGTTTTTCAAGGCGAAGTTTCTGACCGATCTGCAGGACATCCGATGTCAGGTTGTTGGAGCTCCGCAGTTCGTCCACGGTGACGCCGAAGCGGTATGCGATGAGGCCCAGGTTGTCCCCCTTGCGGACTTCATAGTTGCCCGGGGACCCGGAGGCCGCAAAGGCGGTGCCGGTCCAGAGGACCAGGAACAAAGCCCAGAACGGGATCAGATTCAGGAGAGATTTGTCTGGATGAGTCCTCGGCATATCCCCGCCTTTGAGATGGATGACCATGGTGTACGGATGAAAAAGTACATTGCTCCCGGGTTTGGGTCAATGAAGCTCCCATCTCCGAGCGTGGATGTGATAAAATATCGTGCAGGCAGGACAGGGTTCAAACAAGGGGAATGAAAATGAAGAAGTTGATTTTCGCGGTGTGCGCCCTGGTCGCGCTTTCCCCCCTGTGCATCGGCACTGGTCATTCCGAGCCGACGCATCCAAACGAAATCGGTCTTTACATGAATGAAGACGGTACCGGAGCGACCGGTACCTTTGATTTGGGAATTCCCATCTACGCATATCTGGTTTTGACCAAACCCGCCGATACCGCGAACAACGATACACCCTATGCAACCATCAATGCCTTCGAGTGCAGGCTGACTTTCAGCTCCTCCGAGGGTTTGTTCAAACTGGGTGACCAGCTCCCTCCCACGTCGATCAATATCGGGGACCAAAGCAGCATAAGCCAAGGGTTCCTGGAATACATCGTGGGAATAGCCAACGATGTACCGGTGACGGACGAGTCGGTCGTTTTGATCGAGTTCGTATTTTTGGCCGTGGTCGATTTGAGCATCGAAGTCACGATTGGCCCCACATCCAAACCGAGCCGGCCGGGCGTCATGGTGTTTCAGTCGGAGTCGGGACACCTGGTGCCCATGTATCCGGTAAGCGGGTCGTATGATGACCCCATTTTCATCTTCAACGGTGAAGCGGTTGACGTTGTGAAGGAATCCTTTGGGTCGGTCAAAGCGCTGTATCGTTAGCGCTTCCTAGCGCACCAACATCACCTTCCTTTGATCGATCATCCCTTCGGATTCCAGCCGCACAGTGTACACGCCCGAAGCCACGCCCCGCCCGGAATCATCATAACCATCCCAGTGTTTGGTGTGAAGACCCACTTCAAGCGTTTCATCCAACAGGACGCGGACACGGCGACCCGCGATATCATAGACGCACAGCTTGACCCCCATGGGAGCTGCCAGGGAGAATTCTATGGTGGTTCTCGGATTGAAGGGATTGGGATGAATCTGCTTGATGAATGCGCGAGGCAATGGTTGCAGGTGTATCTTATCCATCGCCACGGCTGACCAGTTTTCGTCGCCGGTCGTCATTTCCATGGTATACGTGAACATACCTCCGGCAGCCAAATTCAGACTGTTGTCAAGAGCCCGGAAACGGCCGGTGCCCTCGCGGACAACAGGTACGGACCATGTCAGGGACGAAGATCCCTCCGGACCACGGGCGGTCAGGCGAACGGCATCAATATCCAGGTCATAATCTCCTTCCCAACGGATTTCCACCGCGCCATGGCCACCCAGCAGGGAAAGAAAATTCATGGG
>JAGLCY010000144.1 GCA_023270185.1 Candidatus Krumholzibacteriia bacterium | reverse complement strand
CGGTCTCCAACGCCCAGGTTTCCCAAAACGGAAAATGGATGCAACACGGCCCAGCTTCCATCACGAGCATCGTGAGCATAGAACACATTGTAGTAACTTCCGGTGGCACTCTTGGCCAAACCTACAAAACCGGGTCCACTGTGAAGTACACCATCAGCCTCCAATGGACAAGTGCTCCATGTGCCGGTGGTTGCACTGTAGGCTTTGGCCTCATGGTCGGTGTTGCTCAACGTCATGAAATACTGCTCTCCCCTGGAAACGCGTTCGAACCCATCAAAGGAGTATACCGTGCCCCGGTGAGCATCGTATAAAACAGCATCGCCCTCGTTTGTATTATAAACTCCGGCGAAGTTATCCGTTATTATCGGACTATTTAGTGTGGACCAACCTGCAAGACTCACGGTGTAAATCTCATGTCTGTAGGACGAATAGAAGATTGCTTCACGCTGGGGATCACCGGACAGGCGCAGATGGACATGTTCGGTGCCCCAACCCTCACTGGAGTGGTACCCGGTGGTGTGGTGAAGCCAGGTGTTATGGTTGCCGTTGTAGCAGTTGACCGTTAAGAGACCCTCGCCCGGGCCCTCACTGAGGTAATTATAGTAGTTCAAGCCAGGGAAAAAGCGACCATAGTAGGGATTGGAACAAGTGCTTTGGTATCCACTATTGATATCTATACCCACAACCACTTCATCGTCTTTTCCTATCACAACATTTCCGGCCGGCAAGAAAGCGGCAGGATGATTCAACCCCAGGGGCAGATTATGGAAGCTGTTGGATATTCCATCGAATACAAACAGATCATCAATATTCGCATCAAGACGCCAGTAGTTGGCTGTGCAAAAGGAACCGCCGGCTTTCAAGGTGGAAAGGCGGATATCCGTACAGTTGACGATGAGCAACTCCTGCTGCCAATTGCCATGACGGGTGTCATAGCCGTAAACATGATAGTGCCTGATGTCATTGGAAAAATCTTCGAAGTAATAGGCGGCATAGGCTGTTAACGGACCGATGGAATCACTGTGCCCGTTTGCATTCGCAAATTCATAGGTCAGCCCATCGGGGAAGAGAACGTGTTCGAAGGTATTGGTTACCGCGCTATACCCCATGAGATAACGGTTGGGTAACGTCTGGTTTCGAAACCCGGCAAACCCGTGGTCAACGGGACCAAGACTACTGCTGAGGCCAGTGGATGTTTCATTGAAGGCGTGTAAAAGCTGGCTGTAAACGACGTTCGCCAAATCCCCGTTATTCATGCGCAAATAGGATACGGCATAAACATCATGACACTCATGCCTGGAAGATGTGATGGAGATGTCCGAAAAAGGATGGGCATGGCGCTGCCATTGGTCCATCTCAGCATCAAAAACGCAAAATTCCTGGTCAGTTACAACAAGGGCCAATTCGGATCCACATTGGAAGCTGCGCGAGTAGGAGGAGGTGGAAAAAAGACTGCCTACATAGGCCAGTTCCGAGACCGACGAAGTCATTGTGTTGAAAACAACCGCCCGGTCCGTACCAACGGCCAAAACCAGGTGTCCTTCGGCCAGGATCGTCACCAGGGTCATGGGTGTCGCGAGTTCGTGCTCGGTCCAGACACCGGTGCGCGAGTTGAAAAACAGAAGACTGTTGGATGTGGCTTCGGCCACCCCCACTCCATAACCCCCGACTGCGCAGTAGTCCCATCCATAGCTATCGAGTTCGTACTCGATCCATTCACCGGCTTCAGCCAGTGGGACGAATTGCAAAATCAGGAATATGGAAATGGTGAACTGAAGTATCCACTTACTCATCAGGAACCCTCCCCGTACTTGGCTTGGCCAATCCGGACTCCATGAATTTATTCTCGAGAGAGAAATATCATATCAAAACAGCGTAAATAAGTCAATCCGTAGCGTTTATGTGGGTTTTCGGAAGCCGAACCACGAGGCTGCTATTTGCGCACACCCGGCATTTTGGCGCCACCCTGATCCAGCACGATGTTGTTCACCTCGCCGTTTTCGTTCCGCACAAAACTCAACTCGGCATCCACCACGGTGAGGAAAAAAACCGTCTCCGAAGCCGGAAACAGCTCGAATTCAGGTTGCCCCGTGGCTTGGCCCAACAGGCGTTCGCCATCGCGGCTGATGGTGATCGAAAAACCGGGTGCCAATTCAAACTCGCCAACGTAGTCGTCGTAGACGGCAAAATCGATAACGGCGACCTCGCGTTCGGCGGGCATCTCTTCGTCGACCCTGACCGCCACCTCGGCGGTTTTGCTGCCGCCCTGATACATTTGCATGCCGGTGACGTTGTCTTGCTCGTCGATCACGAACTCGAAATGACTGGGCGAAACATCGTAAAAGAAAGTGGTTTCCGAACTGGGACTCGCTGCCAGCCGCGAACCGTCCGAACGCTTGGTGTACAGTTGCCCGTCTTTCACGGTGACGTAGCGACGCGATTTCTCATCAATCTTGTAGACTCCCACATAGCGTTTCAGTACTTCCACGGCAACTGTGATCTTTTCGAAGACCGGGAACGGGTCGCCGGCCGCCATGGCTGCGATTTTTGTTCCCACCGAGCCCGGGTTGAGGCCGGATGAATTGCACAGCACCGCTACGTAGACGTCGTCATCGGGAAGGTGCACGCCGTGGGTGACAAAACCGAATATCCCGCCCCCATGCACAATCGCCTTGTGACCGCGGATGTCACCCGGCATCAAGCCGTATCCGTAGCCGGCCAACGAATCATCGGAAAGTTTGTAGTTTGTGATCATCCGCGCGAGGGAATCCTTGCCGACAACTTCGCCTGCGAACAGAGCCGTGTCCCATTTGCCCAGGTCCTCGACTGTGGACAGCAGGGATCCTGCGGCATAAGGCTGAGTCATGCTCAGATAACGGGCGTTTTGTGGGTCATCGATTGACCCGTCATAGCCGGGAACGCGGTTCCTGATGATCGCTGCATGTTCACCGTAATAGGAATTCTTCATTTGCAGGGGATCAAAAATACGTTGCTGGATGAACTCGGCGTAGGTCTGACCGGAGGCCGCTTCGATGATCGCACCGAGCAGGACGTAGCCGGAATTGTTGTAGCGAAATTCGGCGCCCGGCTGGAAATCCATCGGTTCGTTCTTGAAGCCGTCGACCAACTCTTCAACGGTCATGGGGTTGACTATCTTCGTATCCATCCACCCCGGCATGCTCGTGTAGCTGCGGATGCCGGAAGTATGGGTCAACAAATGCTCCACCGTGATCGTCGCCCCCTGAGTCGGATAATCCGGGAGGAATCTGGTGATTTCGTCGGTGACGGAAATTTTGTCTTCTTCAACCAGCAACATGATGGCGGCCGACGTGAACTGCTTGGTCATTGATCCGATGCGGAAGACCATGTCCTCTGTCAGCGGGACCTGCAATTCAAGATTCGCCATGCCGCGGGCCGATTTGTACACCACTTCACCGCCGCGGAGCACGATCACCGCAGCACCTGGCTGGTCACTTGCGAAACTTGTGTCCAGGAGGGAATCGATGTCCTTGACCAACTGGGTTTGGTCGAGGGGTTTAGCGGTCCCGTCTGTCTGTGCCTGAATGTCATCCGGTAGAACAAACGCCGAAAGAACGAAAGTCAGGCAAAGCGCTGCCATAGTCGCCGTGGTAAAGAAATTTTTGCGCATTATTTCCATCCATTGTTCGTAATCGGGACTGTTTCCAGATGCAACCAGGTCCGGCAGTTGATTTTCTGGTTAATAGATACCGGGAGTGTCCAGTCCATGTCGACATGTTTATTTCGTGTTTCCCATTCGACGGGTCAGCATCGGAAATTGCTGTTGCCCCAAGGTTGGCCCACTCAATTTTTCCAACAAAAAAAGGCTGCCCCTAAACTGAGCAACCTCTTGAATATATGAATATTAAAGTGCTCGGGGCGGGGAGATTCGAACTTCCGACCTCCTGCTCCTGTAGCGATCCAAGCCCTTTACTTTTTCTAGTCAATTCGGAGAATTGTGCCGCAAATCCCCACGGCCGTTCCGGTGTTTTCACCGGTCAACGATACACCTAAGAGCAGGTGTTTTACGTTAAGTCTTTGGCGTACCCAGGTAGTTCCGCTATCGGACGTATGCAGGATAGTACCGAATTCACCAACAACAGTCCCAGTACTTGCATTTTTTAACGATACTCCATAGAGGTTGCGGATCGTGTTGCTTGTTTGATATACCCAGGTGGCACCGCCGTCTATGGTCCACAGGATCTTGCCACCTTGGCCAACGGCTACTCCCGTATTTTCATCCGTGAACGATACGCCCCTGAACCCGAAGCCTATACCGCTCCTTTGACACACCCATGCAACTCCGCCATCTGTCGTCCTCAGGATCGAGGCGTTGTCTCCCACTGCTGTTCCAGTATTGGCATTCACAAATGATACAGCCCAAAGGCTTTGATCCGTACCGCTCGTTTGACGCACCCAAGTGGCTCCGCCATTAGTCGTCCGCAGAATTGTTCCGTTTTCGCCTACGGACGTCCCGGTATCGGCATCTGTAAAGGATACGCCATAAAGGTGGTCGGTCACATTGCTGGCTTGACTAACCCAGTTTGCACCACCATCGGTGGTCCTGATGATCGTCCCCAAGTCACCCACGGCCGTCCCTGTATTCGCATCCGTGAACGATACACACGCCAGGCCAACAGGGCTGGGCGTGATTTGACTCACCCAGGAAGTGCCGCCATCAGTCGTCCGCAGGATTGGGCCGCCTGACCCCACAGCTGTTCCAATTTTGGAATCTATAAAGGAAACACTATTGAGCCACTGGTAACTTAGATTATTCGTCGGACTCACCCAAGTGGACCCCGCATCGGTGGTCCGTAGGATTTTTCCGTACCAACCAATCGCGGTCCATGTTTCTGAATCTGTGAACGATACACTCCAGAGCGTTAGGCCTGTGTTGCTGGTTAGGCTATTCCAGGTTGCCCCGCCATCAGTGGTCCGAAGGATCGTGCCCTGAATACCCACGGCCATTCCTGTATCTGCATCCAAAAAAGATACGCTTTTCAGTCCGTATTCCGTACCACCCGTTTGGCGCAACCAGGTAGTCCCGCTATCGGTCGTCCGCAGGACCATACCGTTGTCGCCCACAGCCACCCCTGTATTGGCGTCCGTGAACGATACACCGAAGAGCCCATTGACCGTGCCGCTCGTTTGATTCACCCAGGTAGACCCGCCATCGGTGGTCCGCAATATTGTGCCGTTTTCTCCCACCGCAGTCCCTGTGTTTGCGTCCGTGAACGACACAGCCCAAAGCCCGTTGGTGGTGCCGCTCGTTTGGCTTACCCAAGAAGACCCGCCATCGGTCGTCCGCAGGATGGTTCCGGCCTGTCCCACGGCCGTTCCCGTTGATGCATCCGTAAAAGAAACGCCCCTGAGGGAGTAGTTCGTCCCGCTCGGTTGGCTTAACCAGGATTTACCGCCGTCAGTTGTTCGAACGATTTCGCCGCTCATCCCCACTGCTGTTCCGGTATTTCGATCCATGAAGGTTACGCAATAGAGATCTTTATAGGTGCCACTCGTAATATTTTCCCACGTGATTCCGTAATCCTGTGACCGTATGATTGTGCCGTAAACCCCTACTGCCACCCCGGTTTTGCCATCGGAGAACGACACGCTGTAGAGACCACTGCCTTGAGGTAGTGGATTTTGCCAGTACCACCCCTCAGGCCTGGGATCAACTGACGGAGGATTACCTGGATCATCAGAACATCCGAATAGCTGAAATAGCCCTAACAACAATAACAAGGGGAAAAACCAATTAGTCGAGGGCTTCATATTGGTCTCTATTCATTTCGATAGGAAAAGCACCAAATACTTCAAAGCACCTAATTTATAGGAAATGCCCCAAGGAATAACCAACGCTTTCTGTTGGCCTCAATTGTATAATCCGTGGAGACACATTTTGGATGCACGATATCTCGACATTTCTTCGCCAGGTCCAATTGCCCACATGTTTAACCGAAATCCTCTATAAGTAAGGAATTTGAAACAATGAAACAATATCGGAATTAATCTCTTAAGTTTAGAGTGGTCGGGGCGGGGAGATTCGAACTCCCGACCTCCTGCTCCCGAAGCAGGCGCGCTAACCGGGCTGCGCTACGCCCCGACTAAAAAATCGGTCATGATGGCCGGATGTTCACGCTACATATGCCAAACTGATATAACACCTTGGGAAACAAGCGTGACCACCACTCCGGCGATCAGGATGCCAAGAATGATACATGGAATAGCCATCCGCAAGGGGAGTTTGAACAGGTAAGCCGCCACGCTGCCGGTCCAGGCGCCGGTCATCGGGGCGGGAATCGCCACGAAAAGGATCAGCCCCAGGCTTTCGTATTTCTTGATCAATGCGCTGCGGCTGACGGTGCGACGAAACAGCCAGTCGAAGAAACGATCCATGGTCTTGAAACGGCGCAAAAAGCGTTCAGCCGGTCCCAATAACAACAGGATGGGCAGTACTGGCACGAAATTCCCCACCACGGCGATCATGTAGATCACCAGGGGGCTGTCCATGTGCATTGCATAGCCCAGGGGAATGGCGCCCCTCAGCTCGAATACCGGCAACATGGCCACCACGAACACGGCCACCGGCGCGGGGAGTATCTGGATAGCCTCCAGGAGCTGCTCACGCACGTTGTTCTCCTTCGGCCGTCACCCCGGACAGCAGTGGAACGAACCGGCAGGACACGGACTCTTCGATGGACACTTCATCACCCTGACGGCGGTATCGGTACAGGGTCTGATCGCTGCCCTTGCTGATGGGAATCAAAAGGTGACCACCGTCCTTGAGCTGTGACACGAGGTTGGTCGGCAGGCTTGGGGCGCAGGCGGTAACCATGATCGCATCGTAAGGGGCGTGGTCCAGGGCGCCCTCGGCCCCGTCGTGAGCCAGAACGTTGATGTTCTCCACCCCCAGCTTGGCCAGCGTGACGCGGGATTGTTCAGCCAGGGGCCGGACCCTCTCCACGGAAATGACGCTGCGGGCAAGCCGCGCCAGAATGGCGGCCTGGTAACCCGAACCAGTGCCGACCTCCAGAACATGCTCGTGACCCTGGAGTTCCAGCAGGGATGTCATCAGGCCCACGGTGAAGGGTTTGCTGATGGTCTGTCCGTGACCGATGGGCAACGCGCTGGGTTGATGGGCGCGGTGCTGAAGCAGTTTTGGGACGAACAAATGCCGCGGCACTTCCTCCATGGCAGCCAGAACGCGACGGTCGGTGAGTCCGGCATCAGCCAGCTGCTCACGAACCATGCGCCGCCGGGCGACGGCGTAGTCCTTCATCGGGCGCCACCGCCTTCGCTGTCGTCGGGAAGCCCCTCACGTTCGAGATGTTTCATTTCCTGCTGCAGGCCATAATGGGTCAGATCCACCATCAGGGGAGTCAGGCTGACGTACCCCTCCTCCACCGCGCAATAGTCGCTGCCGTTTTCGCGGGCCCAGGTCGGCCCTTGTCCGCCGATCCAGAAATAGGGACGTCCGTGCGGGTCGACCTGGTCGGTGATCACGTTGCTGTAAACGCGACTGCCCAGACGCGTGACCCTGATGCCCTGGATACTACTGGGAGGGCCGTCTGGGATGTTGATGTTCATCAACGATCCTTTGCGCAGGGGGAAGGCGAGAATGTCGCGCAGGCTGCGCCGGATGAAATCTCCCGCACCGCTGAAATCGGTCGGATGCCACGCGGCCAACGAGAGGGCATAGCTGGGGATGCCGAACATCGTGCCTTCCATGGCCGCGGCCACGGTGCCCGAATACAGAACATCCTCTCCCATGTTCGGGCCGTGGTTGATGCCGCTCAGAACGATATCGGGCGGGTCGGAACGCAGGATCTTCTCCATGGCCACCAGAACACTGTCGGTGGGCGTGCCGGTGACCGCGTAACGGCCTTCGCCCTTTTCCAGGATGCGCAGCGGAGAGGTCAGGGTCAGGCTGTGGCTGGACGCGCTCTGCTGGTCGTGGGGCGCCACCACGGTGACGCGGAAACCATCCATCGACCGCACGGTGTTTTCGAGAATACCGAGGCCGTGGGCATCGATGCCGTCGTCGTTGGAAATCAATACGTGTTTGACGCTGCTCATGAAAAATCCAATCCTGGAAGCGGCCGGGATCAGTCCCGGGAAAACATCAACATGACTACCAGCCTGATAAAGCGGCCGGTATCGACAAAGGGATTGATGGAGCTGGTTTCATCGCCGTAGATGGTGGTGATGGGAACCGATCCGATACGGTAACCCCGGCGGGCCATGCGCACCAGAATTTCCGACTCGGAATCGTAACGGCTGGTGCGCAGGGTCAGGCCCTGGAAACAGGAAGTTCGGTAAAGTCGGTACCCGTTCTGGGAATCGGGGATGTTCTGCCCTGCCAGACGGCTGATGACCCAACTGGTGAACTGGTTGGTCTTCAGGCGGATCCAGGGCATGTCCTCGGTGCGGGCCATGCGTGTGCCCACCACCACGTCGAAACCACCCTGATCCGCGGCGTCGATGAAACCCTGCATCTCACCGGGCAGGTGCTGCCCGTCGGAATCCATGGTGAAGACCCATTCAAGCTGCTGTTCCTGAGCCCAGCTGTAACCGGTTTTGAGGGCCTCGCCTTTGCCCTTATTGATCTCGTGGACGATGACCTCGGCTCCGGCCTCGCGTGCCGTGTCGGCGGTGCCGTCGGTGCTGCCGTCGTCGACGACAAGAACCCGGCACTCCGGCAGATGGGAGCGGATGTTACCTATCACTTCGGTCAGGAAACGCGCGGCGTTCAAGGCCGGCAGGATGGCACCGACTGTCATGGCTACATCTCCACTTCGAGTAATTCCGCCAATTCAGTGATGGTTCGGTCGAAACGTTTCAGAGCGGATTCGATCGCTTCGGGATTGGTCAGGTCCACCCCCGCACCCTTGAGCAGGTCCAGCGGCGCCTCACTGCAGCCTCCCTTGAGCATGCTCAGGTATTCATCCACGGCCGGTTGTCCCATCTCCTTCACCCTCTCGGCGATGGCCAGCCCGCAACTCAAGCCTGTGGCGTAGGTGTAGACGTAGTACTTGTAATAGAAGTGCGGGATGTAGGACCACTCCATGCCGTCGTTTTCGTCCAGGGTGAATTCAGGTCCGTAATAGCGTTGGATCAGATCGCGGTAGGTTTCGTCGAGCAGCGCCGCGGTGATTGGGGTGCCGTCCTCCGCGTAACCGTGCACAAGCCGTTCAAACTCGCTGAACAGGGTTTGCCGGTAGATGGTCGTGCGAATGCTCTCCAACTCCGCGACCAGCAGGCCGGCCTTCTCGTCCGTGCCATTGGAGTTGGCCACCAGATAGTCCGACAGCAGGGCCTCGTTGCAGGTCGAAGCGATCTCCGCCAGGAAAGGTACGTACCGGAAGTTCTGGTAGGGCTGGAACTCCATCGCAAGCGCGCTGTGCATGGCGTGGCCGTATTCGTGGGCCAGGGTGGACATGTCGTTCAGACTGTCCTGGTAGTTCATCTTCACGTAGGGATGTCGCCCATAGACACTGGCCGAAAACGCGCCGCTGTCCTTGTCGTTGCTGGGGTAGACATCGATCCACCCGTTGCGCGGATCCAGGCCGTGGGTCAAAAGTTCGACATACTGATCGCCGAGCGGCGCCAGGGCGGACGGCAGGATTTCCATGGCCTTCTTGTATGGGATGTCCATCTCGGCCGCCTGCACCATCGGCACGTACAGGTCGTAGATGTGAAGATCCTCGTAGCCCAGCACCTTGCGACGAAGTTCGACGTAGCGGTGAAGCGGATCCAGGTTGGCGTTCACGGCGCTGATCAGGTTGTCGTGGACATCAACGGTCAGCCCGTCCTTGTCCAGATAGGCTTCCAGGGCGGTGTCGTAACCCCGGGCCCGAGCGTACATGACGTCGAGTTTGAACTGTCCACCCAGGGTGGCGGCAAAAACGTGTTGGAACTGTCGCAGGGTGGCGAAAAAAGCGGTCATGGCTTCGGCGCGGACTTCCCGGTTGGGAGAGCCTCTGAAACGGCCGAGATTGGCCAGAGTGAGTTGGACTTCATTTCCTTCCGCATCGTGAACCATCGGCCAGGCGATGTCCGATAACAAAGCACCGAAAGTGCTTTCCAGGTCGCTGGGAATTTCGTTCAGGTCGATCTCGGCCCACAGGTTATCGCCGAGAAGCTGCAGGATGACTTCGGCCTCTTCATCGACCATTCGGGATTTGCGTCGACGCAGGTTTTCCAGGTAGGTCTGGTATTGCGACGGTCCGTCATCTGCCTGGTAGGATTTTTCCATGGTCTTGTCGTCCAGGGACAGAACCTCGCCACGGATGAAACCGGCGGCGGCCATGATTTCATTCATCAGGACCAGGCTTCTTTGATGCCTGGCCTGGAGATCCTGGTCGGTCAATTGCGTATCCAGAGCCAGGTTGGCGTACTGGGTCACGCGGCTGGCCCGGTCATGCAAGCCGAAGTAGAGATCCAGGCAGTTGTTGAGGGCGGCGGGATCGCTCAATTTACCCTGGTAAGCGGACAGACCACCGATTTCCACCCGCAGGAGGTTGAGCTCCTCTTCCCAGGAATCGGGTCCGGTAAACATCTGGTCGAGGTTCCATTTGTAGGAATCAGGGACATCTTCCCGGTTGGTATTGGCATCCGGAACGAAGTCGGGCAGATCGGCAGCCACCACCGGAAGGGCAAAGCAAACCAACGTGGCGACGAACAACAGGCAGAGCTTGCTTGCGGAGATCATGATGTCCTCCAGATTCGGGATGGATCAGTTGATGAAAAACGGATTGTCTGCTGTCGGGAAGGGCGATTCAAGCAAAATCAGTTGCCGGGCGAAACGTCCGCGGGAAAGAGAGGCTTATCGCTGGGCACATTCATGGTGATGCAGCGCAGGGCGCCGTTCATTTTGATCAGACGCGAGCAGTCGATTCCGACGACACGCATGTCGGGAAGCAGGCGGCGGTAAGTGGCCAAAGCGACCTTATCCAGGTCCGGGCAGTAATCCGGATACACGGGCACCAACAGAACATCATTGGCGAAGACGATGTTGGTGTAGGTGCGCCAGAATCCGTCGTCGTGGTCGGGCATTGGTATCCGCTCAACCCGCAGGGGTCCCTCCCGGGTCTGTAGTACAGCCATCTCGGCGGCGATTCGGTCCAGTTGGGTTTCGTTTTCGGGATCGACAGAGGGTTCGAAACGGCTGACCAGGACCAGATCAGTTTTCAGGATGGCGCAGAACATATCGACATGTCCGGTAAGTTCGCCCACCAGCGGCGGCGCCAAATACAGTTGTTCGAATCCCAGGACCGAGGCGAAGTTGGCCATCGTTTGATCGGGTTCCATTTCGAGGTAGTGCGCGTTCCGGTTGACCACCCTGGTCGATAGCAGACAGAGCCCACGGCCGTTGCTCAGGAAGTCTCCCCCCTCGACCAGCAGGGGGCTGCCCATCAAATTGAGGCCCATGCTCAAGGAGATAAACGAAGGGATGCCGTCGTCATTTTTGTTGCCGCGCCGTTCGCGGTAGTGAAAGTCCACCATGCTGCGGCGGCCCTCCGCGTCGCTGACGGTCACGGGCCCGAAATCCCGCACCCACATGGTCAGGATGGGAAGTTCCATGATGCCCACCGAGGAGTCGGGCAGATGGTTATCCGATAGCACAGTCTCGACCAGGGAGCGGGTTTCGGTCGATCCGACAAGCACCTGGATCTTGACGGCATCGGAGGCGGCTTTGACGATGCCCGCCAGGACGTCCGGATGCAACTCGGCCAGCTGGGTTCCGCCCAGCATCAGGGTTTCCTGGTCGTGGAATTCTGCGGGCATGAAAAAGGAGTCGACAGGATGGGACGAAGCCGAATTTGTATCGGCCTGCTTGGGAGTACCCACCCATGGACGGTAGAAAAAGAACGTGGCGCCAAGGATAACGACCACGACAGAGGCTATAAATCTCAACCGGGGATTCCCCTGGGATTTCCTGGCTGGTTTGGATTGTTGGGAAGATTTCTTTGCCATGGCTCAAGTATCCCGGCAGGAAATGACCGGGTCAAGGCGCAAGCATGGTAGATCATCCATTTATCTGTATGTGGCCTTCAGTCCACCCCACGAAATTCCCGCGATGCCCACTGCTTCACATGGGAAGGAACTCGTCTCCATGCTCGTGGAATTGATGTAAATCCCTTCCATCCCCATGAACAATTCCCCGTACAGATTCATCAGTTGACCCGTTCCAGCCAATTCCGCCGCGCCGTCCGGATAGGTTCCATCAAAGAATGACAGGGACGGCCAGCAGAAGTCGGTGCATGCTTCGAAATGAACATATCCACCATACTCCACGAATTCACCCACGACGGTCGGCCCAGGCAAGCACTCGGCATGGGCGAAATTGTGCCGTTGGGGCCAGTAGATGAACGTCTCGTTACCGTCCGCGTCCACGGCCCAGATGCGGTAGATCGCGTCAAAAAAACCGATGTCAGGTGTGATCGTCAGGTCGCGGTGGGTCAGCCCGGCCTGTGGCCAGGGCATCACTTCGGTCACCCAGGCATCCTCTAAGCAGAGACCGATGACCTGCCGCTCGACCACCCAACCGACAAACTGCTCCGGCGGCGGTTGGGTCACCGTGAAATCGATGGACAGGACGACATTGTCTCCAGTACAGAACGCGGTCATCAGGACATTTGTGCCTTCGGGCGGGTCTTCCCAGGCGATGGAAATCGTTGGGTGGAAGGAAATGGTGACGGCAACAATCAAAAATGCAGTAGCGATTCGGATCATAGTTTTTCTCTTTTCTGCATATGAGCAAAAAGATACTCGTTCAACGACCAAGTCTATTGTATCACATTTAATGATAATCTGGCGCAAAGGAGATAATGTCGCCGGGGATAATTAAACTTATGGACGGTAAAGAGCCTTGATTGTCCCCCACGTCAACTGTTCTGTCGG
>JAGLCY010000143.1 GCA_023270185.1 Candidatus Krumholzibacteriia bacterium | reverse complement strand
GTGGCGGTACCCGAAGACCAGTACGCGATCTCGAAACCGTTTCCGGAGTATGCGTTCGCGGATATTTCCCGGGGTTTGTCCCACATCCCGCTGGCGTTGGCGTGGTCGGCCGTGTAACACAGGGGAGTCCACAGGGAACCATCCGACCAGCTGTGGAGATTACATTCACCGCCTTGGGGTTCATTGACATCCAAATCCCACACGTGCCATTGGGCTACCGCGGTGAGTGAGACGGTTACCGGTATCGCCTCCAGGCCCTGTGCTTGGCGGTATTCGTTCAGGAGTTGGGCAAGGGTCGCCTCGTTTTCGCTGAGACATTCACCAGGAGTCGGTAGGGCGAACACGGGTCCTATGGTGAATAACGCCAGGGACAGAACACCAAGGAGCATACCGGTCGTTTTGCGAATTTGGTTGCGCATGTTGCCAGTCCTTATATTTCAATGTGCCAATTTCGAACGTTCCCAGGCCTAATAACCACGCATTCGGGTTGTTGTTTTGTAAGGGCAAACTACGTGCCATTCCGCCGCTTTGAGGTGATGCCGACCCACGATTTTTGTAAAGCTGTTCCCGAGAGAAGTAATTTGAAACGCTGAGCTTACGTAGCCGTATAAGTCACCATTACCGACCTCAGCCCTGGACGGAGTTTTTATGAATACGGCGCAGCGATTTTTTACGGTCACCCTGCTCACTTTTTGTTTCACAACTCCGGTCCAGGCTGTTCGCTCCCCAACGGATACGAATCTCGAAGAAATCAACCATCATCAGGCCGGGGCCACGGCGGCACTTCTCCTGGGTGACCATACTTTTCTGAAGCAGGGGGAAATCGCTGTTTCGGGTCATGCTTATTTGAGTGGATGGGCCACGGACACTCTTTATGGCGCTTGGGGTCTTTCCCTTCAGGCAGGCTTGGGAAGCCATCTCGGAGTCGGTCTTTCCTATGGATACACCGACGCACAGCTGCATACACGGGTCTGGTTACTGAATGCCCAGTACTCGCCGCTGTCAGGGCCCAGCCCCTGGTTGCATCTTCAGGCCGCGGTCGGTCACCAGTTCCTGGATTCATCCGAGTCCGGGAATGTGCTTATTTTCGAGTTCGATAATCCCTGGCCGGTCAAGCCGGGCAATCCTCAAATACTGCTGGACGACATGACGTGGACCCACGGGTATCTGAACGTGTTGGTCAATACTCAGCTATGGAAGTTTCGGCCCCAGGCGAGTCTGGGTTATGTTCGCAGTTATTATTCCTGGTCCGGCCACGAAGTCCCGACCTACGGTGGGCTGGAAGCAGGGCCTGGGCCTGCCATATCCGATTCAGGCACTATCGGGACCGTGACCTGGGCGCTCGGACTCGGATTGGAACTGGGGCCGGTCAGGCCGTTTGTGGGGCTGGGAGCATTTTCGGGCGGAGGGCTGTTTCTGGCTCGGATGACCATTGTTTTTTGAGGGAGATATCTGGTCGGGACGGCGAGATTTGAACTCGCGACCCCTTGCCCCCCATGCAAGTGCGCTACCGGACTGCGCCACGTCCCGACCAAAGTTGCAAACGGCTGAAGCTCCCGAGGGGGCAAATCCGCTGCCGGCACAATTTAATACGCCCCTGCCCAATGGACAAGAAACAATAAGCTGAGTTTCAGCCCGTGCCCTTCATCTTCTTGGGGGCGGGTTTGGCGGAGGTTGTGCTGGTCTTGAGGGCCTTGATCATATCCAACAAATTCCCCAGTTCATTCTTGAGAACAACCAGCCTGTCCGCTTCGGTCATGCCATCGAACTGGATGTTCAGCTGGGGTGCTGCTTCCACGGAGGCCTTGCCGGCCGCCTTTTTGGCCTGTCGGCGCATTTTGATCGCCCCGGCGATCTTGTAGCCCTCATCGTACAGCAAGCCCTTGATGGCCAGGATTTCGTCGATGTCCGGCTGACGGTAGCGGCGGGCCCCTGTGCGGGTCTTGCGGGGCTTCAGGGTGGGGAATTCGCTTTCCCAGTAGCGCAGAACGTGGGCCTTGATCCCCGTGTAGTCCGCAATCTCGCTTATGGAGTAGTAAAGCTTGCTGGGGATTTCCTTCTTTTTCTTGGCCATGGTCGGTTCACTCCGGGATATCAGTCGAGTTCGGGCCGCAGTTGCCTTTCCATCAATTCGCGCATTGCCTGCCGCGGCGGTTTCCCAGAGAATAACACATCGTGAACCTGTTTGGTAATAGGAAGTTCGACATTCAGCTTCTCACTCAACTTCAATGCCGCCTTGGCCATGTGGACTCCCTCGACAACCTGGATGGATCCCTCGAGGATTTCCTGGGGTGATTTCTCCCCCTTGGTGACCGCTTCGCCGAAGTTGCGGTTACGCGAATGGCGGCTGATGCAGGTGGTGATCATGTCACCGATGCCGGCCAGGCCGAAGAAAGTTTCCTTCTTGCCGCCGAGGGCGATGCCCAGACGGGACAGTTCAATCATGCCTCGGGTCATCAGGGTGCCCCGGGTGTTGTCCCCCGCTCCGAGGCCATCGGCCATGCCCACTGCCAGGGCAATGATGTTCTTGAATCCCGAGGCGATTTCCACGCCCGCCATATCGTCGTTGGTGTAGACACGGAAAAAGGGACCGGCGATCTTGTCCTGCCAACAGGCCCAGTCGGTTCCCGGCTGCCCGGCGAGGACCACGGCGGTTGGTTGTTCGTCAGCCACTTCTTCGGCGTGACTCGGCCCCAACAGGACAGCCACCGGATGATCGTTTCGGCATCCGGCCTGATCCAATTCCTCTTCGATAACTTCACTGAGACGTTCAAGGGTGGTGACCTCGAATCCCTTGGCCATGTTGATCACCGGAGTGCCGGGCTGGAAGTTGGGGCTTTGGGCGGCCTTGGCCATGACCTCACGCACAGCCTGACTGGGCACGCAGACAAAAAGAAGATCGGCCTGGTAAAGGGCGTCATCGAGGTCGAGGGTGCCGCGCATGTTTGGCGGCAGGAGAACGTCACCCAGATAGTCGGGGTTGGTGCCGGTGGTGTTGATGCTGTTCACCTGTCGGGCTTCGATGCCCCACAAAACCACGCGACCCCACTTGTGGCACAGGTGGCGACCGAAAGCGGAAGCCCAGCTGCCGGTGCCAAGGATGGCGGCTTTCATTTCATTCGCCCTTTCTTTCGCTTTGTTCGGGATCTTTGTCAGCAGTGGCCTGTCCCTCGGTGCCATCCCGCAGACGAGCAATATTGGTCCTGTGTTTGAAGACCACCCAAGCGCAGATGATGAAGGCGAAGATGATGAGTGTCTTTGAAGTTTCCAGCGACCTTCTTTCGAAGAATACCACAGCCCAAGGCAGGATGACGGCTGATGCGAGGCTGCCCACAGACACGATGCGTGTTACAAGAAACATCAAAAGGAAAGCCGCGATTGCAATCAATACCGCCAGAGGCTCAAGGACGGCGAACGCACCAGCAGTAGTGGCAACACCCTTGCCTCCATGGAAATTGACGAAGGGGCTGAAAGTGTGGCCGAGAGAAGCGGCGACACCCGCAAAGATGCGGAAAAGATCCGGGGTAATATGGAAAGGAGTCACTTGACCTTCGGGCCAGGTGCTGACCAGCCAGGTCATCAAGCCCACCGCCGCGGCTCCTTTGGCCATGTCCAGGAACAGGCACAGGGCGCCCCAGGCCGGTCCCAGAGTCCTGAATACGTTGGTGGCCCCCAGGTTGCCGCTGCCGTGGTGGCGCAGATCTATCCCCTTGACGCTTTTGGCAATGATGAAACTGAAGGGAATGGACCCCAGACCGAAGGCGAGAATCAAAAACAGAATCAAAAGCATGGGCCTAATTTTCGTTGAAGTGTGTCAGGGCAATCGGTGGCCGTGAGCCATATCAGTGTTTTTTCATTTTGACAAAGATCCTGGTGCCAGTAAAGCCGTATTCCTTGCGCAACTGGTTATTAATGTAGCGCAAATAATTGCGCGCAAAGAATTTGGGCTCATTGACGGACATCAGGAACGTGGGCGGTTCACGGTCGATCTGGGTCACATAATAGATCTTGCCCAGTCCACCGGCATGGGCCCGTGGGTTCTGGATCCGAACAATTTTCTCAATAAAATCGTTCAACTCGCTGGTGGATATTCGCTTCTGCCTGTTTTCGTGAACTTCCCAAACCTTTTCCATGATCTTTCCGGTGCGTTGGCGGGTCTCGGCGCTGACCATGAACCAGGGCGCGTAAGGCAGGAAGGGCACGTCACGACAGAATTCTTCCCAGTACTCCTGATGGGTATTGGTAAGTTTGCCCGAGATGAGATCCCACTTGTTGAACACGACAATGACGCCCTTGCCGCCGTCATGGATCATCCCGGCGATTTTTGAATCCTGACTCACGGAACCGGCTTCGGCATCGACGATGAAGACGGCAATGTCACACTGTTCAAGGGCACGGATGGTGCGCATGTTGCTGAAAACCTCGACGGCCTCGCGCACTTTTGATTTACGCCGCAGGCCCGCGGTATCGATCAGGCGGATGGTCTTTCCATGCCACTGAAGATCGGTGTGCACGGAATCGCGCGTGGTGCCGGAAATCTCACTGACCAGGGCATCCTGGCGGCCGGTAAGGATGTTCAGGAGGGAAGATTTGCCCACGTTGGGGCGTCCGACGATTGCCACCTTGCAATCGCAGGGCATTTCCACTTCCAGTTGGGGGAAGCCTTCGACTACCACATCGAGCAGGTCTCCCACCCCACGGCCATGCAGAGCGCTGATCCCGACAGGTTCGCCGAGGCCCAGGCTGTAGAACTCGTGTATGGCGAGTTGATCTGCTTCCTTTTCCATCTTGTTGACGCACAGGACAACCGGTTTGCCCTTCTTGCGCAGATCCTTGGCGATGGACTGGTCCCAGGCCATGGGCCCGACCTTGCCGTCGACCATTAAAAGAACCAGATCGGCGTCGTCGATGGCCAGCTTGGCGATCTCGGTCACCACGGCGTCGAATTCGGAAACTGTTTCACCGAAGGGAATAATGCCACCGGTATCCAGCAGGATGAACGGATGGCCCGCCCAGTCGGTGGTTTCGGTGATCCGGTCACGCGTAACGCCGGCGGTTTCGTGCACCACCGAGCGCCTCTCGCCGATGATCCGGTTGAATAGGGTCGATTTGCCCACATTGGGGCGTCCGACGATGGCGACCGTGCGCAGAGCCAAGGTATTCTCCTGATTGGGCTGGGTAATCCGGTACGTTTCAGCAGGAGTGAAACTAGCCCAGTTCCCTCCATAAATCAATGAAGCCGTCTTCCTCACCCACCACGACGGTGTGAGGCTGATCTTTGGCGATGTCCTCGAGTTCCATGCCGTCGAGGGTCAAGCCGTCGCTGTT
>JAGLCY010000142.1 GCA_023270185.1 Candidatus Krumholzibacteriia bacterium | reverse complement strand
ATACCGGCCTCTGTGAGTTCACGCAGGATTTCCATCACGTCGAATCTGCGCTTGATGCCCAGCATGCGCGTGCGGACGTCGATATCCGTGGCGTGTACCGAAACGTAGAGCGGGCTCATCTTCTGCTCGATGATCCTTTTCAGCCCCCTCTTTCCCAGGCTGGTCAGGGTGATGTAATTTCCGTAAAGGAAACTGAACCGGTAGTCCTCATCCTTCACATAGATCTGGTCCCGCATTCCCTGAGGATTCTGGTCGATGAAACAGAATACGCAGTCGCAGGCGCAGGTCTTGAATTCCATGGGCGCGAAACAGCCGGTCACCGCGTCGATGTCCGCTGGGTCCATTTCCACGAGCAGTGTTTCACCGGTCTTTCGCTGGATGTTCAGCGTGGTGACGTTGGTTTCGGGTGTGTAGTAGTAGAGGTCGAGGATGTCCTCGATGGGCCGGCCATCCAGGTGCGTGATGTGGTCGCCGGTCTGCCACTCGAAAAGAGCGTCCAACGGCGTCGGGAATTGTCTGATGAGCATAATCATGTGGCAAAAGTAAACACGGCATGGGGTTGGGCGCAATACCTGAGGTGGTTTTCAGGTTCTGGGAAGATCCTGTGTGGTTGACATCGTCTTGGAGGAGATTTAGCTTTCGGACCTACCCGAATCGGAGCGGGCTTAACTCAGCTGGTAGAGTCCCAGCTTCCCAAGCTGGTTGTCGCGAGTTCGAGTCTCGTAGCCCGCTCCAACCTTCCATTCATAAATGAAATCCCCTTGAGGTATTGAGATGTGGAACCCTGCTGGCAGGGGTGGGCGTCCTAATCCATCAAACGGCAAATGGCTTTCCGCAGGGCATCGCTTTCAGGGCCACCTGTCATTTCACACTGCATATTCCTGAACCATGTCCGCTGCCTCTTGGCGTACTGCCTGGTGGAAAGCACGATGGCTGAAATCAATTTGTCCCTCGCCCAATCGCCCTGCAGGGCCTGGACGATCTCCCGGTAGCCGATGCTCATCAACCCCGGGCAGTTGGCGGGATATTTGGCCAGGGCGGTTTGGGTCTCCTCTATCCATCCGGCATTCAACATGAGTTCAGTGCGGTGGGCGATCCGTTTATCCAACTCAGCAACCGACCTCTCAAGCACAAATGTCGGAAATTCCAATCCCAACGCGGGGTCAGGTTTCTGCCCGGATTTCAATTCACTCATGGTGCGCCCGGAAATGTCAAAGATCTCAAGGGCTCTTTGACTGCGGTAACGGTCATTGATATGGATGCGCGCGAATGATTCCGGGTCGACATTCTCCAGCCGGGCGCGGACCTCGGAATCCGTCAGGGGTTCAAGCGCCGCCCGCACGCCAGCCAACCGTTCCTCCGAGTTTCCGGGAATCTCCATGAAACCCTCGCGAACAGCGGTCAGATACATGCCTGCTCCGCCCACCAGGATGGGAACTCCCCCACGTCCCTTGATTTCCGCGAAGACGGTCTCGAAATCCTTTCGAAACCTGATGGCGTCGTACTTCTCGGCCGGAGAAACAAAATCGATCAGGTGATGAGGACAGACCGCGAGTTCTTCGGCTGTCGGTTGGGCGGTTCCGATGCGCAACCCGTGGTAGATCTGGCGGCTGTCCAGACTGATGACCTCGATGGGAAATCGATCAGCCAGTGAAGTGACAAGCCCGGTTTTTCCAACTGCCGTCGGCCCCACAATCACCGGACATTTCTGGCCGGCAAAAGGCCCCCCGGGGGGCCTTTTGTCTGGGTCGGGATTCGGGGAGGAAGTCATCTCAACTCCGTCCGAACCTTTTCTCCAGTTCATCGAGGGTGAACTGGATCAGGGTTGGCCGGCCATGAGGGCATGACAGTGGCGTGTCGGTAGCGAAAAGCTGATCCACCAGATTCTGCATTTCGGGAATCGTCAAAGGCTCGCCGGCGCGAACCGCGGCGTGGCAGGCATAACTGGCCAGCAGGTCCACCTGGTTTTCCTGGCTGGGTTTGTCGTCCCAGGCCAGGTCGTCGAGCATGTCCAGCAGAAGTCGTCCTTCGTTCCAGTTCTTCAGGCTGGCGGGTATGCCCTGCACCAGGATGCTCTGGCCTCCGAAGGGTTCGACAGTGAAACCCATCGCTTTCATTTGATCCGCGTGGGTTTGCCAGGCCTGGACCTGGCCGGGCGTCAGCTCGAGATGGGCAGGGAACAGCAACTGCTGGGTTGGCACCCCAGCCGCCTCGCCGCGTTCCTCCAGCGCGCGTTTGGCCTCGTTGTAGAGGATGCGCTCATGGCTGTTGTGCTGATCGATCAACACCAGGCC
>JAGLCY010000141.1 GCA_023270185.1 Candidatus Krumholzibacteriia bacterium | reverse complement strand
CAACAGCCACTGGTTGCCGGACCGGTCCAAAAGATCCAGTTCACCGGAAAAGTTCAGTTCGCGGAAATCCGCTTCTTCGGGCGCGCCGTCCAGGCCCCGCACGAAATCGGAATTTTTGACCCGATGCCAGATCACTCTCCCGGTCAGGGTCACTGGCCCGACACCCCAGGAGCCACCGCCTCCGGCCCGCGTCTCGTCCAGCGCCGAAGCCGCGTAGTTGCCGTCCGGCCGCAACGACCGACCCAGCAGGTTCCAGCTCGCGCGCTGTTCCAGGATGCGGTCCTCGTAGTACCCGGCCCCCGCGTAGAAACTCAACCGGCGGGCGGCGCGCAAAGTCAGGCGACCACCCCCGCCCCGGTTTTCGAAATAGTGATTCGGATCACTGCCGTAGAAAAACGCGCTGGCCGACCTCGTGTATCTGCGGCCATCGCCGGCGAACTGGGCACCCATCTTCACACCCGACAGGCTCAAGGTCAGCAGCTTGTACCGCGATCCCTTGCCTCGGTCATCCGACAGATTCCACCTGGACCTGACCAGGGGCAGGTCGAATTCCGCCGTCCCCAGCCAGCGGCGGTTGGAGAAGCCATAACCGGCGGCCAGGTTCACGCGAGGCGGCAGGGGACCTGTTTTCCGAGCCGATATCCCGGCGAACAACGCGAATCCCTGGGCGCGGTTGTACTGGGGCGCCGTCAGGCTGGGCTCGATTTTCCAGCGTCCGCCGTCCTGCAGGGACGCCAGTTCGGTATCACCCATCTGGCTCAACGAATCCAGCTTGGCGACCTCGAGGGTCACCGGTTCGAGCTCCGGGGTTACTGTTTCTTCCCATTTTTCGTCGATCCCGCCCCAGTAGGAAGCCAACGAATCATCCGAGGCCTGTTGGCTCAGCCAGAAATCCCCGATTTCACCCCCACCCGGCAGGGTGCCTGGAAGAATCGTCTCGGGAATCGCGTTTTCCGGCGTGGCCGGCTCGCCGTTGATCGTGATGTCCTGCATCCTGACCCTGATCTCGGCGCTGCGAGGGAGGGACAGCAGGGGAACATTGCGCAGATGGATCAGGGCATAGACCTCGGTGGTGAACCAGTAATCGCCCACTCGCTGCCGGCTGATCCGGATGGCCGGCATAGATTTTATGAACAGGGGAAAGGGCACCGTCTCGATCATCTCGGCCTCGACCTTGCGGATCGCCCAGTTGGAATAATCCACCCACACCACGCCCGTGGGCAGAGCCTCGAAACGGCTCTTGGGTTCGAATTTTACCTTGTAGATGAGGCTGTTGCCGACGTTGCGGCGGTCCAGGATGTTGTAGTTGTAACGACTGGATCCGCCGGGCGCGAAGGGCATGTTTCCCATCGCCCCCTGCTGGGCCATCAACCATTCGGCTTCCACCTTGTCTTCGGCCTCGTCCTCGACCAGCTCCCCGTCTTCGTACTTCCGTTTGCGCTCCCACAGGGTGACCATCTGGTTGCCCTCGGCACTGTCATGGTGGAATTTGGTGGCGTACTCCTCCAGGGAATAGTTCATCAGCTTCATGCCGGGATCGTCGCGCAAAATCTGGGTAACCAGGGTGGTGTAGCCGATGTCCTCCATCCGATAGAGTTCGTTCTCCATCTTTTTACCGATGGCCTCTATGACTTCTTCGATCGACACGCGCTCGGCGCTGACGACCAGGGTGTCGGGATCATCGGTCACCGGCTGACCGGACGAATCCTGGGCCCACGCCGTCACCGGCAGGAAAAGAAGGAAGGGAACGAACCATCGCTTGAGCATGAAAACCCCCATGGAAAAACGACCACCCGGATTATGGAACAAACCCTTCCCGTGGCAAGGATCATTCGACAATCCGGGTCGTCGTCGGCAGTCAGGCTGCCTGAATCCGCCCCTGCTGCGCCGCCGCCGTGGTTGACCAAAAAGACCCCGTCCGGATTATTGGAGATTCGTGGGGCGTCAACCGCGCCGGTCTCGCCGGCCAGAGCTGCCCATCCCTTCGCATATTCCGGACCGGGCGTGAAAAGCCTCACAGGGGCCTTGGGAACGAATTGGACGATTAACGAAAAAGCCCGCGTCAACGGCGGGCACCACCGGAACCATGAGTGTCAATTACGGGGAGGGGCAAAACAGGTTTCAGGCGGGCTTATTGAATCCGTTGGCCAGGTGGTAGCGCAGCTGGTCGCTGCTCATGGTGTTCAGGATGTTGCCGCAGGTCATCCCCGCGGCCTGAGCCATCTCGGCCCCGTGGCGGAAGTCCACCAGCCGGGCCGCCCTGTGGGCGTTGGGACTGATGGCCATCAGCACACCCAGTTCACTGGCTCTATGGCAACAGGTCCAATCCAGTTCACTGCCGCTGGGATTGGCGCTGATCTCCACGGCGGTGCCCCCTTCGACAGCCGCGGCCAGAACCCTTTCCATATCTTCGGATCCGTTGCAGCCATGCAGCATGAAATCCCCCACCGGGGTTCCAAGGATGGTCACTTTCGGATGCCTGGCTGCTCGGATGACCCGCGCCAGAAGTTGTTCACGACTGTAATCACCGTTCTCGGGAAAAGCGGCGATGACAAAATCGAAATAATCGAGGGTGTCGTTGTCCACGGGCAGGGTGCCGTCGGAATTGACATCGACTTCGATCCCCTGCAACACGTCGAAGCCGACGTATTTCCCGATCAGCCTATCCACTTCCTCCCGCTGGATGATCGCTGCTGCCAGGTCCAATCCTTCCTGATGGTTTTCGGTCAGGAAGTGGTCACTGATACCCAGGTATTCCAAGCCTATCTCGCAGGCGATATCCACCATGGATTCCAGGGAGTGGGCGCCATCGGTCCAGCGGCTGTGACTGTGCAGGATGCCCTTGATATCACAGGGCCTAACCAGATCTCCGCGGTTTGACTGACCCAGCTTGGTAACCTCATCCAGGGTGAATTTCCCCCTGGGTTCACATCGAGGACTGTCATGGCAATCGCTGTACAATTTGGTCCCCGGATTGGTTGGGCGTTACGTGGCATCATGGATGCTTGTTGTGCAAAGATTAGTTTCACTCTGAAAAGACCGCAACCTCCCCCGACCTTTAGGTCAGAAGAGGCTGCGTTGAGGCGGTCAGGCCGGCTCGGGGCCGGATGGCCGGGTGGACTCCTAGTAAGCGCCCCAGGGCTGCTTGCCCGGGATGTAATAGCTGGGCAGAAGGAAGCGGAACATATGGGCCAGGCGCTTGGCCTTTTCCGTATTTTCTGCGCTCTCGGCGGCGATCTCGTCCAGGCCTTCGTCGAACAGATCGGAGAACATGGCCTGGGCGGCCGTTGCCCGTTCCTCTTCCGTATCGTACTGATCACGGATCCGGTTCAGCTCGCCGTAGTCCAGGAAATAGCCCGCGCACCGGGGACACTCGTCCACCTGGAACTCGCGTTTCACGCTGGCGAAGTGCTTCATCAGGGGCATGTCTTCGCAACGGGGACATTCGCGTTTGGCGTCATGGTTCACCTTGATCGATTCATCGACCGTCACGTGCAAAACATCCGCACCCTTGGCTTCGTGGGGCTCATCGATCCTGTTGAGTTCAAACCAGTCGAACCAGATACCGCCGCAGCCGTCTTCGCAGACGTCCAGGGTGATGTCATCGACCAGGACCTGAGTCATTTCATTCGAGCATGCCGGACACTTCACGGTTTCCCTCCCGGAACGGGTTGAATCTTCTGTTTCCCTGTTATCGGACGTTATGGGGCAGGCATTAGCGTTTTCCCGGTGGCGAAATTCTTTCGATTTCAGTAGTTATAGAATACAGCGTAAATGCTGGGGGGATAGACATAGGGGGGAATATCATGAACCGCATGGAAACCATGTCCGGCGCCGCGCTGGACGCCATGATTCACGTATTGGATCTGGTGCCGCAGGACCGGGTTCTGGTGGTAACCGACCGCGCCACCAGCACCTGCGGCCAGGCCTTTTCCGAGGGCGCCAAGAGCTACGGCTGCCCGGTCAACATTTATAACCTGCCGGAACACAATCGCCCCCTGCAGGCCATGCCCGACGAGATGCCGGCCCTTCTGGATGACGCCACCGTGGTCATCAACGCCATCGTCGGCGACTGCTTCGAGATACCTTTCCGTCTACAGTGGATCAATGTCATCGAATTGTGCGGCCACGTCCGCATGGGTCACAGTCCGGGCATCGACGAGGACATGATGGTCTCCGGACCCATGAACGTGGACTACGGCAGGATGCTGGCGATGGCTAAAGATCTGATGGATGATTTTGCCGGGGCCGAAGCCGTGCACATCACCACCACCGCGGGCACCGACATGCGCCTTGATCTGACGAACCGCGTCTTCACCCACGATCTCAAGTCCACTCTGGAAGTGGGCGCCAATCTGCCCTGCGGGGAAATCTATTGCGCCCCGGTGGAAACCGGTGCCGAGGGGATCCTGGTCATCGACGGCAGTTTCGGATGCCATCGTCCCGTATCTCCGCCTGTGACCATTACGATCAACTCAGGGCAGGCGGTCGACGTAACCGGCGGCGATGATGAGGTGGTGGGAATCATCAACGAATTGATGGATACCGACAGCGGTTCACGCACCATCGCCGAGCTCGGCATCGGCCTGAATCCCGGCGCCCGGATGACCGAGCGCATGCTGGAGGCCGAAAAAGCCAGCCGCACCGCGCACATCGCTTTCGGTTCGAATGAAGGGTTCCCCGGTGGCCTGAACCATTCGATCACTCATCTGGACTACCTGTTCACACGACCGACCATGGAGGTGTTCTACCCCGACGGCGCGGTGCGTTTGGTGATGGAGAACGGGGAACCGGTGTAAGTATTCAATATTCAGTGAGGGTGAGGGGGGATAAATTTCGGCTTTAGTTGTCTTGCCAACTATTTTTTGGGCGAGAACAGGCTGCAGGCCCAAAAAAAATGGTTGGCAACCCAACCAAGCAGAGATTTTCCCACCCCATCCCCCCTGGACTCAATCCGGATAGGGCACAAACGCCAGCAGCGTTCCCGGATATTTGTCCGTCATCAGCAGGAAACCGCGGTCGTCCAGCCGGACCATCGCTTCCCAGTTGCGGCACTCCCCATCGGCCAGCAGTTCGAGGTTCAACGGCGGCGAGTCGGTGCGGATAATGCGATCATCATCGGTCAACCGCAGTTCGAGCAGCCGTTCGATGCACCGGTCCGGATCGAAGGAGTCGAGATCCCCAAAACGAACCAACTCGGGATCAGGCGCCGGATCCAGTTTTTCCCGCTCAGGCGGATAGAAATAGTTGATCACCCAGAATCGGCCGTCTGAATCAAGGGCTGTGGCGTCGGTCACCCGGTATTCGATCTGGGGCATGGGCATCAATCCCGTGAACTCGGCATTGGCGTTAAAGACCTTGGCTTGGGGTGCCGGATTGATATTCAGACCGTTTGCTTCGCTGATGGTGATCACCCGTTCCCCGTCCAGGATGATCGTTTCCTCGGCGATGTTGGGAATATTGAGCCCCAGGGGAATCGAGCTCATGCGTGTCATGTCCATGATGACCACACCGTCGACCATGTCGAAATGTCCGGCCACCAGATAACCCGCCATCACGGTGTCTTCCTTGGCTTCGACAGTCATGTAAAAACTTTGGCCGGTTGTGCACATCGCCTCGAGACCGTCGAAGCCGTGCACGATGCGCAGCAGGCCCGGCCCACTGCACAACACCAGTTGGGGCAGGAAAGGTTCGCCACCTTCGTTGTCGAGGACATCGAGGATTTCCTGCTTCCTGATCGTGAAAAATCCCATCAGCCCTTCACCGGCGAACAGGTCGGGAAACTGGGGCATGATGACCAGGGTGTCGCCCTGCCAGGTCATGCCCGAAACCTCGGCGAGCGGGTCGGCCAACGGACCGGCCAACGGCAGCAACCGGAGCTGCACGGTGGGAGTACTCCCGGAACCGTCGGCACAGGCCGCCGCGGTGACCAGAAAAACACACGCGACAACCATGAGAATGATCCGCTCAGTACAGCTCATATTTCACCAGCCGCCCGTCCAGACCGCCGTTGCGCAGCGGCATCTTGAAGGCGGGTTTGAGTCCGAAGGATTTCACAAGCTCCCGATCACCGAAGTAGATGAAGGCGTCGCTGCCGGTGCAGCGCTGTTTCAGGAAATCACCGAACTCCTTCATGAAAGCGCCCATGTCGTCGTCCTTCTTCATGCGGATACCGTAGGGCGGGTTGCAGATGATCAACCTGTCCTCCAGCGATTCGATGTCCCGGAAATCCATCGTCTTGACGATGAGTTCGTCGCCCCCGGGGATCCGCGCGTTGTTCTTGCGCGTCATCCGCACGGCCTTGGCATTGATATCGCTGCCCCGGATCAATCCGCCCCGAACAATCTTGACCTTGTTGTCCTCCTGGAACTTCACTTTTACCCAAATGCGGCGGTCGTAATCCGGCAGCATCATGAACCCGAAATGTTTGCGCAGGGTTCCCGGCGGGATGTAGCCCGCCTTCAGCCAGGCCTCGCTGAGCAGTGTGCCGGACCCGCACATGGGATCGTACAGTTTCCTTTTGCAATCCCACTTGGCGAAGTCGATGATCGCCGCGGCCAGCGTTTCCTGCATGGGCGCCTCGACCGATTCCTGCCGGTAGCCGCGCCGATGCAGTGAACCGCCGGAACAATCGATGCTCACGGTCACCTGATCCTCGAAAATGTGCACGGCGATGACCAGATCCGGCTCGCGCGGATCGACGTTGGGCCGCTTGTTCCTGTAGCGTTTGCGGAACATGTCCGCCACGCAATCCTTGACCTTCAGGGAAGCGTACTGGCTGTGATCGATCTCGCTGTGAAAAGTGTTGGCGAACACGGCGAAGGTCTGGTCCAGGGTGAAAATCCTGGTCCAGTCCACCTTCTTGGCGCCCAGGTAGAGCTCCTCGGGAGTTTTTGCTTCGAACTTAACCAACGGCGCCAGAACACGGGTGACCAGACGTGACCGGTAGTTGATGCGGTACAGGGTCTCGCGATCGGCCTTGAAGTGGATCCCCCGGGTCAGAATCTCACCGTCGGTGGCTCCCAGCGCCTTCAACTCGGCCGCGGCGATATCCTCCAGGCCGCCGGCCACCTGGGCGAAATATTGATTGAACCGCTGGTAGAAAAACATGGTCAGTCGTCCTCGCGAATCATGAGAATGTGATCGATCCCGCACTCGTCAAAAACGCCGCCCTGGCGATGGAAGCCGAACTCCCGGTAGAAATCCTCCAGGTGGACCTGCGCGTGCATCTTGAACTTTTTGGCGCCCATGTCCAAAGCGTGGTCCATCAGGAAAGTCACCATCTCTTTGGCCAGGCCTTTCCCGCGCCACCGGGGCCGGACGGCGATGCGCTCGACCTTCACCCAACCACCGGCGAGGTGCCGCAACCGGCCGGCCGCCACGGGCTGCCCGCCGACTTCCCCCAGGAAGTGGGTGGCGGTTTTTTCGAACTCGTCGATCTCGCCTTCCCAATCGACCTTCTGTTCCTCGATGAAGACGATACCACGGACGATCAGAACCTTGAGAACATCTTCTTCGCCGACCGCGACACGCAATGACATTTCAGACAATACAGGGCCTACTTCGCGGGTTGGCGGAGTTGTGGTAAATTGGACGTTATTCTTTTGCCATCATAAACCCCCGCCGACGGAAAGGCACCCAGATGTTGAAATTCGCTTCGGAAGGACGGCATATCTTCCCCTCGCCGGTAGGCCCGATTGGCCTGGCCTGGAAGAGGCGCGGAGTCTGTCGGGTGGTTTTCGGCGACATGGAACCCGAGGCGATCGCCGAAGAACTGCAGGATGCCTGCCCCGGTCTGGTCGAAGTGAAACGGCCGACCGCGGTAGTTCGCGAAGTTCTGAAACGTATTGGTGATCTCGTCCGAGGCAAATCCGACGATCTGCGGGATATTCCGGTCGATCTATCGGGCAGCTCCGAATTTTCCCGCAAGGTGTTGCAAACCCTGCGCGGGGTAAAACCCGGCCATGTGATCACCTACGGCCAACTGGCCGCCAAGGCCGGACGACCCGGAGCCGCGCGCGCGGTCGGCCGTATCATGGGGGCCAATCCCGTGCCGATCATCGTGCCCTGCCACCGCTGCATGGGCGCCGATGGATCGCTGACCGGTTTTTCCACCGCCGGCGGCACCGCGCTCAAGGCGCGTTTGCTGTTCATCGAGGGTTATGAACGCGACCCCGAACACGCCCGGGGCATCCGCCATCTGCAGAAGGTCGATCCGAAAATCCGCCGCGTCATCGGAAAGGTCGGACCCTATCTGGCGGCGCCCGATAAACCGCGCCCTCCTTATGACACCCTGGTTACCGCCATCGTTCACCAGCAACTTTCGGTCAAGGCGGGGCAGACCATCGCCGGACGCGTGCGGGACCTCACTCCGGGTCCCAACCACCCCACGCCTGAACAGACACTTCGCCTCAAACCCGAAGAGCTGCGCGCCTGCGGACTGTCCAACGCCAAGGTGGGATTCGTCCGTGACCTGGCTGCCCACGTCCAGGACGGCCGCCTGAAACTGGGCGCCCTGAAACGCATGTCCGATGACGAAGTGATCGCCGAACTGACCAGGGTCAAGGGCATCGGCGTGTGGTCGGCCCACATGCACCTCATCTTCCACATGGGCCGGCTCGACGTGTTGCCCGTGGGTGATCTGGGCCTGCGCATGGCCGCGGCGAAGCTGTACGGTCTGGAAGAATACGCGACACCGGCGGAGTTGACGGAAATCGCCGAGCCCTGGCGGCCCTATCGTTCTTTGGGTTCGTACTACCTGTGGAGGGCGTTGGATTCAGGGGGGATCTAGACCCCGGTTAAATGTTCGAAAACGATACTCGCCCCCACGAAAACCAGGATCACACCGCCGACGACTTCCATCCGCTTGCCGAACCGGGCTCCCAGGCGGGCGCCCAACTTCAGGCCCACCACCGACATGGCCGCCGTAACAATCCCGATCACTACCGCGGGGAACCAGATATCCACTTCGATCATGGCCAGGCTGAATCCCACCGCCAGGGCGTCGATGCTCGTGGCGATGCTCAGCATGATCAGGGACCAGCCCTTGGATGGGTCGTCAATCCCGGTGTCTTCTTCGACTTTTAATCCCGCCCGGATCATGCGGACACCCACGATGCCCAGGATCCCGAAGGCGATCCAGTGATCGAACGCGTCGATGGCCCCCGAAATGGCCGCGCCGGCGAACCAGCCCAGGATCGGCATGAAAAATTGAAACAAACCGAAGTGGAAAGCCAGCCGGAAGGTCGCCCGGCCTCCGGACGAACGCCCACCGGCCCCGGCCCCGGCCGAAACCACGCAGGCGTCCATGGCCAGGCCGACGGCAAGCAACAGAACATCGAGAAGTACCATCAGAGGTGTATGCCTCCTGCTCGTTGAGTACGCCCTTGGTCACCAATTGTCGGTCCGTCCGGTTTTTCAGATCCTTCAGTCCAGCGAATTTCATCATCCATGGCGTTCGCTAAAAAGCTGCCCAGGGGAAGAAGTTGGTTGGTCATCGCGGTGCCTACATTTCATTGATAAGTAATGATCGTTTCATCACATGCACCCATTTCGCAAAAATTATTTGGGTAATTCGGAACCTTTTACTTGCCAATTCGTTCATATACCATACACTTTTGGTGCTGTATGAAGGTGCCATGAGTCACTTTTCAGACACGGTTTCTCGGCCCGGTTCAGACTTTGCCTATCGCGATCCCCCTTGCGCTTCGGCATATCTGGACCGGGTCGATTTTTTTCTTCCCCGCCCAAAGACTATTCCCGATCAAAAATTGCCCGCGCCTCGGGCCGTGTTTCTAGTTCATCGAGCAGCAGGGAATTGGGTGTGGAGATCTCCAGCTCCTCGTAGAATTCTCCCCGGTCAATCATTTCGCCGGTCAGGATCAACATCGGCGCCAGCCAGGGGATGTCCAGGTACATCGCTCCGATTCCCGCCGCCAGGGTCCCGGTCCTCAACCATCCAACCACCGGATGGACAGCATCGAAACCCAGCCGGATCCGATCCTTCCTCCTCGCCAGATACAGCGCGAGCTTGACCAGAGCCACGGCTCCGGCCACCAGCAACGAACCGTTCCAGACCGCCGCCAGCAGCAGACCCGTGCCCAGAATGTGGGCGCTGTGCAAGGGGCCCGATCCGCGGATCACCGCCACATGGTAGACATTGTCGATCGCCGCCAAAGTCATGAAGCCCAGAACCACGGCGATCCAACCGGTCCAGGACGGCAGACCGCCGAAAAAAAGCACCCCCGCGGCCAGTCCAAGGAAGCCGCCGATCAAAACGATCTCCCTGCTCAGCCACGACTCGTCCAAGTGCAGAGCGGCTCGCCACGAATTCCGTTTGCGACCCAGGTGCGAGGCACTCAAGGCCATGCCCGCGACACCCAGGCCCAGGAAGATTCGCCAATCCAGATCCGTGACCCCCAACCGCGTTGCGGTGAACACGCCCACCAGCGCCGCGGCCAGCACGGTGAATACGGCCAGGGTCCATTCGTGAGTCAGGGTGATTTGGGGGATGATCCTGCTCCGCAACCGACGCCATGGCGGCATGGCCGGCGGGTGGGTCATTTCCGGAATCAGGCGCGAGGGTTTCAGCGATTCGATGCGGATCGCCGGGCCTGTGCCCGCCTGGGCAAAACCGGGGACATCCTGAACCAGTTCATCTTCCGGCAACTCGCCCCAGGTCAACGCTCCGGTGGGACAACTCGCGACACAGGCCGGTTGGCCACCCTCGTGCTGTTTGTCCACGCAAAAGTCGCACTTGGTCATCACGCCGCGCTTTTCGTCGAACCGTGGAGCGCCGTAGGGACAGACCCACGCGCAATAGCGGCAACCGAGGCAGAGGTCAGCCTCAATCAGAACGGCGCCGGTTTTTTCATCACGATGATAGGCCCGGGCCGGGCACTGTTCCATGCAGGGAGCGTCGGCACAGTGGTTGCAGGCCAGCGACAAATGCATCAACTCCACGCCCGGCACATGCAGCTCGTTGAAGGTGCGCACCTCGCGCCAGGGTTGTGTGGTCGGCAGGTCGTTGGCGATCTGGCAGGCCATCGCGCAGGCCTGGCAGCCGGTGCATTTGTTCACATCGACGATGAAGGATAGCCGCGTGCTCATGCGCGTTTGACCTCCACCAGGTTGTCGTGGAAGGCCGCGCCGTGGGCCACGTCGGTTTCGCGGCCTTCGGAAAGCATGTTCACCAGACCGCCCTGTTCTCCCCACCAGCCGTTGGTCACCGACACGCAGCCGCGCCTTATGCCGGCGTCGATCCTGGCGGGCAGTTCGAGTTCGCCTCGCTGGTTGAAAACCATGACCTGGTCGCCGTGCTCGATCCCACGGGCACGGGCGTCGTCGGGATGGATCGTCACCTCGGGACCCGGATCGAACTGTTTGATCAGATCCAGATTCCCGAACTGCGAGTGGATGCGGTTTTTGGTGTTGGGCGTCATCATCTGCAGTGGGGTGGCAGGATCCCGCTCACCCCCCGCCGCGGTTTCACCCGGCAATTGAGCTCGAGGCAACACGTCGATACCCCAGCGACCGGCCGCTTCGTCAGACATCAACTCGATCCTGCCCGATGGCGTGGGAAAAACCCTATCGGCGAAAGCGACGTTTTCACTGCCGGGCGCGGGCACCGGACCGTCTTTCAAGTCGTCGAGGGTCAAATTCAGCGGCTGCAACTGAAGGTTCAGCCAGGTATCCAGATCTCCAGAACTCGGTATCGCGTTATCCAGCTCCGCGCCCCTGATATCCAATCTCGCGGCCAATGCGCGGAATATCTCTGTTTCGGCCCGCACCTCGCCCGGCATGTCCAGGATTCCGGGACGCAGTTGCAGATAATGATGCCAGTAGGCGCCGATCACATCGGTCTGTTCGAACATGCTTTTGGCCGGCAGGATGATGTCGGCCTCCCGCGCGGTATCGGTCATGAATTGCTCGACCACCACAAGGAAATCAAGTGACCGGAAGGCCTTGCGCACCTGGTGGGTCTCGGGATTCTGGGCCAGGGGATTACCGCGCTCGACCCAGGCGAATTTCAAAGGCGGGTCAGTCTGGGCCTGCATGTCCCGCCCCAACCGCGCGGTGGAAACCGACACACGCATCACACCGTCAGGTTTATCCGGCGGATAAAAGGCGATCGGATCGCGCGCGCCGGCAAATACCTGGGTCTGCAGATTCGCATAAACCCATCCTGCGCCCGGATATCCGATATTCCCCGAAATGGCGCATAAAGCGATCAGCGACCGCATGGTCTGCCCGCTGTTCGTGTACCGTTGCATGCCGAAACCGGCACAGATGGTGGCCGGCTTGATGGAGCCCAGAAGATCGGCCAGCTTCTCGATCGCCGCGACGGGCACATCGCAGATCCGGGCGGCCTCATCGACCGTTCGCTCCCTGACCATGGCCGCGAATTCATCAAAACCGAGCACATGGTCGGTGATGAAATCCTGATCGATTCCCCTTTTTTCGATCAGCAACCGCGCCACCGCCAGCGCCAGGAATCCATCGGTTCCCGGCCGCGGTTGGATCAGGAGTTCGGCTCTTTCGGAGGTCTGGGTGCGCCGGGGATCGATCACGACCAGCCGCGCCCCGGCATCCAGCGCCTGGTCCACGAATCGCATCTGGTGGATGTTGGTCTCGGCGGCGTTTTTTCCCCAGAAAATGATCAGCCTCGCGTTGGCCAGATCCCACGGCGCGTTGTGCTTGTTTTCGCCCAGGGTCAGTCGCGTGGCCTCGAGGCCCGCCGGCCAACACAGGTCGCCGTACGTCGTGGTGCAGCCCCCGAACAGACGCCAAAAAGCCAGACTGCATCCGTTCAACAACCCCTTGGTGCCACTGGCTTCGTAGTGAAAAACAGCCTGGGGGCCGTGTTCGTCACGGGTCTTCTTCAATCGGGAAACGATCTCATCCAAAGCACTGTCCCACGAGATCCGGGCGTAGGAACCATCGGGCCGGCGACTTAAAGGATGCAGAATGCGGTCGGGGCTGTGCTGACGCTCCACGTAACTCAGGCCCTTCAGGCAAAGGCCTTCGGATGTCGCCTCGTTGCCGGCCACCGGATCCACCGCGGTCAGCCGGCCATCCTCGACCGTCACGCGCATCGAGCAGGTGCTGTAGCAGTTGCGCGGGCACGCGGTGATGTGGACGGACTTACTTATTATCGACTCTCCTGTAGTGTGACGGTGGATTGAATAAATCCTGCCG
>JAGLCY010000140.1 GCA_023270185.1 Candidatus Krumholzibacteriia bacterium | reverse complement strand
TTCAGGCTGCCGGCAATCAGGATACCCTCCACGATCTCATAGGTGATGACTGGAAAGAAGGTCTCTTTGGGAGGATACAACCCCCGGCCGTAGTTTCCGACATACTCCGTCTGGATGAGCGAATGGCCGCCGATCTCCACCGGATAGGCGCGGAAAAAATCCCCTTCCGCCCCCAGGGGGATTTGGACCAGGTACTCCGTGTCCGACCATCTCATGACGACCATCCGGTCCTCATCGGGATCGCCCCTGGCCTCACCGGGAACCAGCTCCCACAAGCCAAGGAGTGCCGGATCGATAACAAGATTGTGCTCCGTGGTCAACGGCGCCTCGTGAACGCATCCGGTCGTCAGAATGATCGCCATGAACAAAAACCAGATGGAATGTTTCACGATGGTCCCCTTTCGGTATTCTTTTCCGCTTATGGGCCGTCAGCCCCCCAGCCCTTTCAGCCGGCGGGCTTTCCCATTATTGGGAGCGAAACCCACGCTGAAACGGAGGCTCCAGGCACCGCCGGACAAGCTGTCGAGGTTCTGGTTGAGGTTTTCCAACCATTCGTGGCGAACATCGGCTCCCAGAATCCAGGTCCGGTCCCTGCCCAGGAACACGCGGTAGCCCATACCCGCGCTGCCGTTGAAGCCAATGATCGCAAAGTCTTCGTCCTTGAATGGTTTGATATTTTCGATCCCGAGGCCCACGAACAGGTCCAGGTTGTGGCGTCCCTCCTGGAACAGGATCCGCCCGAATTCTCCCCCGAGATAAAGGGCGTTGAAGCGGTTTGACCGATCGAGAATTCCCTCTTCATCGACCCAGTAGGGTTGATCTGTGCGTCCCGGGCGAACATCGAACACGAATCGCGCCAACCAATGTGTCCAGCGCATTCCGGCCATCACCCCCACCACGGCCTTGTCGCCTACGAATTCGACGTTCCCCCGGGGCCACCACATACCGCCGGTCAGGGAATATGTGGCCACTCCGTTTTTCCTGGTCAGCACGGCCATTTCCTCGTCGTAGTAATAGCGCAGCCAGGTATCTTCCAGATCTTCACTTTCCAAAAGAGCCCAGGCCTCGGCGGTTTTCTCCGCATAGAAGAGGCAGAAAAACTCCTCGAGACCGCGATGGGGCACATGGGGCAGGAGTTGGTCCGCAAAGGTCCGGCTGAAATCGTCGAACTTTTTCCTGGGGTCGGGAAATTTGGATTCCACCGGAGGATCGTACCGATCGATCAAGTGGTCGATGACTTCCTCTCCGTAAATATCTTCATCGAAACCCGCGTCCCAGATGCTGCCCAGCAGCATGAAGCGAAACACCGGTTCGGTGGTCATGCAGCGACTTTCCCAGTAGAGCACGAACTCGTACAAGAGATCGGGGCGATCCCCCAGGACGAAGCGTGGGATCTCACGGTAGGCGAAGGCGTTCAGGTCTGTGCAATTCTGGTCGTCGAGTTTTTCGAAGAATTCCTCGTCCAGTTCGACAGGCAAAGAGGTGGCTTCGGCGATCGTGTCCGCTTCGGCCGGCGTCGTTTCCGCAGCGGCCGGGCCGACCAGCAGGATCAGCACGATCACAGGCAG
>JAGLCY010000014.1 GCA_023270185.1 Candidatus Krumholzibacteriia bacterium | reverse complement strand
TTGGATGCCTCCGGCAGGGGCCGGCTGATGAAGGCCGAGCCGATGGGCCATCCATATGTCAGGAAAGACAAGGACAAACCCGGACCGGCGGCCGATGTGCTTGCCGCCGCTGTCGGGCACGATCGGGTCTGGCCGCTGGGGGCGATGGGTGGTCAGAACATCTGGCTGGGTGACGGGATCAGGTCCCTGGGCGGTTATCATCCCGCCAAACTTGCCCACTACGAACCCATCCGTAAACGGTTGTTCAGCGAACAACCGGCCGGCCGATTGGCGACCTGGCTCGCCGGCAGCGTGGTTGCCTTCGGAGGCCCTTTCGGCGAGGCCGAATTCACTGCTTTGGCAGCCTTGGGGTGTGACCTCGATCCGGAACCCCTTCATGGCAGCAGTCCCTGGTTCTATCGCAACCGATCGGCCGTGTCCCGAGCCCGTCTGGTGACAGTCTGGCGGCCGGTCGACTCGTTGCCGGAAAAGGACGCTCTGGAGCCGTTTCTGGACGGTATCCAGGCCGGTACCATTGACGTGATCGGCACGGTTTTCCTGGACCGGATACCTGTCCCGGCACCGGTTCAGGCCACTTCCGCCCTGCCTGCGCCTGTTTTTACGGTCGATTCCATGAACGAGGTGGTCCTGGAGACCGACAGCCCCGTTCCGGCCCTGCTTTTGCTTTCGGACATGATGGCTCCGGGTTGGAAGGTCGAGGTGGACGGCATGGACCAGCCCCTGCTGGAAGCCGACCTGGTTCTGCGGGCGGTGGCCCTGGGTGAGGGGCGCCATACGGTCCGTTTCCATTATCATGACCCCGCGGTTCGCGCGGGATTGACTCTTTCGGTCACCGGGGTGATCCTGATGGCCCTGTTGCTGTTGCCCATAGGACGCTTCCGCTGGGGAGCGAAGACCAAAGACGGTTCAGCCGATGAATAATCGAAAAGGTGGCAATCAGTCCGTGGAAAAATTGAATCTGCGGAAAGCCGTGGTGGTTGTCCCCACCTATAACGAGGCGGACAATGTCGGTCGTCTGATCCCCATGATCCTGGAACGCGACGAACGGCTGAGTGTCCTGGTCGTGGACGACAATTCTCCCGACGGCACCGCGAACATCGTCAAGGGGTTGCCGGGGTTCGGCGAACGGATCCTGATCTTGGAGCGACCCCTCAAGCAGGGACTGGGGGCGGCCTACATCGCCGCGTTCCAGTGGATCCTGGCCAACACCGATTTCGAAGCCGTCTTCGAGATGGACGCGGACTTCAGCCACGACCCCGAGGCCCTGGACGAATTCCTGGAGGAAATCGAAAGCCATGACCTGGTGCTGGGAAGCCGGTATCTGCACGGGATCACGGTGGTCAACTGGCCTCTGCGGCGGCTCGTCCTGAGTGTCGGCGCCAACCGTTACGCGGGATTCGTGACCGGCATGTCTTTGAAGGATTGCACGGGTGGCTTCAAGTGTTTCCGGCGGTCGACGCTGGAGCAGCTGCCCCTGGACCGTATCAAGAGTGACGGATACTCCTTCCAGATCGAAATGAACTATCACTGCTGGAAGCGCAAGCTGAAGATCAAGGAAATCCCCATCATGTTCGTCGACCGGCAGGTCGGGGTTTCGAAAATGTCGAAAAGAATCATCGTGGAGGCCGTCTGGATGGTCTGGGCCCTGCGTTTTCGCCGGATTCCCTGAGACCGCGGATCCATCTGTCTGGAGGATTCTTGAAACTCGCCGTCGTCATCATCAACTACAACTCGAGTGCCGATCTCGATAAGTGCCTCGATTCGCTGGTTGCCTGTGCTCCCGCGGTTGAGCACAGCATCGTCGTGGTCGACAACGCCTCGGTAGATGAGGGCCTGGACGAAGTCCACCGCAAGCATCCCGACTGCCTGTGGATCTTCAACAAGGAGAATGTCGGGTATGCCCGCGGCTGCAACAGGGGCATGGCCCAGGTTGACGCGGACTACTACCTCATCCTGAATCCCGACATCGTTGTCCAGCCGGGTGCCCTGGACCGGTTGCTGGAGTTTGCCGACGCCCATCCACGCGCCGGCGTTGTCGGTCCCCAGCTGTTGAATACCGACGGCTCCATCCAGAATTCATGCCGCCGTTTCTACACCCTGAAGACCCTGCTGCTGAGGCGCACCATCCTGGGAAAAATTTTCTCCGACAGCCGGACGGTCCATCTGCACCTCATGGATGATTTCGATCACCGGGCAAGTCGCCCGGTGGACTGGATACTCGGAGGCTGCATGCTGGCGCGTCGGTCGGCCATGGAACGCGTCGGGCCCATGGACGAGAGGTTCTTCCTGTATTTCGAGGATGTGGACTGGTGTTTCCGGATGTGGCAGGCGGGCTTCGAGGTGCAATACACGCCGGATGCCCGTTTCATGCACCATCATCGCCGCGACAGCGCGCAGGGGAAGTTCAGCAAATCCTTCTGGCTGCACCTGGGCAGCCTGATCTCCTTCTACGAAAAGTGGGGGATGTTCGTCTGGCTGATGAAAAAATGGCGGGACCCCCTGTTGGTGTTCCTGCTGTGGGCCCTGGACATGGCGGGGCTGACGGCGGCTTTCGGTATCGCCTACGGTTTGCGGGGGGCGATGGGCGGCCTGTTCGACGAACCACTGTATCCGGTGTCCGAATACATTCCCCTGCTGATGTTCTCCTGGCTGTTGGCCACCCTTACCTTCCTGTTGACGGGTCGTTATCGACCGGGCCGGCACCGCGCAGCGAGATCCCTGACGGAGCACCTGCAACAGATCGGCGTGGTCGCGGTGCTGCTGTTGGCCAGCACGTATCTGGGACATCTCGAAGTCATCAGTCGGGCCGTTCTGCTGATGTTCATTCCGTTGCTGGCCGTGGTGACGGCCGCCGGCGGCGAGGTGTTCCGCCGAATCCTGCGGCGTCTTGAGAAGGGAAATCTTTCCCTGGAAAGGACTCTCCTTTCGGGGGACCCCGGCCGGATTCGGGCCTGGCTGGCCTCAGCCGGCGACCCTGCGGATCAGGGTGTGGATGTCGCCGGCTACGTGGCCGATGATGCCGGCGGCAGCGGATTGCCACCTCTGGGTGGCGGGGATATACCCTGGCTCGGCTCCACCGCCGAGATGCTCGAAGTGGTCAAGCGTTACCGGATCTCACAGGTCGTGTTCTGGGATCGGCCCGCTTCCGGAGATGCAACCTGGATCACCCTGGCCTCGTTGCGCCGACTGCGGGTTCGACTCCGGTGGCAGGTGGAAGATGTGTGGCTGCTGGCGGCCGGGGCCCGGGCCGAAGTGTTCGGCGGGGCCTTGAGTGCCGTGAAAGGTTCGGGCGGCGGAACGGCGCTCCGGGTCTTCGGCAGCCGCCTGCTGTCCCTGTGCGCGGGTCTTATATTGGGTTTGACGGGGCTGTTGCCATGGATCTGGTTTCGCCTGGTCCTGGCGCCCAGCGGTCGGGGCAGTTTTATCAAAATCCGGATTTCCGATCTCTGGGGGCACCAGCCCCGTTTGACCCTGGCGGTATCGGCCACCGGGCGTGTTTTGGCCCTGCCCTGGCAATGGGCCCTGGCTGGGGTTTTGCTCAAGGGGGGAATCGCCCTGTTCGGACCACGGCCCCTGACTGATGGACGGGTGGACGCGCCCCGTGACCCGGATTCCGTGCTGGCCTTTTGGCGGGGTGAACCCCGGGCGCCTGGATTGACGGGACGCTGGAGCCTGACGGATCCCGGTAGGAATTGGGCTTCCTTCACTGCTCAATTGCGACAACTGTGGAATGATCCGGGAGGCTTCGGCACCCTGGGAGCCGGCGACGACACCGCCGGCATGACATCCGATGGGGCGGCTGGACCGGCCGGTTCCCGTGGAGAGGTTTCCTGAATATGAGATTTTCGTCTTTCAGGCATTTTCTGATGCTGGCAACGATTCTGGTCACGGGAATTTCCGCGATGGTTTCCCGGGCGGCCGATCCGGTTTTTGAGCAGGTGCTTCCCGCCGGTAATACAACCGCCCTGCTGGAGCACCGGAGCAAAGTGCTGCGTGGTCTGGACGGGGGCGGCATCATCGTCTGGGACCGGGACGATCCGAGCGCGACCGAACGGTGGACCTCGGGCAGGGACCTTTCCGGCAACCACATCACGGACATGGTCTGGACAGGGCAATACGTCTGGATCGCCACACGGGGCGCGGGCATGACCCGGGTCAAGAACCTCGATACCGCTCCGGAATTCCGGCAGTATACAAACAACATCGGCAGCCTCGACATCACGGTGGTGACCGGCACCATCATCGGGACGGGCGAGCGTGTTTTCTACGGAATGTCCGGGCAGGGTCTCGGGCAGATCAACAGCGGGCTTCCCGGCAACATATACACGGTTGGCGACGGTCTCATCTCCAACGAGGTCATCTCCCTGCAGATGTTCCGGAACGATCTGTTCGTGGGGACGCCTGTCGGGATCTCACGTTTCGCGAACAACGAATTCACCGATCAGAACACGGGCCTTTCCAATCTGGTGATCAACGATCTGACCCTGGATGACGATGGCAATCTTCTGGCGGCCAGCAATGCCGGGATCCATCAGTGGGATCCCGACGCGCAGGCCTGGTTTTTGTTGGGAACAATCGGGCCCCGGGTGGTGGACATCACCAGTTCCGCCGGTCTGGTTTATGCCCTGGGTCTGAACCCGGATGGCAGCGCCGTCCTCGGCGAATACGACGGTTCCTCCTGGAGTCCCATCTCTCTGCCCTATTCCCAGTGTTCGGCCATTTACGCGGGAGAGGAATTCTGGATCGGCGGTCCCAGGAAATGGGTCACCTCCGGCGGAAAATTGACCTACAATTATCTGGGCCGGCGCCTGGCCGGGAACGATTTCGACACAACGGTCGATGCCGCCACCCAGGTGACCAATTGCCAAGGTGTGGCCTTCGGCGCCGACGACACCGCCTGGATGGGGGACGGGCACGGCTTCCAGATTTCCCGTTACGATCCCGGGGACAATTCCTTCCTGTTCATCTTTGAACGGCCGCACGCGGCCAACGACACCCTGAATCTCTTTCCGGGCCTGGGCCCGGTGCTGAGCATCGTCGGCGCTTCCGACGGAACGGTTTACGCCGGGCAATACGCCGGCGGCGGTGTGCTGAAATTCAATCCGGCGACCCGGACCACCGACCTGATGGATCCCGACAACTCCGGGCTGCAGGGGAAGACCATTGTCAACCTGGTGGCTCATCCCGACGGTTCCCTGATCATTCTGCACGACCAGTGGAACGACCAGAAGGTCGAAGTGCTGGTGGATCCCGGGAACTGGACCGAGACAGAAAGTTGGGTGTTGCCGCCCATGGACCAGGGGCTCGATTCGGGCACGTCGGTTTGGGACGCCGTGGTCGAAAGACCCGACATCATCTGGTTCGCCGTGGAGGATGGGGGCCTTGTGTGCTGGGACATCAACGGTCCGGACGCTGGTCCGAACGACCCGTTGACATGGACTGACCAGA
>JAGLCY010000139.1 GCA_023270185.1 Candidatus Krumholzibacteriia bacterium | reverse complement strand
CCGCCGGCGAGGTGGTGGGGATCAACACCTTCATCTTCTCGGATTCCGGAGGAAGCGTGGGGATCGGTTTTGCCTTGCCGGTATCAAGGGTCATGAGGGTCATCGAGGAGATCCGGAAGTTCGGCCACTATCGCCAGGCCAACCTGGGGTTCAGCTTGTCCAGGCTTACCCCGGCTATTATTCAATACCTAAATCTCACAGATCCGGTGGGTGCCGTGGTGGTCGAGGTGCAGATGGAATCGCCGGTTTGGAAGGCGGGGCTGCGGCCACAGGACATCCTGCGGGAAATCGAGGGCATTCCGCTGGAGAGTACTGACACTCTTTACCGCCTGGTCTACGACGCCAACGTGGGTGACCGTTTGAAATTCCGCGCCGAACGGGACGGGGAATCGTGGAACGGGGAAATTCTTCTCGAAGAAGAAACTGTTTACGGCCCTATGGTGGGCCCCAACGACGAATGACAAGTTACACGGGAGATATGAAGTAATGACGCAAGAAGGCGGCAACACAAACGACCAAGCAGCGGCTTGGCGCCGGGTCCTGGTGACCGGCGGATCAGGTTTTACGGGCATCAATCTCATCCGGTTCCTGTTGGACAAGGGCGTGAATGTCCGGTCCCTGGATTTTGCCGATTTCAATTACGCCGATTGCAAGGATCGGATCGAGATCATCAAGGGTGATATTCGCGATCCTGAAGCGGTCGGCAAGGCGATGGAAGGCGTGGACCTGGTGATCCACTGCGCCATGGCCCTTCCCCTGTATCCCCACGACGACATCGTGACCACCGGCATCGACGGCACCCGGCTGCTTTTGAAGACGGCCCAGGAGCAAGGGGTGGGGCGGTTCGTCCACATTTCTTCCACGGCGGTCTACGGCATCCCCGATCATCATCCCCTGATGGAGGACGACAAACTGGACGGCGTAGGGCCCTACGGTCACGCCAAGGTCGAGGCAGAAACCGTGTGCCTTGAATTCCAGGAGCAGGGCATGATCGTGCCGATCATCCGGCCCAAGAGTTTCATCGGTCCCGAACGTCTGGGCGTGTTCGCCCTGCTGTACGACTGGGCCCAGGACGGACGGGGCTTTCCCATGATCGGGCGGGGTGATAATCGCTACCAGTTGCTGGACATCGGCGACCTGTGCCAGGCCATCTGGTTGTGCAGCACGCTCGACGACGGCATCGTGAACGACACGTTCAACATCGGGGCGGGCGATTACACGACCATGAAAGAGGACTGGCAGGCGGTCCTCGATTTCGCCGGTCACGGCAAGAAGGTCAAGGGGTTCCCGGCCGAACCTGTGATCTGGGCTCTGCGCCTGCTCGACAAACTGGGTATGTCGCCGTTGTATAAATGGGTGTACGAGACCGCGAGCAAGGACTCGTTCGTTTCCATCGACAAGGCGAAACGAATCCTCGGCTACGCGCCGCGGTACTCGAACAAGGATGCCCTGATCCGAAACTTCGAGTGGTACCTGGCCCATCAGGACGAGTTCGCCGAGAGTTCCGGAGTGACCCATCGCGTGCCCTGGAAGCAGGGAGCCCTTGGGCTGGTCAAAAAGTTTTTCTAGACTTCGGAAGCGGAGGAATGCCGTGATAGCAGTGACGGGCGCCGCCGGGTTCATCGGCAGCAATATCGTGTGGAAGCTGAACCAGGCCGGCCGCGAGGATATAATTGTGGTCGATGTCCATCCGACCGACGCGGGCAACGCCAACCTGGAATCATTGAAATACGATCGGTACCTGGACAAAGACGCGTTCGCCGCCTGGATGTCGGATCGCGGCAATGCCGGGCAACTGGAAACCGTGCACCACATGGGCGCCTGCAGCAGCACCACCGAAACCAACGCCGCCTACCTGGACGAAAACAACTTCGGTTACACGCGCGACTTGTGCCTGAAATGCCTGGATGCCGGGGTGCGGTTCATCAACGCCAGCAGCGCGGCCACATACGGCGACGGGGACCAGGGCTACGATGACGACGAATCCCGGATTGACGAATTGAAGCCCCTGAACCTGTATGCCAAGTCAAAGCAGGACTTTGATATGTGGGCGCGCGCTGAGGGAGTACTCGAACGTGTCGTCTGCCTGAAATACTTCAACGTCTTCGGACCCAACGAGTGGCATAAGGGCGATATGCGGTCCATGGTTTGCAAAGGTTTTGAGCAGATCACAGCGGGTGGACAGGTGAAACTGTTCAAGTCCGATCGACCCGAGTTTCCCGATGGAGGTCAACAACGGGACTTCGTCTACGTGAAGGACGCGGTCGATATGACGGTTTGGTTTGCCGATCACCCCGAAGCTAACGGGATCTTCAACGTGGGCAGCGGCGAGGCCAAGGATTGGAACAGGTTGATCACCGCAATTTTCATTGCGATGGGTCGTGAGCCCGACATCGAGTACATCCCCATGCCCGAACATCTCAAGGGCAAATATCAGTACCACACCGAGGCTCGTATGACCAAGATAGCCGCCGCGGGATACGACAAGCCGCAGACCGTGCTCGAAGACGCGGTGGCCGACTACGTGCAGAATCACTTGGCCTCGAACCGGCACCTGTCTTCATGAAAGACCCGGGGCTTTTTCCTGCGCCCTCGGCCGAACTGCTCGACGGACTGGCCGGAATGCAGCGCACCCTGCGTGAGGTCTTTCCCCTCAAGACCAAACACCGCGCCGCCCTGCCCGGGGGCATTCGGCGCCTGTCCGACTACCTGACGGTCGATCGTGAAAACCTGCCCCGTGACTACATGACCCGGCCGGAATTCCTGGTGGCCTATCTGCACTATTACCTCCCCTGGAATATCTATCGCCAGGGCCGGTTGCTGACGGGATTGGACCTGGCTCTAAAGCCGGGTTCGCAAATCGTCGACTTGGGGGCAGGGCCCCTGACATTTCTGCAGGCCCTGTGGCTTTCGCGACCGGGTATGCGGGAGCAAGAACTGGATTATCTGGCCGTTGATCGTTCCGAATCCGCGCTGAAGGTCGGCAGGAAACTGTTCGACTCACTGGCTTCTGAGGCACCCTGGAAAATCAGTACCGACAACCAGCCCGCCGGCCGGAAAAAATTCCGTCCCGCCGACCTGCTGGTGATGGCGAACTTCATAAACGAGGTGGATCGCGGCCCTCGCGGCGGGCGTGGATCCAGGAGCGCGGACGGTGGTGGAGATGCCTCGGTCACCCAGATGCTGGAACGGTGGGAGGGGCAGGTGGCCAATGACGGAGCCATCCTGCTGATCGAACCCGGCGTGCGCGATTCCGGCCGGTCATTGTCCCGCATTCGCCAGACTGCGCTTGAGCGGGGATGGCGGGTTCCGGCGCCCTGTCCTCATGCTGAAGATTGTCCCATGCCAGGTCGTCGCAACACACCTTGGTGCCATTTCACCTTCCCCACCGGCGATTCGCCCGCCTGGCTGTCCAGGCTCAGCCACCAGGCCAAACTGCCCAAGGATCGCGCCAGTCTTTCATTCTTGCTGATGGTCCGGGGTGAGAATCCGCCCGTGCGCATTCGCCCGCCCAAGTCACCAGGCAAGGGCTGCAGTGTGGTCCGGGTCGTTTCCGAGGGGTTCGATCTGCCTAACGGCAAACTCGGTCGGTACGGCTGTTCTGATCATGGTTTGGTTCTCCTTGAAAACAGGCGGGGCGGTCCGTCTCCGGTCCCGGGTGATCAGGTCACCATCAAATGGCCGGACTCCACCCGGCGGGATCCTAAATCGGGGGCCTTGGCCATCCTGCTGTCCGAGGGTAGGGACCGGCGTTAGTTTGGCGTCCTTTTCTGGACAATCGCTGAAATCACCAATCCATGATACGGTCCGCATCAACTTTTAAAAGCCCATCAGCCGAAATTCGGGAGAAATATTATGAATTTAAACCAAGGACAGTCCAAGGACACAAGCCACATGGACCGGGCCCTGGACGTGGCCATCCGCCTGGCCTTCGTGGGGTTCATCGTCCTGTGGTGTTCCAGGATCATAAAACCGTTTTTCATGCCTCTTTTGTGGGGGATGGTCATTTCCGTGGCCCTGTATCCGGTTTTCCTGAAACTGAAGGGCTGGCTGGGAGGCCGCAACAACCTGGCCGGTGTGATTTTCATCGTCGTGAGTCTGGCGCTGGTCATCACGCCGACGGCATTGCTTACCGATTCCCTCATCGATGGGGCAACCCGATTGAAGGTCGGCATGGAAGAGGGCACTCTGACGGTTCCCCCGCCGTCCGATAGCGTGAAGGAGTGGCCGGCGGTTGGTGAAAAGGTCCATGCGGCCTGGTTGCAGGCTTCCAGGGATTTCGGGGCTTCGGCTTCCAAATATACCGACCAACTCAAGGCCGTGGCTAACTGGATGGCGGGCTCGATCGCCGCCACTGGCGGAGCGGTCGTGCAGACGATCTTCTCGCTGATCATTGCCGGTGTCCTGATGATGCACGCCATGGGTGGAGGCCGGGTTGCCTATGCCTTCGCCGACCGTTTGGGCGGTGAGCAGGGCCGCGAACTGGTGGATATTTCGATCGCCACGACTCGCAGTGTCGTGAAGGGAGTGCTGCTGGTGGCCATGATCCAGGGTTTGATGGCGGCCGCCGGACTCGTATTCGCGGGGGTGCGGGGCGCCGGCTTCTGGGCAGTCCTGGTCATGGTCGTGGCGATCATGCAATTACCGCCGATCCTGATCCTCGGTCCCATCGCGGTCTACGTGTTTTCCGCCAACGACAGCACAACAGTGGCCGTGATCTTCCTTATCTGGAGCCTTGTCGTCAGTGGGGCGGACGGTTTCCTCAAGCCCATTTTTCTTGGTCGGGGGGTGGCTGTTCCCATGCTGGTCATTCTCATCGGGGCCATCGGCGGCATGATCGGCGCCGGGATCATTGGGCTGTTTCTTGGCGCGGTGGTTCTTTCCCTGGGCTACAAACTCATCGAAGCCTGGCTGGGTGAGAGTTGGAGCCGGGTGGATGCTGTTCCCGAACACTCAGGGCCAATAGGAAACAACAGTGAAAGATGATTCCATGTCTGCCAAAATTGGAAAACCCGCGATTATGACCTCCATTTCTCTGGCGACATTTCTTGTTTTGCTCGGATGTTTGGTCCTTCCAGGTGAAGCTTCGGCCCAGCGCGATCTTCCCCCTGAAAAAGGCGGCGAGACCTATTCCCTCGGCATGCCTCCCGTCTACAAGGGGCGCTCGGGTTTCGAAATGCAGTGGTACCGGCCCCAGAACAACAGTGAACTGGCGGGATTCTACAATCTCGGCATGTCCAAGGACCTGGGCAGTCCCGTGGTTGGCATAGCCGCCCTGCGGCTCGAAGGTTACGTGGGATTGCGGAACCGGAAAATCGACGGCGGCGGACGCGCCCTGTTCGAGATTCCAAGTTTTTTTGTCGGCGGCGGTGTCGACTACAATGGCAGCGATGATGTGTGGGATTTTCTGTGGACGCTTGATCTGCCTCTCAGAAGGGGTGGTGTTTTCGGCCGGGGAACGACCCTTGCCATACGCTGGCTGCCGGCCAGGGACCAGACCTTCAGCTTGGGTATCAACGTCCCCCTCTGGGGCCGCAACATCGGTGCGACCCGTCCAAAGAGCGACAACGTGCGACTTGATTACCGGGACCCTTTCCGTTTGGAACTCGAACTGCAGGACCAACTGCTGAAAAAGGCTCTCACTAACCTTGGAGAGCGGGCCCACTGGCTAGCCATGATGACCCAACCCTTCGCCGAACCGGAGGGTGCTGACGCGGCCGAGGCCATGGCTCCTGTCCTGACCGGGTTGAAGGCCCATATCGATTCCACCGATAGCGGATTCCCCCGGGGGCACACCTTGCCTGAGGAAATCCGATCCTACCACGAGGCTCTGGATCTCGCCTTTTCCCTGGCTTCCGGGGACCGAAATATTTCCGATGCAGGCCGCGCCATGAGCGTCAAGGCCCGCGCCATCCTGTTGGACGAGGTGCTTGTTCCCTACAACTACCTTTTGGGCCAGCGCAAAAAACATGATTCCCTGATCAGTATGGTCGCCATCGCCCAGACAGAATTCGCGAGTTGGGTCCTGTCCGATACCAAGGTTATCGATCAGCACGCGCGCCAGGCTTTCTACGTATTCCAGACCCTGTGCGATGTGATGGAAGAGAACCGCGCCCTGTTGCGCGACCGCTGGGAGGATTCCCGCTTCGTCTGGTTGCCTCTGCAATACGCACTGACGCCCGACCAACACGATTCCCAGACCGAACTGGACGAAATCATCGCCAAGTCGACCAAGCAGCCCTTCACCGACGAAAACCGGGTCTGGTACGTGATCAACGAGCAGTTCCAGTGGGAAATGGTTCGTTCGGTGCGCAAGGCGGAGGACTACCACGTCTTGTGGATCCATGATTTCCGCGGGCTCAACGGCGAAGGCAAACCCGACGCCGTCGCCTACGCCCAGACCCTGAACTACCTCGAAGCGATGATCGAACGCGTGTCGGCTTTCGATGAAACGGGCAAGATGCCCCAGTATTTCATCCTGCTGGATCAACACTACTTCGAGATCAACAAAGCTCGCCTATGGTTGCGCCTGTTGTCCGCGCCCCTGGATTACGAGATGGATCTGCCCAAGGGGTTCGAGGACTGGGAACTTCGTCTGAAGGAGACCCAGGACCGCCTGCGCCAGGCCGTTTCCGAGTCCATGTTGCTGCAGGTGGCGCAAAGCCAGTACGGGGAAGACTGGTTGAAGAACCTGATCAAGGTGCACGTCAACATCACCAATCCAGCGGATCCGTCGTTCTTCAGTTGGCACAGCGTGGGCATCCTGCCCATTCCCGACAACATGATGCGCGACCACCGCAAGATCGCTTTCTACGACATCACCGAGGAGGACCCTTTCCGCGGTATGGCCATGTTCACGGGCATGGGCATCGGCGAACACTACATAGGGCCCAACTGGGAAGACCGGGCCATCATGATCCAGGGTTCCGGCGCCCTTGCGGTCAAGGACGCAGCCCGTACCCTGCTGATGGCCCAGGGATACGAACCTGAGGAAATCCCTTTCCCCCTGCGGAAAATTTCCAAACCCGTTAATTATGGCCAGATTCTTGTCGCGGAACACCAGGCTCGGAATCCGGATTGGCTGGAGCATCGCGGATCGGTGATGCAATTGCACAACGAGACGGGGTTCCATGATAAGCCCGTCAATGCGGCCAAGGCGGTGCTCTACAGCCTGATGCCGCCGGGGTCGATTCTCAAGGTGCCCGATTCCCTGTGGCAGAGTTACATCTACGCCTCACTGCTTGCAGGAAGCGCACAGAGGGGTTGCAAGGTGCTGGTCATTGCGCCAACGTTGGATTCCGCGCCCAGCGGGGCCGCTCCGACTCTGGCACGGGCCCACGGTTTGATGGGACGCCTGATTGTCTTTTCCAACGAAATGGAAGAAACCCTGACGGAAGCGGGAGGGCTGTTGGAGGTCGGACTCTACGCGCCGAAGCAGGGAGTGGGGGATATAGCCGGTCGGTTCAAGCAGTCCGACAAGTCGAGGCCGAACTGGCTGCGGAAGGTTTATCCCGATAATCCCGCGGTCAACGCCGAACTCAAAAACATTGACGTCCTTCTGGATTCCCTCGGCTACTCGATCAATTACCTGTCGGCCGATGATGTCGAAGTGAAGCCCAAGATCCATTTGAAGGCGAACTTCTTTGCCTCAGGGTTAGCGTGGAAAAAACTTATGGAACGCCCGGAGTTGGGAAGCATTCTGCGTGCCCATGTCGAATACCTCGCCATGCAGGCGGCCCCGACCGACACCTCCGGCACTGCCCCGGATGTGCAGGATGTCCCCGAAGGTCTCAAGGCATCCTGGGAGAAGCTCATCCATGGTCTGCTGGATGATCTCACTCCCAGTGAAAAGGAAGAACTCATCTACTACTTCTCGGTGGGCAGCACCAACATGGACTACCGCAGCATGGTCATGGATGGTGAGGTGATGGTCCTGATAGGCGGCTGGCAAAGTCTGTACGGGTTCATCGATTTCCTGCTGCTGCCCGGGCTGTGTGAATGGCTCGAAACCACCGAGGACCTTGACGCACTGTTGCCACCGCCAAGCGGGATGATCCGCGCCATGGCCGGGTTGATGAAACTGACCCTTTGATCCGGTCGGTCAGGTCCGGTTGTTGAAGATGCCCGCCACACCGGCCACCACCAGGGTGGCGCCGGCCATGGTCCAGCCGGTCACCTCCTCGGAGATGATCAACCAGCCCAGGAAAACCGCGATCACGGGGTTGACGTAGGCGTAGGTCATCACGATCTGGTAGGGAAGCAGTCGCAGGGTGGCCATGTAGCTGGTGAAGGCGAATACCGAGCCGAAGATGACCAGATAACCCCAGGCCATCCAGGCCTCCGGGGTGGGATGGGGCAGGCCTTCGCCCCGCGCCAGGATGACCACCAGGAAACCGAATCCGCCAAAGATCATTTGCCAACCGGACACGACCCGCACGGTCAGGTCGGGCTTGCGGCGCTGGAACCAGATCGATCCTATGGCCCAGAAAAGGGGCGCCAGAAGAAGGGCGACGACGCCCATCACGTCTGCGGTGTTGCCGTCCCGCAGGACGGGCCAGGAAAGCACGGCCACGCCCGAAAATCCCAGAAGGATGGAACCGATCATCCTGGGAGAAGGAAGCCGCCGGTCGACGACGGTGGTGATCAGTTCGGCCCAGATGGGCATGGCCGCCACAAGAAGGGCAGCCAGCCCGGAAGAAGCCCGCATTTCCGCCCAGGTGACAAGCCCGTTACCGCCGACCCAGAGGAGGATCCCACTTCCGAACAGGAGAATGAATTCGTTCCGGTTAAGGCGGATCCGGTCCTTTTTGATCCCGGCCCAGATCATCAGGATGGCCGACGCGACCAGCACCCGCATGAACGCCATCATGAAGGGCGGGAACCCGGCGCCTTCGCGCACGGCCACGCGGATGGCCAGGTAGGTGCTGCCCCACACCAGATAGACGACCAGCAGGTGCAGGAGTCCTCGGCGATCCAGTTCCTTGCGGTCGACCATGGGTTGGGATTCCTCGCGGAAGGGGTGAAGGCCCAGGCTGATATGGTGCCGGGCGCCTCCAAGATAGATCCTGGTGGGGTTCGCCGCAGGGGAAATCGGCTTTTCTTGACCGTCCGGCGCTTCGGCGGTTAGCTTGTGAAAATCCGGGCCCGCGACGGTCCCAACGTACCGACTCCCTTTCCGTGAAGGATTGACCCCATGATTTCCCGCTACGCCAGCCCCGAAATGACGGCCATCTGGTCTGATGAGAACCGTTTCCGCATCTGGCAGGAAATCGAAACCGTGGTCTGTGAGGTCCGGGCCGATCGGGGCGAGATTCCCAAGGAGGCGGCCAACGAGATCCGGTCGAAGGGGGATTTCAATACCAAGCGCGTTCTCGAGATCGAGAATACCGTCCAGCACGATGTGATCGCTTTTTTGACCAACATGGCCGAGTACATCGGTCCGTCCAGCCGTTTTGTGCACCAGGGCATGACCAGCAGCGACCTGCTGGACACCGCTTTTGCTCTGCAGGTCCGGGAGTCCGGCGTGGTGCTGCGCGCGGCCCTGATCAAATTGCTCGATACGGTCGAAGCCAAGGCGCTGGAGCATCAGGACACGGTCATGATCGGCCGCAGCCACGGTATCCACGCCGAGCCTACGACTTTCGGTCTGAAGCTGATGGTCTACTGGTCCGCGCTCAGGCGGGGCCTCGTCCGTCTGGACGCCGCCCAGGAAGAGATCGGCTACGGCCAGATTTCCGGTGCAGTGGGGACCATTGCCCATCTCGATCCGGAGGTTGAGCAGGAGACGATGAAACGTCTGGGATTGAAGGCGGCTGAAGCAAGCACTCAGGTAGTGCAACGTGATCGGCACGCCGCCTGGCTGTCCGCCGTCGCTTTGGTGGGAGCGACCATCGAACAGATGGCCGTCGAGGTTCGCAACCTCCAGCGCACCGATGTCCACGAGGTGGAGGAAAGTTTCGGCAAGGGGCAGAAGGGCAGCAGCGCCATGCCTCACAAGAAAAATCCCATCGTCTCGGAAAAGCTGACGGGCATGGCCCGCCTGCTGAGGGGTTATGCCCACACCGCCATGGAGAACGTGGCGCTGTGGCACGAGCGGGACATCAGCCACAGTTCGGTCGAGCGGATCATTTTCCCCGACGCCTCCCACACCCTGCATCACATGTTGACCAAGATGGAATGGCTGATCCGGGGCCTGGTGGTTTATCCCGAGAACATGAAACACAACATGGAGAAGGTGCGGGGGATGTACTTCAGCCAGCCGGTGTTGCTGGCCTTGACCGAAGCGGGCGTCAGCCGTGAAGACGCGTATTCCCAGGTCCAGCGCTGCGCGATGAGGGTGTGGGACGAGGATGTTTCCCTGCGGGATTCGCTGGGGGCAGATGCGGACATCACCGCCCGTCTGGACGCCGCGACCTTGGACCGCTGTTTCGATCTGGACCACCAGTTGCGTAACATACCGGTGATCTTCGAGCGGACCTTGGCCTTGAAAAGCTGGTAATGAGAATCAAGTTCATGACAATTTCATGACTTATGATTTGACTTGCACCCGGATCCCGTTATAAATTTCGCAGGTAACAGTATCGGCACACGCCGGTCAGTGGTTTTTTTTACCCGCCAGGAGGATCCAAGATGCGGAAGCTCTTTTTGATGACAATAATCGTGATGACGGCCCTCGTTGCTCTGGTCGCCTTCGCCACCGGAGAGCCCGAGGTGCCTGAGGCGCCTGAGGCGCCCGAGGCCCCAGCACTTCCAGTGGACATCACCATCGACGCCTGCGTGGACACCAAGGCCGCCGTCGAGTTCCCCCATAAGGCCCACTTCGAATTCGCCGAATGTGTGGATTGCCATCACACCACCGAGGGTTTGACGGCGGAGAACTTCGCCGATATGGAAATCGCGACCTGCGGGTCCTGCCATAACGAGCCGGAAAAAGCCGAAACGCCCAAATGCTCCGAGAAAAGCACCAAGAAGAACCCTTATCACATCAATTGCATCGTTTGCCACAAGACGTACAAGAAGGAGCACGCCGATACGACCGCTCCGACCAAGTGCACGGCCTGCCATCCCAAGGAAGAGAAGTCCGAATAGTCTGCCGGGCAATTGCCTCGATTTTCCGCCCCGGTTTTCGAACCGGGGCGGTTTTTTATTCATATCCGGACCTCTGACTCTATTCCTGCTTTCCCCACCGTGAATCACCTGTTAAATTGACCCTTCCATAGCCCTGTTGACGCGGCTGATGCGCCTATCCCTCCTGGAGTACCATGGCTTTTCACGACGAAAGCTTTTCACCCATTGATGTGGGTGGTTATGACGATATTTCCCTGGCCGCCTATCTGAAGGAACACGGTCTGACGCTTGCTCCGAGTGAGGCGCGCCGTGTGGCCGAACTCCTGGGCCGCGATCCCACCCTGACCGAGATGACCCTGTTCGACACCATGTGGAGCGAACATTGCTCGTACAAGAGCAGTCGGCCTCACCTGAAGGCCCACCTGCCCACCACCGGTGACAATGTCGTCGTGGGACCGGTCGAGGATGCCGGCATCATCGATTTCGGTGAGATCGACGGTAAGCGGTACGGCATCATCTTCGCTCACGAGAGTCACAATCATCCCAGCCAGGTCATGCCTGTCGAAGGTGCCGCCACCGGCATCGGCGGCATCGTAAGGGATGTGTACTGCATGGGGGGCGAGGTCATCGCCACCCTGGATCCGCTCCGCTTCGGCTGGCCGGAGAAGGAATCCGAAGGGGATGATGAGGCCGCGCACCGGGTGGACATCGCCCGGCAGGTCGTCGACGGCATATGGCAGTACGGCAACGCCATCGGGGTGCCCAATCTGGGCGGCGACGTCTACTTCCATCATTCCTTCAACGAGAATTGCCTGGTGAACGTTGTTGCCGTGGGCATCGTCGAACACGACCACATCACCCACAGTGCAGTGCCTGCTGAAGCGGCCAGGGAACCATACGACCTGATTCTGGTCGGCAAACCCACCGACTGGAGCGGCATGGGAGGGGCGGCCTTCGCTTCGGCCACCCTCGACGCGGAATCCGCCAAAGAGAACAAGGGCAGTGTTCAAACTCCCGATCCCTTCCTGAAACGCATCCTGTCGGTGGCCAACCGCGCGGTCCTGAGCATGGCCCGCGAGCAGGGGGTGACTATTGGCTTCAAGGACCTGGGCGCCGGCGGCGTGAGTTGCGTGACCAGCGAACTGGCCGACGCCGGCGGCTTCGGCTGCGATGTCGATGTGCAATTGGTCCATCAGATCGCGGACCTGCCTGCCCGGGTTTGCGCATGTAGTGAGACCCAGGAAAGGTATGGCTTGGCTGTGCCGGCGCGCCTGACCGAACAGGTCCTGAAGATTTACAATGAAGATTTCGCGCTTCCTTCCCTTTACGAAGGGGCGAGCGCCCGCCTGATCGGCAAGGTGACGAACGACCGCCAGTACATTCTGCGTTGGGGAGACAAGATCCTGTGTCAGGCGCCCATCGAGACCATCACCGAGGGCATCCGTTACGATCGTGAGGCCGAGGCCCCTGTGCGACCGGACGTCGGATCCGACGAACGTTTGCCCGAGGGGGACGAGGACAAGATCGCGGACGAGTGGCTGGGGCTGATGCGGCATCCGAACGTTGCGAGCCGGGAATACATTTATCGGCACTACGATCCCGAGGTCCAGGCCGCGACGATTCTGCGTCCCGGGGAAGCGGATGCCGGGGTGATCGCTCCGGTTCCGGGCAGCAAACGGGCCGTCGCCCTCAGCGCCGACGGTAATCCTCTGCTCGGGTTGGCCGATCCTTGGACCGCCGGAGCCAGCGCCGTGCTCGAAGCCTGCCGAAACGTCGCCTGCGTAGGTGGCGAACCTGCGGCGGTGACCGATTGTCTCAACTTCGGTAATCCGGAAATACCCTCGGCCTTCTGGCAGTTCACCCAGGCCGTGAAGGGTGTGGGGGATGCCTGCCGGGGCATCGGCTGCTACGCCAGGCCCGGCGCCGCGCTGCCGGTGGTTTCCGGCAACGTCAGTTTCTACAACCAGAGCAGCACGGGTCGTTCGGTGGCCCCGTCGCCCATTGTCGCATGCGTCGCAGTGGTGGATGACTATACGTATTGCCGCAGCCAACGGTTCAAGGACGAGGGTGATCTTATCCTGATGATCGGATCGAGGACACCGGAGATGGCCGGTTCCCTGTATCTGGATGCCGGGTTCCAGGCCGGTCGTCCTGCCGTTCCCCCCCTGGATTTCGACACCGCCCGCTGTGAAATTCGCGGTGTCATCAACCTGGTGCGGGGGGGGCTTGCAACCGCGGCCCACGACATCAGTGACGGAGGGCTGGCCCTTTGCCTCAGTGAGATGGCCATGGGCCAGGAAGCCGGATCGATCCGGGGTGCCCGCATCACGGTTCCCGAGGGACAGAGTCATCTCTCCATGCGGGAATTCCTGTTCAGCGAGGCGGGCGGATTCCTGGTGACCGTCCCGGCGGCCGATCTGGAGCAGGCGGCCGAAATTCTCGATACCGTCGGGGTTGATTGGTGGCCCCTGGGTGAGGTGCGGGCCGCCGACCGCATCGAGGTTCTTGATTCTTCGGGCCAGGGTCTTTTCGATCTGGATGTGGCGGCCATGACGCGGGTTTGGCAGACGGCCCTGCCCCGCCTGATGGGTGGGGAAAAGGCCGAGGCCGCCGTGCCGCCCGTGGCAAAGGATGTTGAGGACGCAAGTCAGCAGGATCCCTCCGTATACAACGTGGCTGTTAATCTCGACGCCCGCCCGCGCGTCGCAGTGGTCCAGCTTCCCGGGGTCAATTGCGAAGAGGAATCCCGTCGCATTCTGGCCGTTTCCGGAGCCGAGTCCGAGATCTTTCGCTGGACTCGTTCGCCGGCTGAACTGGAGAAGTTCGACGGGTACCTGATTCCCGGGGGCTTCTCATACCAGGATCGGGTCCGGGCCGGCGCGGTGGCCGCCAAGGATCCCCTGTTGCGCGTGCTGCTCGATGGCGCCGCCGCGGGAAAACCCATCCTGGGCATATGTAATGGTTGCCAGGTCCTGGTCGAGGCGGGACTGGTGCCGGGTATCGAACCCGGCGCGGTTGAGGTGGCCCTGGCCGCGAATCGTTTTCCGGGACGGCGAGGTTATCACTCCCGCTGGGTGGGGCTGGAGGTCGTTCCTCAGGCCCGCACGCCTTTCGTGGAAGGATTGGAGGGGACGTTCCCGCTGCCCATCGCCCACGCCGAGGGCCGGTTCACCCACGAGGATCCTGAATTTTTCGCCCGCCTGGAACAGGATGGGTTGGTAGCCCTGCGTTATACCGCGCTGGGCGGTCGGGAAGATGCTGTCGCCGGGAATCCCAACGGGTCCCTGATCCACGCGGCTGGTTTGACGAACACCGCCGGCAATGTGCTTGCGATGATGCCGCACCCCGAACGCGCGGCGCAGATGCGGCATGTCCCGGAAGATCTGCCCCACACCTGGGGCCGCGCGCGCCGGGCGGCTGTGGGTAACTTCAATTTGCTGGAAAACGCCGGACCCGGAAGCTTCCTGATGCGCCGACTCGTGGAGCTGTGCTAACGGGTCACCAGTTCCTGATTGAAAGGATGCCATGAGCAGTCCGACGATATTACAGACCACGTTGTTGACCAGCCACAAGGGTGTGGATCTGCACGCCGCCACCTCTCTGCTGGTCATGAAGGACCGGCTTGAGGGAGGACACCTTCTCGAAGGTTTGTTCCGGTGCGAAATGCACACCTACCGGGGTGAGCAGGATGGGAGGTCCATGGCCCGACTTTTGGACATCGGCCGCTATTTCAATCCGAACAAACACCACTACGGCCATTTCCAGATGCCGGTGAGTGGTCCGTCCTGGCTGGATGAATCATCCACCGGCAACATTCTGAACCCGGAGTGGCCGGGCAGTCCCGAGGGAACGGATCTGGAACCCTCGGCCGGTGACGGCGGGAACCTCTATGACCGTTTGCTCGGCGGGGCGACGGCTGATGGATTCACCGCGGTGGATGTGGTTTCATACCCCCGGGGTCAGGAGGGTCCGATCCTGTCAGGAGTCCTGTGGCGCCTGGTGATCCGGGGTGACACCGAAGCATCGCTGGAAGTGGGAAGCAAGCTGGCCGTGGCCAGCGGTCGCAAAGAAGGTCTGTTGGTCAATCCACACATGGAATCCTGGCAGGCGGCAGCACGTTGATCGACAATCGAGGTAGATGATCACGTTTACGGGAGTATTCATGAGTCTGATGTACGGAAACCGAAAAAGGCACTGGAACGAAGAGTGCGGGGTGGTCGGTATCGCCGCCGTCGACAGTGCGTCGGAGTTGGCCAGTCTGGCCCTTCACGCCTTGCAACACCGTGGCCAGGAAAGTGCCGGCATCACCGTGGCCGACGGACATCGCCTGGTCACCCACAAGAAGATGGGGTTGGTGGCCGACGTTTTCGATGAGGATGTGACCCGATCTCTGACGGGTAATTACGCCATCGGGCACGTCCGGTACAGCACCTCCGGGTCCAGCAATATCCTGAACGCCCAGCCTCTGCAGGTGGCCTCGCACCGGGGTACAGTGAGTCTGGCCCACAATGGAAACCTGGTCAACGCCCACGAACTCAGACGGCGGATGGAACTCGACGGTTCCATCTTCGCCACCACCAGCGACACCGAGGTCATCCAGCATTTGTTGGCCCGGAATCGCGCGGACACCTGTGAGGAAGCCCTCCTGGATATCCTGCCGGAGGTCAAGGGAGCCTACAGCCTGGTGGTGCTTACCCGCGAGAAACTGATCGCTGTCCGCGATCCCAACGGCTTCCGGCCGCTTTGCCTCGGTCGATATCAGGACAGCTATGTGGTGGCCAGTGAGAGTTGCGCCTTCGACATCATCGGCGCCAAGTACCTGAGGGAGATCGAACCGGGGGAGATGGTGGTCCTTGGAGACGGGGAGTTGGTGAGCCGCAGGCTTCCGATCGAGGCGGCGGAAAAACGCTGCGTCTTCGAGCATGTCTACTTTTCCCGGCCTGACAGCACGGTGTTCGGCCGCAATGTCGAAGCGGCCCGGCGTCGCAGCGGAGAGATCCTGGGCAAGGAGGCTCCCGTCGAGGCCGACCTGGTCTGCGCGGTGCCCGATTCGAGTAATACCGCTGCCCTGGGATTCGCCAAGACGGCGGATCTGCCATTTGAACTGGCCCTGATCCGCAACCATTACGTCGGCCGGACATTCATATCCCCCGCCCAGAAGGTGCGGGACATGTCAGTCCGCATTAAATTCAATCCAGTGGCCGAAATCATTGAGGGCAAGAGAATCGTCGTTGTGGACGATTCCATCGTGCGCGGTACGACCATGCGCAAGCTGGTCAAGCTGATCCGCGGCGCGGGGGCCAAAGAGGTTCATCTGCGGATCGCTTCCCCTCCGGTGACCAATCCCTGTTATTACGGGATCGACACACCGGTTCGAAACGAACTGATCGCATCGAGCCACACTGTTGATGAAATCGCGACCTATCTGCGGGTCGATTCCCTCGCCTACCTTTCCCTGCCCGGACTGCTGGAGGCCGCCGGGGATCAGGGCAAGTACTGTGAGGCCTGCTTCACCGGAAATTATCCCGTCTCTTTCTCGGAAGAGGCCGGCAAGGACGTGTTCGATAACCATGTCGCCGGCGCGGAAATTCCGGTCAAACCGCTGCCCCCGGTAAGTGAACCGGACCTGGGCAGCTCCTGAAGATCGAGGAAATGTTGATTGATACGAACAACGGGTCCGGCTCATCCCCGGGGTGGAAGCCGGATCCTCGCTTTGACGACCCGGCAAAACTCAGCCATACCCTCACCCGCAGGGTCCTTCCCCTGGTGTCCTCTCCGGCCCGTTACATCGGCGGTGAGTTGGGCGCGGCGCGTGAGGGTTTCGATCCCGCGGGCGCCAACATCCTGTTGACCTTTCCCGATGCCTACGAAATCGGCATGTCCCATCAGGGTCTCCGCATCCTCTACAGCCTGTTGCGGGAGCGCCCGGGAACTTTCTGTGACCTGGCCTACACACCGTGGCCGGACATGGAACAGAAGATGCGCGACGAGGGCCTGCCTTTGTTCGGCCTGGAATCCCGCCGCCCGGCCCGGCAGTTCGACATCGTGGGCTTTTCCCTGGGTTACGAACTGGCCTACACCAACATGCTGACGATGATCGACCTGGCCGGTTCACCCCTGCGGGCGGCCGATCGCAAGGAAGACGATCCGATCTTCATCGCCGGCGGATCGTGCACGATGAATCCCGCGGTGATCAGTCCCTTTCTGGATGTGATCCTGCTGGGCGACGGTGAGGAAGCGGTGCTGGACGCGGCCGCGATCGTAACGGAGATGAAAGCCTCGGGGGCGGGGCGTGTCGAGATTCTCGACCGTCTGCGCGGGATCGATGGCGCCTGGTGGTCCGGTGTCGAAAAACCCGTCAGGGCTCGGGTTCTTAAGGATCTCAACACCTACACGCCTCCAAAGCAGCTCGTTCCAGTCATGGAACCGGTGCATGATCGGCTGGCCCTGGAAGTCATGCGGGGCTGCGTCAGGGGTTGCCGTTTCTGCCAGGCGGGAATGATTACCCGCCCGGTAAGGGAAAGAGACGCCGGGGCATTGGTGCAGGCCGCTGTCGAGGGGATCGCCGATTCGGGTTACGCCGAGGTTTCCCTGCTCAGCCTTTCGTCCTCCGATTACAGCGGGTTGGGTGAAACGGTCGCGGGCATCCAGGAAAAGATGGCCGGCAAGCGGACCAATCTGGCTCTGCCCAGCCTGAGGGTCGATTCCGTGGACGAGGGCCTCTACAGTCGAATCAACCAGGAAAGACCCGCCAGTTTCACCTTCGCCCCCGAGGCCGGCAGCCAGCGCCTGCGGGATGTGATCAACAAGAACATTTCCGAAGAGGATATTGTCACCACCGCGCGTGAGGCGCTCCATTCCGGCGCCAAACACGTCAAATTGTACTTCATGATCGGCTTGCCGACGGAGACCAACGAGGATCTCGACGAACTGGTGGCCCTGGTCGGCAGAATGGTGTCCCAGGCGCCGCGGGGTGGTTCCCAGATCCACGTGTCCATCTCGCCTTTCGCTCCGAAGGTCCATACCCCGTTCCAGTGGGCGGGGCAGATTTCCCGCGCGGAGATCGATCGACGCAACCATTATCTGGCCCGACCTTTGCGCCGCATGAAGGTGAAGGTCAGCTTGCGGGAGCCTCACACTTCATTTCTCGAAGGGCTTCTCGGACTTGGCGACGTCGAACTTTCGCGGGCCGTTGAGCGGGCCTGGCAATTGGGCGCCCGATTCGATGGTTGGACCGAGTGCTTCAACATTGAACTTTGGGAGCAGGCCCTGGCGGAGACGAACATCGATCCGGAATCGTATTTGGCCCCACGGGATCCCGAGGCGCCGTTGCCCTGGGACACGGTTGACGCGGGGGTGGATAAACCATTTCTGCAAAGGGATTGGCGACGAGCGACCGGCGCTCGGATTCTGCCGGACTGTCGTTTGGAAGGTGCTTGTTATGACTGCACTTCCTGCGATGGTGATATGGTCCACATTTTCGCCAAACTGGAAGCCTTAAAGGGGGATGCGCCCCGCCGGGGCCCCGCGATTCCCAGCAAGGGGCGCACCGGGACGCAGGAACGGATCTCCCCGCCGCCGCCCACTCCGCCTGTCCAGGCGCCCGAGGTGAAGCAGGGGTCCGGTTTCGACCCTCGGAACGCCGATGAAGCCCAATCGGGCCAGGAAGCGCGCAAATGGCAAATCTGGCGCCAGCAGGCCGCTGCCAAGTGCTGGTATCGTATTGAATTCGAAAAATCCGGGGACATGGTTTTTCTGGGTCACCTGGATTTCCAGCGCCAGCTCCACCTCGCCCTGCGACGTTCGGGCTTGCCTGCCGCCTACAGCAAGGGCTATCATCCACATCCATTGTTCAAGTTCGGCCCACCTCTACCAGTGGGTGTTGTGGGCTTGCGCGAATGTCTGGACATTGCCCTGGAACGCCAGGTGCCCGGTTGGATCGAGGAAATCAACCGGACCCTGCCGCCAGGATTGAAAATTTTGAGGGATGCCGTAGTCGGTGGACAGACCCCCCGGTCCATCGATCAGATCGTCACCCGCATGGACTACCGGGTTCAATTGCCCGGCAGCGCTGAAGGCGGCCCCGCCGTTGAGACGGTCGCCGCCGCCGTGGACGCATTTCTGGCCAGCGATCATTGGCTTTACGTCAGGAAGCGTCCCAAGGGGGATGTTGAACTCGATGCCCGCAAGCTGGTATCCACCAGTGATTTCGGGCTGTTTACCAAAACAGAGGTCGGTGACGGCCCCGTTCTGCGCTTTTCATTGTTGCGCAGCGAAACCGGGGCTTCCCTGCCCGTACACGATTTTCTGACCGCCCTGCTGGGGGACGCGCTGCCCGAACCGGGCCATTGCGCCAT
>JAGLCY010000138.1 GCA_023270185.1 Candidatus Krumholzibacteriia bacterium | reverse complement strand
GCATCCGGTGATGGATGGGGCGCATGGTGCTGTTGGCTCCGGTGGTCAGGATGGTGCAGGTTTCCAGTTCCGTTCCGCCGGGGTATTCCCAGTGTTCCCACATTCCCGCCAGGGCGAAAATCCCATGGTCCTTCCGTCGGAAGAGGAAGGGTTGCAATACTCCGTCCCGTTTTTGCCATTCGTAGAAGCCATCCACTGGTATCAGGCAGCGTCTGGTGAGAAAGGCCTCCCGGAAAGACGGCTTTTCGAGCACCGTTTCACTGCGGGCATTGATCATCTTTGCGCCGACATCCGGATTGGGGCTCCATGGCGGAACCAGGCCCCAGCGGAACATTTTCACCAGTCGTCCGTCCGATCGGGGGTTGGCCACAACGCCGGCGATGTCGCCGGCCGGCGCGATATTGTAGCGGGGCAGCAGGTCGGGCAACATATCCAGATAGAATTTTTCAGCCAGGACATGGGGTGCAGAAAAAAGAACGATGCGGCCGCACATGGGTGAGTTCCAATCGGTTATTTCAGATGATCCGGCACGGTGTGGCCCTTTTCCTCCCAGAATTTGACCGCTCCCGGGTGCAATGACGAAGAAATCCCGGTAAAACCCGTATCAACGGACATGGGTCTGAATGTCTTTTTGGCGTCGGCCATGGCTTTCAAGCCGCCCTTGCTCCACAGTGATTTCATGATTTCGTAGACGATCTCGGTCGGAACATCCTTGTTGGCGCACAACAGGGTGTGGTCCAGGAAACTGGCGCATGCGGGTGTGGCTTCCCCGTAGGTGCCGGCGGGGATTTCGATGGGAGCATAGGCGTAGGTGTCGAAGAAACCGGATTTTTCGGCATCAGTGCCGACGTCGATCAGTCTGACGTCGGTTTGGACGGACGCCTGGATGATGGCGCGGTTGGGATACCCGACGAGGACCCAGAGGGCATCGATATCGCCGTCCAGGAATGATTTCACGGCGGCGGAATAACCCAGGAAGGGATGGTCGATTTCATCCCAGAGGCCGAGGTGGCCCAGAAAACGTTCCGCGCTGGCGGCGGCTCCGGAGCCGGCGTCGCCTACGGCCACTGTTTTTCCGGCCAGGTCCTGGAGGCTGTGGATGTTACTGTCGGCCCGGACCACGAGTTGGGCCGGCGCCCCGTATAGGAAACCAAGGGCGAGGGTTCCGTCGCAGGCTTTGTTGTCCGGGGGGAGCTTGCCTTCCCACCCGAGGGCCAGGTCAACCGCGTAACACAGGCCGAAATTGAATTTTCCGGACGAGACCTGGTTGACGTTATCCACGGAGCCACCGCTTCCCATGGCGACAACCTTGATGTTATCCATGTGCTTGGGCAGGTAGACGGCCATGGCGTTGGCGAAAATATTGAAGGTGCCGCCGGTGGGGCCGCCGCCGACTTTGATTTTGAAATCCCCGGCATGGGCGTCGGGACAGGTCACCAACTGACCTGAGAAGATCAGACTCACAAGGATGGGCAACAGGGCTTTTCTCATGGCGGGACTCTCCTTGGATCCGACATTGGGGGAAGGATGGGACCACCGTAAGGGATATCGGGGGAATATGTCAACGCCAGCCGGACACCAGGTGGATGGCGGAAAGACGGATATCCATGTTACCTTCTTCGCGGATCAGGAATCGTTTCCTGTCCGCCGACAGCATCACCTCGAACTGACCGGAAGGCCATGACCACCCGCACTCCCATGTTTCCCGATCGGGCCATCCTGCATATCGACATGGACGCTTTCTACGCGTCGGTCGAGGTGCTGGACGACCCGTCTCTCAAAGGCAAGCCGGTCATGGTCGGGGGGACACCGGAAGGCCGCGGCGTGGTGGCGGCCGCCAGTTACGAGGCCCGCGAATACGGGGTGCACAGCGCCATGAGCGCGGCCCGCGCGATCAAGTTGTGTCCGGAGGGGATCTTTCTGCGGGGAAGGATGGACCGCTACTCCGAGATCTCCGGTCAGGTCTTTGCCATCTTCGGGGACTACACTCCGCTGGTTGAACCGCTGTCCATCGACGAAGCATTTCTGGATGTGACAGGCTGCCGCCGCCTGTTCGGGTCTGCCGAGAAAGTGGGCCGGGCCATCAAGGGGCGTATCCTTGAGGAGATCGGCCTGGTTGCCTCGGTGGGTCTGGCGGCCAACAAGTTCCTGGCCAAGCTTGCCAGCGACCTCGAGAAGCCGGATGGTTTCACGATCATTCTTCCGGACCAGGCCCGCCCACTGTTGGCTTCACTGCCCATCGGGAAGTTGTGGGGTGTGGGCAAGGTCGCCGAAAAGCAGATGCACCAGTTCGGGATCCGCAAGGTGGAGGATCTGCTGGCTGTCCCGCGGGATCTGGTGGTCGGGCAATTCGGGGATCACGCGGCCCACCTGTTGGAACTGGCGGTCGGGTATGATGAGCGGCCGGTCATTCCTGTGCACGAGGCGAAATCCATCGGCAACGAAACCACATTCCGGGAGGACATCAGCGAGGCGGGGCATCTGCAGGATATTCTGGATCAACTGGCGGCCAAGGTGGCCCGGCGTCTGCGGTCCCACGGATTCATGGCGCGGACAGTGACACTGAAGGCCAGGTATCCCGATTTCACGACCCATACGAGGTCCGAAACCCTGTTGAGCCCGAGTGACTCGAGCGTGGAATTCCGCGACGCGGCTCGCCGCCTTCTGTCCGACAAACTCGGCCGCCGGGCCCGGCCCCTGCGGCTGATCGGGGTGACCGCGTCCAACCTGGTGCATGAGGGTGAGGGTCAGGCCCAGCTGTTTCCCGATCCCGATCGGGAACGCGATCGGAAGCTGGACAGTATCATGGACCGGGTTCATGGAAAATTCGGTCCCATGCTCAAGCGTGGAGGCCATCGTGAGTAGTCGCGCGGATCCCTGCTTGATCGGCAGGCCGTGATTTGCCATCCTGTTTCCTGGGAAATAACCATCAACCATGGAGATCGTGAAGTGGATTACCTGATAATCGGATTCGGCGGAGGCCTGCTGGTCGCAGTGGTCGGCTGGGGCGTCTGGAAATTTGCCCGGCGCGGCCGGTCGGGCGGCAAGGCTCCGGCCGTCATCAATCACGAAAGTTTCATCACAAGTATGAAGGCCGTCGGTGAGCTCAGCGTCTTCCGGATCATGACCAAGGAAGTGATCACCGCCAGCGAGCACTGGTTCGGGGAATTCGGCAAGAAGTACCTGAACTGGTTGCTTTCCGAACAGCGAATCACTCTGGTCATCGAGTTCGACGTGGATTTCCGTTACGACCTCACCGACCCGCAGTTCCAGGTCATCAAGCAGGCTGAAGGCGAGTTCAACGTGGTTTTGCCGCCCTGCCGTCACGAGGTCCTGATCCGTGACATGCAGATCCACAGCGAAGACAAGACCAAGCTGCTGCCCTGGCTGATGCCCGAGGTGGTGGACAGGGTTTTCACGGGCGGGTTCAGTGTGGAAGCCAAGAACAAGCTCATCAGCGAGACCCGGGTGCAGACCAGCAATTACGCGGGGGATCTGGTGCGCAAGGCCACCGGAGAGGCGCAGAGGTCGGCCGCGCGGACCCTGACCATGCTTGCCCAAGGGCTTGGCGCCACCAAAGTCGATTTCGACTTCACCCCCTCCGGGGAATTCCAGCCCATGGTCGACACCTCCAAGCTGGAGAAGATACTGCCGGAGCCCGACCAGATCCGCGAAGGAGGGTTCTGATATGCGCCGCACGATGGTTGGCGTCATGGGGGGCTGCTCAGCCGATGAGCAAACAGTTGCCGGTGCCCTCGAGTTGGGTCGCCTGATCGCCGAAAACGGCTGGGTTCTTGTCTCGGGCGGACGGCCCACCGGGGTCATGCAGGCTTCGGTGACCGGTGCCAGGGAAGCCGGTGGGTTGACCGTTGGTGTTCTCTACGACGAGGACAGGGATGGCGCGGCCGAAGGGTTGGACATCGTCATCCCCACTGGTATGGGGGCGGCCCGAAACATTATCAACGTGTTGTCCAGCGACGTGGTTGTTGCCTGTCGGGGAACGGGTGGGACCCTGAGCGAGATCGCGTTGGCTTTGCGTTTCGGACGGCCCGTCGTGCTGCTGGATTTCGATCCCGGCGAGGCGTTCCTGTCCGCCGCCGCCGCCGATGCCCGGTGGTCGCTGGCCGCTACCGCGGCCGAGGCCGTGGAACAGGTCAGGGGCTATTTGAAGGAGCTGGAAAAGGAATGACCTTCGACTTCGATACTCCTGTCGAGCGTGGTGGCAGCGACAGCGTCAAGTGGGGGAAATACGCCGGTCGGGACATTTTACCGCTGTGGGTGGCCGACACGGATTTCCGCTCACCTCCCGCCGTGATCGAGGCCCTGCGGAATCGCGTCGAGCATGGCGTGTTCGGGTATGGCGCGGCTCCGGCCGATTTGACCGATACTGTTCTGGCCACCTGCGCCGACGAGTGGGGCTGGGAAGTTGACCCGGCCTGGCTGGTCTGGCTGCCCGGACTTGTCAGCGGCATAAATGTGACTTGCCGGGCCATCGGCAAGGCGGGTGACGAGGTGGCGGTCCTGACGCCTGCCTATCCACCCTTCCTGAAGGCTCCTGCTCTCATGGAACGCAAGTTGGCCACGATTCCCCTGGCGGGTGATAATCCCGCCGGATGGACCGTGGATCAACGCCATCTGGTGGCTGGAATGAGCGACACCTGTTCCCTGCTTCTGTGGTGTCATCCACACAATCCCGTGGGCCGCGCGTGGCGTCGGGAAGAACTCGAAATGGTCGCCGAAACCTGCCTGGAAAATCGGACGGTTATCTGCAGCGACGAGATTCACAACCAGTTGATTCTCACCGAGGGTGTGCGGCATGTGCCCATGGCCACCCTCGGGGCGGACATCGCGGCGAGGACCATCACCCTGCTTGCTCCGAGCAAGGCCTTCAACGTGGCTGGCTTGGGTTGCTCGCTGGCCGTGGTCCCGGACGACGGATTGCGCCGCCGTTTTCGCCGTGCCATGGCGGGTATCGTTCCATCGGTCAACGTGATGGGATTTACCGCGGCACTGGCCGCCTGGCGTGACGGGGGAGAATGGCTGGCCGCGCAGAACGAATATCTGCGTGGGAACCGGGATTACCTGGCCGGGCGTGTGGATGGCATGGAAAGAGTCACCATGGCCCAGGTGGAAGCAACCTACCTGGCGTGGCTCGATGTGAGGGCCCTGGATCTGGCGGATCCCATGGCCCATTTCGAGGCCCACGGCCTGGGCTTTTCCGACGGAAAGGAATTCGCCGGGCGAGGATATGTCCGTTTCAATTTCGGTTGCACGCGCGCCACTCTGGAAGTGGCGTGTGACCGGTTGGCCGAGGCGGTGGCCGCTGTGGATTGATGCACAGGCCGGTAAAAAATGGAGGGTCGTTTGGCCCTCCATTTTATTACCGGCCGACTATTGTTCACCTGTTTTCAATCTGGTCTCAATTCTCGGTCACGGCCTCTTCATCCTCACCCAGAAGATATTTTTCGAACCAGGCCAAATCCCATTTCATCTTGGCCAGGCGGTTTTCGTGGGTTGTCAGTCCGTGGGGCTCTCCCGGATAGACCACCAGTTCCGTCGGTACGTCCAGGTAGTGTTTCAGGGCGCGGTACAGGGCCCGGCTGTGGGCCGGCGGGACGCGCGGGTCGTTACCGCCCACGTGAATGAGAGTCGGCGTCTTGACCTTGTCCAAATTGTAAAGAGGCGAGGCTTTTTCGTAATGGGCCGCCTGTTCCCAGGGTAGCCCTTCCACGAAGTTGATGACGTGCCCGGGCGTGTCCTCGGTGCCCCACTGGATCACCATGTCCAGCACGCCCGCGCCACTGCTGGCGGCCGCGAACATGTCCGGTTCGGCGACGATCATGCAGTTCGTCAGATACCCGCCGTTGCTCCAGCCGCTCACTCCGATCCTGGCGGGATCGGCGATTCCCTGGTCGATCAGCCAGCGGGTCCCGGCGGTGATGTCGATCACCTCGATATCGTTTTCGCGACCGATCAGCTTGGCCAGGAATTCATCTCCGTACCCTGTCGAGCCGTGGTAGTTGGGGCTGAGTAATGCATAGCCGTTGCTCGCCATCAGCGCTCGGCCGTAGATCCAAAGGCGCAGGCGGTACTTGGTCGAGGAGGTGGGACCGCCGTGCAGTTCGATGATGGTCGGAAGCGGGCCGTCACCTTCCTTGTACTCCGGCGGTAGTTCGAGGATACCATAGCAGACGTCCCCGTCGGCGCCTTCCCAACTGACGTGCTGGATCTGGGGAAGCTTCCAGGTGTCGACCTGGGGGTTGACCCGGGTCAGGCGTTCGAATTTCTCGGGAGATTTGACCGTATATATATCGTTGGCATCGGTGATGGTCTCGAACACGGTGGTCAGGTTTCCGCCCTTCTGATCGAAAGCGAAGGAACCGGCCACGATGTCGCTTCCGGCCAGGACCTTGGTTTTTCCCTGCTCGCCCCCACCGACCTTATCCGTTCCGTAGACATGGATCCGCCCCATGGTTTCACCGAGATAACACAGGGTGCGACCAGTGCCTTTCCACTGCATTCCACCGGCAAAGGTCACCATGTCCGGTCTTTGGACCAGCTGGAGGTCCCAGACACCGTCCTTTTCCTCGGTGATCCAGATGCGGGTGGCGAAACCATCGTAGGAGATGGCGAAGGCCAGTGCCTTGCTATCCCCGGACCAGGCAAGATTGTCGATCCAGCCGAAGGGGGATGGGTGGTCCGCGCGCCATTCCTGGTTCGTGGTCCGGGTCACTTCGCCCGAGGCCAAGTCAAGGATTTCCACCCGGGACCAGCCCTCCCTGAAGATCAGTTCGTTGTCGTCGGTGGTGACCATGCCCAGCTTTTTCCCGTCGGGAGAAAGGGTCATTTCCCCGATGACCCGGTCAGCCGGAAACACTACTTCGTCCCGCCAGCTTCCCAGGTCCAGTTTGCGCACTTCGGTGAACCAGGTCACCCCATGGCCGTATTCCAGGTCCTTGAATTCCTCGCGAAGATCTTTCCACTCTTCGCACACTTCCTTTTTCCGGACGCTGTAATAAAGAGCATCCCCATCGGGAGCCAACTCGAACGCCGTCACGCCGTCTTCCACACGCGTCACCGCGGTGGGTTGACCCTGGTCGGGAACCAGACGCCAGATCTGTCGGCTGCCGTCATGGGGAGGCGTATCCCGGCCGGCTTTGTCACGGCCCAGAAAATAGATGGTTTTCCCATCGGGACCCCACGCCACCGATGAAGCGGCGAAGCTGTCGAAGGTGTGCCGGACGGGACCGGACCCGTCGCGTTCGATGGTCCACAATTCACTGTGGCGGCCTTCCTTGCCTTCTCCCCAACGACTTTCCGTGTAGGCGATGGTTTTACCGTCGGGTGAGACCGCGAGGTTGCCCAGGCTGATAAGGCCGAAATAATCCTCTGGCACGATGTCGTGATCCCGGGCCGCGGGGTCGCCCAGAACCGGAATCGCCACTACCAGTAACAGGATGACCGTCAGAAAATTCAGATGCACGTGTCTCACGGAAATACCTCCGACAAAATGAAAGGCTGGAAGGCCCGGAGTGAAAGAAGTGCCAAACACGAGAAAACTATCATTCCGGGCCGGCGGGGAAGCCAGTTCTTTTTCCGGAGTGTTCACCGGAAATCTCCTCGCTCAATAGCTGAAAGCAGATCCGAAAGGCCAATAATTCAGTAAGGCAGGGGGATGATTTTTTCCCGGGATAGGGGGAAATATTGGTGGGAAATGGCCCTAAATTATTGAATTTTAAGCTTTTGTATAGAAGCTGCATCTTTTTGAATTTGAAAGCTGATTGATGAAAAAGAAAAACAATCCAACATTTTTTCGTGTAAAATGTCTTCCGTTATGATATAATCCTTCCACAAGGTTGATTTCGTTCGCCGGGGCCCGCCCCAAAACTTACTCTCTCACTCATCCGAGGAGCGACAAAATGAAGAAGATGGTTCTTGTCTTGACCTTGGCGGCTTTCGCCCTCAGCGGATCCGCTTTCGCCCAGGACCCTAATTGGAATGACAACATCGGTATGTACCTGACGCCTGACGGGTTCAATGCCCCCAACGGTACCGGTAGTTGTGGTGCAGCGGCTGAAAACGAGATTTTCATCTCGTATTTGGTTCTTTCCAAGCTTACGAATGCCGAAGTTTGGGGCTGGGAAGCAAAGGTTATTCCCACCAACATGTTGTTCATGGGTGACCTTGTTTATGGTGATCACGTCGACGCCGGTACTCGCGATCATGAGTATATCGTCGGTCTGGCCGGTCCTTTGTTTGCCGTGGACCGCGCCGTTGTTGTAGCTGAGATCCAGTATCAGGTCAACAGCTACTACAATGACATCAATCAGCCGAGTTATGTTGCCATTGAAAACATCTACTTCCACCTGCTCCCGGATGCGGTTCCCGCTTATCTGGAAGCTTCCGGCAGTACGGGTGTTGAATTGCATCCGGCCATTTATGGTCCTTACCAGCTGATCATTAACGGCGATTGCAACGTGGTTGCTACCGAAGAAGCCACTTGGGGTGGCGTGAAGAGCTTGTACCGGTAAGTCCGGACAAGGAAAACTTCAGTCGATCGGCCGCTGAACAAGCGGCACCGAATAAAACGGCCGCCTTTTTGGCGGCCGTTTTATTTGTATGATCTTTCGGTAACTCTTGGTTTTTTTGAAAATGAAAATGTTTTTTGAAAAAATTGGGGAAAAATTAAGAATTCCTAAAAATACACTGGATTCATTCTTTTTCTTTTGGTAAGGTCCCGCTAGGAGGGTTCAGTCTCATGATTGTCCCGCAACAACGCTTTGGCTCAGCAGAGGAGAGGCAATATGAAGAAATTAGCTATTGTTTGTTTCTTGGCAACATTCCTTCTCGGAGGATCCGCATTGGCCCAGGATCCCCAGAATCCTTACGCCAACAACATCGGTATCTATCTGAATGAGGCTGCCACCGGTAGCTGTGGCCAGATCGATGAAGATGTCATCTTCACGGTTTTCGTGATCCTGAACAAGCTTTCCTATCCTGAAGTGTGGGGCTGGGAAGCCAAGTTCTCCTTCGAAAACATCCTTTTTATGGGTGATCTGGTTTTCGGCGACCATGTCAACGTCGGTACACGGGATGGTGAATACATTGTCGGGCTGGCTACCCCACTTTACGCGGTGAACAGAAGTGTCATCGTGGCAGAGCTGACCCTGATGGTGAGTGGTTACTTCAACGATGTTACCCAGCCCAGCAACGTTTACATCGATGGGATCTACTTCAGTCTGTTGCCCAGCGGCCAACCGGCCTACCTGGAAGCCTCCGGCAGCACTGGCGTTTCCTTGTACCAGGCTATCGAAGGGCCCCAACTGTCCATGAACTGCGACTGTGCTCCCGTGGGTACTGAAAACAGTTCCTGGGGCAACCTGAAGAGTCTTTACCGGTAAGGCAGTGCTCTGTCTTGGCGTTGGAGCCGAGCGAGTGGTTTGAAAAAAAAACGGCCGTTCCCTGTGGGGCGGCCGTTTTTAAATGTGCAGGAATGCCACGGGTAACCGGTCAGCCTTCTATTCGTCTTCTTCAGACGTGCTGCTCTCGAGCATGGGATCGCGGCCTTCCTGTCTGGCCCGCAGACCTTCCGCGGTTTCCAGCGACTCCCAGCACTGCTGCTGGGATTCCCATTCAACCGAGAGCATACTGGTCAAATCCAGATTGGCTGCCTGCTGGACACCCAGCTTGGTCAGTTGGACCGCGGGTTGGGGCAGCCGACGCATTCGGTCGGTGAACCGGTCCAACTCCTCTTCCCAGGCTTGATCGTCGATGAGCCGGTCGACCAGACCCATCCGCCATGCTTCGTCCGCCCCGACGGTTCGGTGTGACCAAAGAAAATCCAGGGTGCGCCCGGGACCGATCAGGCGGGGCAGGATGTGCATGAGACCCCAGCCCGGCAGCAGGCCCCCGGACATGTCCTGGGTGGTGAAACTGGCTTTGTCCGAGGCCAGACGGATGTCTGCCGCCATAAAGAATCCCAGGCCGAGGTTGCGAATGTCCCCGCGGGTGGCCGCCACCACCGGTTTGGAGGTTTCCCCTATCATGGTCACGATTCTGCGAGAGATTTCCTCATCCACGGCCAGCATCTCGAAGCCTTGATCCTGAGGGTGGACCTCGGACAGGCTGTCGAGATTGTGATGCAGGTCGAAGGCATGGTCTCCGTCGGTGAAGAGGATCATTCGGACGGCTCCATCCTCCTGGAGCCGAAGCATCATGTCCACGAATTCATCACAGAGGTTGCCCATGTTCGGGGCGCCAGGACCGATCATGCGGACGGTTGCGCAACCCTCTGCGATCTCACAATCGAAATTCTGATATTCCATGACAACTCCTGGTGGGTTGGATATTCACATTGTCCGCCAAAAATAGGACAAATGTGTCGCCAGGCAACCCGGCTCGGTGGACAGGTCGCAACAACTGGAGTAGGTTCACCCACGAAGTAAGACGCATTGATCGGGATCCTGCCTGCGGTTGCCCGCGGAGAGGCGAGGGAATGAGAGTTTTCGTAACCGGTGGAACCGGCCTGGTTGGCCGGGCCGTTATCCCCTTGTTCCTGGACAGGGGAGACGAGGTTCTCTGCCTGACAAGGGATCCTGCCCGTGCCCGGGAGGTTCTGCCCGCGGGAACGGAAATCCTGGGTGGGGATCCCACAATGCCCGGTGACTGGCAGGATCGACTTGCCACCTGCTCAGGGGTCGTCAACCTGGCCGGCTCCCCGGTTGCCGATGGTCTGTGGACCGGCCGGAGAAAGCAACGCATCAGGCGTTCACGGTTGGCCACCACTGAAAACATTGTCACAGCCCTGGGCGCCTGCGATCAGGCGATGACTCTGGTCAGCGCTTCGGCGGTGGGGTATTACGGAAACCGAGGTGAAATCGCCCTGGACGAAGCCAGTGAACCGGGCAGTGGATTTTTGGCCCGGTTGGCCCTCGAATGGGAACACACCGCACTCAAGGCGGAGAGGGAAGACGTCAGGATCGCCTTGATCAGGATCGGGGTTGTTCTTTCAGGAGACGGCGGGGTCCTGGCCAGGATGCTGCCTGTTTTTAGACGGGGATTGGGCGGGCCGCTGGGCAACGGGAAGCAGTATTTCCCCTGGGTTCACATCGAAGACCTCGTCCGGCTCATTCTGTTTGTCTTGGATAATAGTGAAATCAGCGGTCCGGTCAATGCGGTGGTGCCGGATCCGCCCCGGCAGAAGGAATTCACCGCCGCGGTGGGCAGTGCGCTTCACAAACGGGCGTTCATGCCCCTGCCCGGTTTTGTCCTGCAAGGTTTGATGGGGGAAATGTCCAGCATGCTGCTGGGTAGCCAACGCGCGGTGCCGAATGTCCTGAAGGCCGCCGGTTTCAAGTTCAAGTTCGGGGAACTGGACAAGGCTCTCGACGATTTGATTTGAGTTCCGGTCAGCCCACCACGAAGGCGTCGGGCTTGAGATTCCCTTTGGCGAACCTGTCCAGTGAAAGACTGGCGATGATGTCGTCGGGTTCTCCGGTGGCGATGTGTCGGGCCATCCTGCGCCCGGTTACCGGACCGAGCATGAACCCGTGACCGCTGAATCCGCAGAGATGGAAATAACCGTCCAACCCCGGAACGCCACCCAGAATGGGCCGGTGGTCGGGAGTGACATCGTACATCCCCGCCCATTGCCGCATCATCCGCACCTGGGCAGCCCGGGGGTAGTGTCTGAGCAGGGCCTTGGCGAACCGCACGGCGAAGCGCAACTGGCTGCGCGTGTCGAACAGGGCGGGATCCTCCAGGCCGGGTTCGGCCGGGTCCCCGATGCCGCCGACGATTTCCCCCCGCAGACTCTGGCTGAAATAGATTCCGTTGGTGATCGAGATTACCATGGGATCAAGGAATGGTTTGAGCGATTCACTGACCATGATCTCATGCCGTTCCTGCCGGTTCGGCAGTTGGACACCCACCATGGCGGCCATGGAACGGGCCCAGGGGCCCGCGCAGTTGATCACACGTTCGGTGGCGATGTCGCCCCGGTCGGTGTGAACCTTGCGGATCCGGCCGTCATCCGCGGTGATGCCGGTCACCCGGGTACGGATGAAGGTCTTCACACCCGCCCGGTGGCATGCCCGGGCATAACCCCAGACCACGGCAAAGGGGTAGGCGGTGCCGTCCTTGGGGCAGAAGGTGGCGCCCTTGAGAGTGGAGATGTCGAGGTCGGAAACGACCTTCCGGCACTCTTCGGGCTGCAGGAACTCCGTGGGCACATCGCAGCGGTTCTGTAGGGCGGCCGCGTCGCGCAGGGTGGGAAGGTCGTCTTCGCTCTCGGTAATCATCAGGTAACCGCCCTGGCGGAAGAAGACCTGGTAGCCGAGGTCCGCCGACATGTTTTCGTACAGCGTGACACTTTCCTGAGCCAGCCTGATGTTCTCCTCGGTCGTCCACTGCTGTCTGATTCCGCCGCCGCACCGGCCGGTCGAGCCGCTGCCGATGTAATTTTTCTCGAGGATCACGATGTTCTTCAGACCCTCGGCGGCCAGTTCCCGGCCGGTGACCAGACCGTTGACGCCTCCACCTATGATCACCGCGTCAGCGGTGGAGGGCACAGGGCCGCTGGACAAGGGTATCATGAGTCGTCCTCCACGTTGTTGCCGGCCGGTGGGACATCGAGGGCCGCGAGCTGGGCAAAGGTGAGCGGCTCCGCGGGAGGGCGGATATTGGTCAGTTTTACTTCACCGGGAGGGATGTTTCGCAGTACGGCGAGTTCACCGGCCGCTTCGCTGAGACATCCCTTGCCCTGGCAGAAACCGGTGCCGACACCCGTATAGCGCTTGAGGGACTCGAGTTCGGTGAAACCTTCGCCGTAAGCATCGCGGAATTCACTGAGGGTCACATCCTCGCAGCGGCAGAGAAAGATCTTGGCCTTGCTCATGGGATATTCACCTCATCGGCAGGGTGCGCGGGGTCACCGGGTAGATTGCCGCCGGCTTCACCTACGGCAACCAGGGATGAATCGTCTGACAGGGCGAAGCCACCCAGGTCCGGTTGCAAGGTTACATCCCCACCCAATTGAAAAGGCACGTCGTAGGCGGGTTTGGCCCGGTTACAGATCACGGCCAGATCAGCGTCCATAGTCATTTGGGAATCGTGTCGGATGCTTTGCGAGCCGTCGGGAGAGAAGGAGGCCCTCAGCTTCTGTTCACCCATTCCAGAGATGTTGTCCAATATGAGACCGGTATTGAGCGGCCATTTGCGATCCACGGCCGCCGGAATTTCGGAAGGGTCGTCGGAATTCGTCACGACCAACGAAAGGTGGGCACCGGCGACATCCAGCAGGGCCGCGCTGAGCCAGAAATCCAGACCGCCCCCGATGATCAGGACGTGCATCCCCTTCACCTGAAGACCGTCACGGACCAACAACCGGTAAAGCGCGCGGGGGCCGAGGAGGCCGGGTGTGTCGTTTCCCGGGAAGAGTCCCAGGGTGTCCAGGGCGCCGGCCGCCCAGATCAAGGTGTCGAATTTTACGGATTGCAGGCGATCTTCGCGGCGCAAAAGAAGATGGTCGGGGTGATAGCCGGCGATGGCCCGTGTTCCTTGGAGGAAGGTCACGTCGTTCCGCGTGGAGAATTGATCCCGTAATTTTTCAATCCTCTCCAGAGAGGAGCGGAGAACGTCGAACCGGTCCAGGATTTTGCCCTGGTCTTCAGCCAGACGCCGCAGAGCGCCATATCGCTGACCACCGGGGATCTCGTGGTCGTCCAAAATGAGCACACGGCCAGTGGCCTTTTCGGCAGCAGCCAGGCCGGACGGCCCGGCACCGACGATGACGGTGTCGAATCGGCCCAGATCGGTCGCCGACGCGGCAGTCGGGTCCTGAGGGTCAGAGGCCGGAGGCAGCACCCTGGTGGCATGCTCGGGGCCGGGAAGACGGCCGACGCCGGTCAGGGGACGAATCCCATTCAGGAAGAGTCGGCTCACGGTGGCGGGTTTGGTGAACCACTTGTAGTAGAAACCGACGGGAAAAAAAGCACTGCCGGCAGCCAGCACTTTTTGCATGGGGGCGGCGTAGAAGGCCCCTGCGTCCTGCCGCTGAATCTCCATGCCTTCGCGCACGGGGAGCTCACAGGTGCGGACGTTGGGAATATTGTCGACTCTCATCAAACAGGCTGTGCAATGGCCCCGCGCGCAGGTCACGCCCCGGGGACGGCCGTATTTGGGAGAACGGGAAAGGCACCGGACACCGTTCTCCCACAGGGCGACCGCCACTGTGGTATCTGACCGGCATTCCAGGGTTTTGCCCTCGAAACGGATGTGCACCTTGTCACTGGCCAATTCGGGTCCTTTCGGAGACAGAGCCAACGAATCAGGGGTCGAAAATAAAACCCAAATCTGGCAGCGGCAAGGACAGTGTGGAAGATAGGCCGTTCGAGGCATATATTTAGGGGCCCCATGGGAGTCAATCGTCACCAATAGCGAGGTTGATCATGAACGACAGCAAGTTTGCCGAGGTTCGCAGGGAAGCCGAAAAAATGGGCATCGAGTTCATCGACCTGAAGATGCTTGATCTGGTCGGGCGCCTGCATCACATCTCCTATCCCTTCGACCGCTTCACCGAGGCCACCTGCCGAGAAGGTATCGGGTTCGACGGCTCCAGTTACGGTTTCCTGAAGGTTGAAAACAGTGACATGGTCCTGGTGGCGGATCTTGGCACCGCGGCGTTGGATCCGTTCCGCAAACGTCCGACGCTGACCATGTTCGCCGAGGCCCGGCTCACCGATGACGAACGCAGCCCCTTCCCACAGGACGGCCGGTACATCGCCCGCCGGGCGGAACAGGCGATGCGTGATCTGGGTGTGGCAGACGTTTCCCAGTGGGCGCCCGAATACGAATTCCATATTTTCGAGGAAGCGGAGTTCCTGACCGAGGCGAACGACAGCGCCTTCGGCGTACGCAGTGGTGAAACTTTCTTCCAGAACGCCTATCACGCCTGCAACCCTTTCGACAGGTACGACGACTTCCGCGACGAAGTCTCCGCTGCGATGGGTGACTTCGGCATTCCCGTTCGTTACCATCACCACGAGGGAGGCGCCCAGGGGCAGCAGGAGATCGAAGGGTGGTTCGCCGATCTGCCCACGACCGGTGACCATGCGGTTTTGACCAAGTACATCCTGTTCAACCTGGCCGAGCGTCACGGGCTCAAGGTGACCTTCATGCCCAAGCCCCTGATGGATAACGCGGGCAGCGGTTGGCACCTTCACCAGTTTCTCACCAAAAACGGGCAAAACATTTTCCATAAAGAAGATGGCTATGCCCATCTTTCCGAGGATGCCCTGTTCTACATTGGTGGAATTCTGAAGCACGCCGATGCTCTTTGTGCCTTTACCAACCCCAGCACGAACAGCTTCAAACGATTAGTCCCCGGTTTCGAGGCGCCCACCGTGCGTACCTTCGGCCGCAGCAACCGGGGGGCGGCGATCCGCATTCCCAGCTACGTGTCCGATCCCCAGATGCGGCGCATTGAATACCGGCCGCCCGATCTGACGGCCAACCCCTACATCTGCTGCTCGGCCATCCTGATGGCGGGACTCGACGGCATCATCAACCGGATCGATCCCATTGCCGCCGGTTACACACCCCAGGATGCCCCGGGTGATTCTTCGCACATCGAGGATTTTCTTCCTCGTTCCCTGGCCGACGCGCTCGACGCCCTGGAAAACGACCACCAGTTCCTGTTGAGGAATGATGTTTTTCCCGAGTCCCTGATTCGCCGTTGGCTCGAAATCAAGAACGATGAGATCAACGCCATCAACCAGCGGCCCCATCCCTACGAGTTCACGATGTACTTCGATTTTTGATCCGGATCCCCAGGGAGGGGCCATGCGGGAAATCACGCTTCAGACCGGAGCCCGGACCGATTTCGTGGACCTGACCAATGAAGTCCAGACAGCGGTCTCGGACCTGGGTTTGCAGGAGGGAGTGGTCGTGGTGTTCAATCCCCACACCACCGCCGCGGTGACCATCAATGAGGGCGCCGATCCGGACGTGGTCACCGACATGGCCGCGGCGCTGGACCGCGTCGTTCCCTGGCAGGACGGTTACCTTCATGCCGAAGGCAACGCGGCGGCCCACATCAAGGCCAGCATGTTCGGCAGTTCGGTGACGGTCATCGTTGCGGGAGGGCGTCTCAAGCTGGGCACCTGGCAGAAAATCTGGTTCTGTGATTTCGACGGCCCGCGCCGTCGCCGGATCTGGGTTCGTTCCCTTTCCGCAGATTCCTGATCAGCGTGGGAAAATGTTGGCGATGTGGCTGATGGTGCTTTTGGCCGTCAACGCGAAGCGGCCCACCTGCAGGGTCGTGTCACGCACCGTGAAAGCCTCCGGATACAAGCTGACCGTGCCCCGGAACCCCACTTTCCTACTGAGGCTGTCCAACTCGTCCGTGGCGAATCCATAGGGCCAGGCCAGCCAGTTCGCACTGGTTCCTACCCCCGCCTCGATATCCACCCGGCTCGAAACAAGATCCTCGGCAACTGCCGCATTCGGCCCGGTCAGGGGGGAGAGTCCGTCCCCGGCCTGTTCGGGGATCCGGTCCGGGTGGAGGAAAACCGGTTCCAGTCCACCACCTGCGCGCACCTTGTAATGCAGATCCCGCGTATGTGACTCCACGATGATGTGTCCGGAATTCACCATCTCTCTCAACTGTTCCCATGTGCAGATGTCGAGGTCGCTCCACGGGGATCCGACTTTGGCAGTGGGAACAAACAGATGGGCCTTCATGCCGTATTTTCTCAACAGGGGATAGGCCAGTTCGTAAACGCTCCGGTCGGCGTCGTCGATGGTCAGGACCACCGCCCGGACGGGAAGGTCAGCCCCGGATTCCAGCAGGTCCGCCACTTCATCGAGGGTCATTACCGTGGTGCCTGAATCCCGGAAATACCGCAGGTGCTTTTCGAATTCGCCCACGGGCGTGGTCCAGAATTCCCGTGGGCCGAGGGCCGGCATGCCGAAAAGGACCGAACCGAGGACCTTCATGAGGTAGGTCCCGTCAAAGCCGGACCGGAAATAGTGATAACATAAGACAGGCACTCCATCCTCGATGGGAGGGAAACCGCCGACAGCCAGTTCGGGGGGGTCGAGGTGATAACCCGACAGGTCCGTGGTCTCCGAGTCACCCCCGCAGCCGGGTGTCAGGAAAACGCCCGTCCCCAGCAGGAGAAGAAAGAAGTAACGCATGGTGGATGTCATGTTCATCGGATCACCGCGTCAAAAGAGGGCCCGCACCGACAGGTTGGCGAAGGTGCGGTTGTACCCGCTGGCCGTGGCGAAGGAGGACTTGGAATAACCACCTTCAAGAGAGGCAAGCCAGCCCCGGCTGAATCGCCAGCCTATCTTTCCGGAGGCCCCGCCCACGGTCAGGGTGTCGGAGTTCAATTCCTGTTCCAGGCCGATGCTGCCGTTGAGCATGAACGTCATGCGGCGGGTCCTGGTCTTGAGGGTGGCCTCGATGCTTCCGTTCCTGACCCAGTCGGGTGCCCAGTATCCGCCGGGATATGGGATGGAGAAATCCATATAGGTCAGTACCGGACCGGCGATGATTTCCCAGCGGCCTTCCCGCCGCCAATCCAGACGCAGGCCGCCCTTGAGTTTTTCGTTGCCGTCGCTGTAGTCGGCCATCTGTCCGGAGGCGCCGAGGGTGAAATGGCGGGCGAAGCGCCAACCCGCCGACAGGTTGGCCTGCTCGAATCCGATTTTGTTGTTCAGGGCTTCAAAAGTTTCCACGGGCTGGGAGGTGCCTCCGAAATCGATTCTCAGGCGGGGTTGGGCGATCCAGGTGAACCAGAAATCTCCGCCGAATCGGTCCCAGTCAAGCTTTTCCGCGTCGCCGAACAGGGGTTCGCTGGTGCTGAACCTGTCGAGCCACCCGTAAGCGTGCAGCGCCCAGTTGTGTGCCAGCGGGGTGATGAATCCCGCCGCCGGTTTCAGGTTGGTGATGTCATCCTGTCCCGGTGATCGGTAAACCGCCCAGGAAGGTATGACCTGCAGCAGCTTGTTGCCGAAGACGGTGAAGGTTCCCTTGGCGGTGACCCGGTAGATATCCAGGTCGTCCGAATCCCAGCTGGCGTCCGCCCTCAATTCCAGGTGGGGAGTGTAACCATCCAGGACCGTCAGCAGGAATTCCGAGCTTTCCCTGCCGGGACCCGTCTCAGGAGGGAATTCGTCTTCGACCGCGCGTACGATCGTAAACCCCTCGTGCAGGCGGTTGTCCCAGATCAGGCTGCGCCCCAGGCCGATTCTCGCGCCCCCGTCGGAGGGATCCTCGGCCACCAGTTCCCGGTACAGGGCGATGGCCTCCTTTTGTCGACCGCTCCAACTGTAGGCCAGGGCCAGGCCCTTGCGCACGTCCCGATTTTCCTGGTCGGGATGCCGGGCGAGATACCTGCGGAAATAGAAGATGGATTTTTCGGCGTCTTCCCGCCACAGCTTCTGGTAGGCGATTTCCTGGGCCACCATTGGAACGAGGGTCGCGTCACTGGCCAGAGCCTCGAGGTAGTCGGCGACGGCTTCATGGTGCTGGTCCCGGCTCGCTGCTTCGCGGGCCTCGTTCACTTTGGTTCGGGCCAGTTCAGGGTTGATGGTTTTTTCGGATTCAACGGCGGTGGTGTCCGGTGTCGTTTCCTGGGCAAGCGCAGAACGGACCGGTCCGTAAACTCCGGTGGCAATCACCAGGAGCAGCAGGATGGGCAATCTGTGCCGGTTGCGGATCATGGTTACTCCCGGACAGGCTTCCAGAGCGTGTATTTGCGCTTCTGGCGGTTGACGTTCAGACCCACCGGGGCGGTAGTCACGGTGATGATGGCCATCAGGATCCAGTAGACCAGCGGATAGAAGACCGCGACGATGAAGTACTTTTTCAGGACCTGGTCATAGGCGCGGTCCAGGATCACTCCGGTCAATAGCTGAATCAGACACATGCTGGCAATCAACATTCCCCAGAAGTTGGGAATGGGAGAGGCCCCCCGGGGCGGGTAACCCACCGCGTAGCTGATCAACCAGATGACGGTCAGGATCACATAGGTATAAGCCCAGACCACCGAGAGGTTGGCCTCGATGAGCACAGGCCAGAACCGGCGGTGTTTCCATTCCAGCAATGTTCGACCGTGCCGTGTCAGGACCTGGCTCAGACCCAGGGACCAGCGTCGGCGTTGCCACCACAAGCCCTTGAGGGACTGGGGGACGCGCATCCACATCACGGCGCGGGATTCGTAACGCACATCCCAGTGGCGCATCTGCAGGCGCCAGGTCAGGTCGATGTCCTCGGTGGCCATCTCCGGGCTGTACAGGCCCACGTCGAACAGGGCGGTGCGGCGGAAGATGCCGACCACTCCACTCATGGTCATGATCCGGCCCCAGACCCGCTGGGCCCTGCGCATCAGGGAAATGATCGAGGCGAATTCGATGGCCTGCAGCTTGGCCAGGAAGCTGTCCCGGTTGGCGACGCGCGGATTTCCGGTCACCGCGCCGCAGCGGGGTGACCGGAAATGCGGTACGAAATATTTCAGCACGTCCGGGATGGGGATGGCGTCCGCGTCCATGATAAATAGCAGTTCCCCCCTGGTCAGGGGGATGGCATCGTTCAGGGCCATGGCCTTGCCCTCGTTGATCTGCTTGCGCATCAATCGGACGCGCGGGTCGGTCAGGAAGGGTTCGATTTCGGCCAACGTTCCGTCGGTGGAACAATCGTCGATGACCATCACTTCGAAATTCGGGTAATTGACCTTGAGCACGCCGGCCAGGGTGGCGGCGATGTTCTTTTTTTCGTTGTACGCCGGTATGACGAACGACACCATGGGCTGCGGTTCGTCGTCGCCGATGGGATCGTAGAAGTCGGTTTCCCCGACCTCCTTCTGCCGGAAGAACAGGATGGAGGTGAAGATCCACATCACGCTGGTGGCCAGGGGATACCAGGCGAAATACAGTAGCAGGGCCAGGTAGAAGTTTGAGTTCTCGAACCGCACCAGGAGGGAATAAAGGTCCATCAGGCCCCGCCCTCCCGGTCGATGGTGTAGACCTTGTCGCCCTGATAATCCAAAGCGACCGTTATTTCGGCCGCGGCCTTCAAAAGGACGATGTCGGGGGCAATGATGGGCCGGTTCAGGTTGTCGAAGGTAAAGGGTTCGTCCGGCGGGGGCATCAGGGTGTTGCGTTTTCCCCTGGCGGCGATGCGTTTGTTGTGGGCGATCCACCACAGGGTGATCGAAAGGCCCAGTACCGTCAGGCCGACCAGAATGAGCAGGGGTTGGAGGCTGTCACGGCCGATCTGGCGCTCGACCACCACATACCAGTAGTAGCCGAAGAGGATCCACAGCAGGACCGAAACCAGATAATGCAGGAAATTCCGCATGGTGACAGTTTGACCTTAACTTCCGCGCCGTTTAAACTTCGGGGTGACAATAGGCCCCATCAGCGGTAACCCGGTGCCACGTTTGTTTTTCGGCAGATCCGTGACGAATTGAACAAATAAATCCGAATTTATCGGACAGGAGCAGAATTTTGAAAGCCAAAGAGATCCGCTCGAGTTTCCTGGAATTCTTTGCCCGGCACCAACATGAGGTCGTTTCTTCGTCCACCCTTGTGCCCCGGGATGATCCTACCCTCCTGTTCACGAACGCGGGCATGAACCAGTTCAAGGGTGTGTTTCTGGGCCTGGAACACCGCCAATACAAACGGGCGGCCTCGGTGCAGAAATGCATGCGCGTCTCCGGCAAACATAACGATTTGGAAGAGGTGGGCAAGGACGCCCGTCATCACACTTTTTTCGAGATGCTAGGGAACTGGTCCTTCGGCGATTATTACAAGAAGGAGTCCATCCACTGGGGTTGGGAATTCCTCACCGAAACCATGGGGCTGGCCGCGGACAAACTCTGGGTTTCGGTCTACAAGGATGACGATGAATCCTTTGATATCTGGGAAAAGGGAGTGGGAGTTCCGGTCGAGCGGATCGTCCGGCTGGGTGACCTGGACAAGGGGGACGAAGAGAATTTCTGGTCCATGGCCGA
>JAGLCY010000137.1 GCA_023270185.1 Candidatus Krumholzibacteriia bacterium | reverse complement strand
ACCAGATCCAGAATATCCAGCGAGCGCTCCATCTCTTCATGAATGCGTTCGTGATATTCCATGGTTTCTTCGAGGGTCATCCCCAGGATGCGCAGGGCTTCGGAATCGCAAACCCGCGGGCCGCGGGCTCCAGGTGCTCCATACCCCAATTCGTAGGCCATGAAGTCGGCCACATGGACCAGGGCCGTCAGTTCGGGCGCGCTGGAGGAGGCGCCCGGCCTGTGATGGAATTGCACCGCGTCGACCACGCCAGGTGAGAACTTCCAGCTGCGGAATACGGTCTTGCCGATGGTGCCGTGATGGATGGGGAAAAGTCTTTTTTCGGCTTCGAACCAGGACAGGTCTTCATCTTCGGCGGTCACGCAGAGCTGGTCGAAGTCGGAGGAGAAATAGTTTTTCTCGATGAGCTTGCCCACATCGTGCAGCAGGCCGGCCACGAAGGCTTCTTCGCGGTTGTGCAGGCGCCGGTCCTCGGCCAACACCTTGCTGATGCTGGCCACGGCGATGCTGTGCTCCCAGAACTTGATCATGTCGATGCCTTCGGAGCTCTCTTCATCCTTGAAGTAGTCGAACACCCCGCTGGCCATGGCGGCGCCGCGAACGGCCCGGAAACCGAGGATCACAACCGCGCGGCTGATGGTCATCGTCTTGGTGCCTGAACCGTAAAGCGCGGAGTTCACCAGATGCAGGATCTTGGCCGACAGGGCCTGGTCCTGGGTGATGATCTCGGCGATTTCCGGCACCGACACGTCCGGATCCTGCAGCTTGTCGAACAGCTTCTGGTAGATCGCCGGCAGGGTCGGGATGTCCTTCACCATCCCCTTCAATTCGCGGGGGTGGATATCCAACAGCGATTTTTCGAGCACCGTGGACATGACGCGCTCCTTCGCACGGTTTGTTCAAACAGAGTTTCCATAAAGGATATCGGCCGGTTTGGCGGGAAGTTGACTCGAAAAAGGGGGCAATCAGGCTTTAAAGTCCAGCCAAGGGCCATCGGGGCGGGATTCGACCGCTTCGCCGATGATCGCGGCGGCCAGTGCGCCCGATTCGGTGAGGAAAGAAACCATCTCGTCCAGGCGCTCCGGAGGGACGGCGATCAAAAGTCCACCGCTGGTCTGGGGGTCGTTCAGCAGGCCGATCATGTCCTCGCCCATCCCGTTGGCGTAGCGGATATCGTCGCCGGCGAAACTGGCGTTGGATCTGGTGCCGCCGCAGGTGAAACCTTCGCCGCAAAGTTCCACGGCCTCAGGCAACAGGGGCAGGGCGCCCGTTTCGATGACCAGACAGACATTCGATCCCTTGGCCACTTCCAGGGCGTGCCCGCTCAGGCCGAAACCCGTGACGTCCGTGGCGGCGGTGGCTCCCAGGTCAAAAAGATGGATGCCGCATTTGTTCAAGGTGGTCATGCACTTGACCAGGGCTTTGTAGCCGGCTTCGTCCACGCGGTTCTTTTTCACCGCGGCCACCAGGGCTCCGGTGCCCAGGGGTTTGGTCAAAACCAGCTTGTCCCCGGGCCGGGCAGTGCTGTTGCGTAGGATCCTGTCGGGATGCACGGCGCCGGTCACACTCAATCCGAATTTGACCTCGTCGTCGCGTACGGAATGGCCGCCGGCCACGGGACAGCCGGCTTCTTTGCAGGTTTCGGCGCCGCCGGCCAGGATTTTGCCCAGCACCCAGTTCGGCAGACCCACCGGGGGATATCCCAACAGGTTCAGGGCCATCAACGGGGTGCCGCCCATGGCGTAGACATCGCTGAGGGAGTTGGCGGCGGCGATGCGGCCGAAAGTGTGGGGATCGTCAACGACGGGAGTGATGAAGTCGGCGGTGGAAACCACGGCCCGATCGGCGCCGATGAGGCAGACCCCGGCATCGTCCGCCGTGTCGAATCCGACCAGCAGATTATTACCCGCGGCGCCCCTGATGGGCTCCAGGATTTCAGATAAGTCCCCCGGACTCAGTTTCGCGGCTCAGCCGGCGCTTTTGGCGAAACGGGTCAGAAAAACTTTTTCTTCGAATGACATCACTCACCTCCCATCGTGGCAGTCGGCATAAGGTCGTAACGATAGGCTGGGGTGTCAATAGGCCTCGCCGATGCTGAAGTAAACGGCCTGGTCATTCTTGCCCCAGCCATAGTCGATGCGCGCATTGATCTTGTAGGTTTCGATCATGCGGAAGCGCAGGCCCAACCCGGCGGCGGGCAGGGCGTCGGCCGTGGAGAAACTGTCCCAGTCTTCACCCACAAAACCCACACCGGCAAAACCGACGGCGCCCCAGCGTCCGTAGAAGTTCCAGCGGTATTCGGTTTCCAGAGTCAGCAATTTGTCGCCCCGGTGACGGCCGTTCGCGTAGCCACGCAGGTTCTGGTTGCCGCTGAGAATGGCTTGCCCGCTGAAGGGCACATCCCCGAAGGCCGCGTCGGCGAGAATGCGTCCGGCCAGTACCCGGGTGGTGTCGCCCAGGGTGGTGTAGCCGGAAATCTTGACTTTCAGTTTGCGGAAATCCCGGTCCGAACCCAGAGCCTCGTCATAGACATCGTAGCGCACTGTGGTGTTGGTCCCGCTGGTCGGATACATGACATGGTTGCGGCCGTCCCATTCGCCATTCACCCCGAGGCTGGAGTAGAACTCATTGGGTACTTCAAGCAGATCGGGGTCGATGCTGACCTTGGCCGACCAGGCGAGGACTTCGGCCCCGAGGTAGAGCTCGCTCCAGGTCAGGCGCGAGCCCTTGAGGAATATGAAATCCGAGACAGTGGTGTAATCCAGGAAGAGGTCCGGAAACCCTGGACCCGCAGACGAGGGGTTGAACTGGTATTTGAAGGAACCGGTGCCGAAGGCCGCGGTGGCGCGCCATTTGTCGTGGGCGAAGTGGAACTTCTGAAAGGCCATCCCGACCCAGGAATTGTTTTCGCTGTAGAATCCCAGGATGCCCGTGCTCGAGGGCGGAAGGTTGTCGTCGTGGCGATCCATTTTGTAATACGCCATGCCGATGATCCCAAGGCTGAATCCCAGCACGTCGCTGTAGCCGGGGATGGGGATGGCCGCGAACTTCAGGTTCCGTTCGTCGTCCTCCAGGGCGTAGGTTCCGGAGCCTCCACCGTCACCGCTTCCCGTCGACATTTGCGCCATCGCCGGGACGGGCACGTTTCCCAGGAAAATCAGCGCGACAACTACCAGGATCGCCTTCGTTCCCAATCCAGTCATCCAGTCTTGCCCTTGCCTTCGAGTTTGGCCCAGGAGTCCTTCAGCGTGACGGTGCGGTTGAACACCATCTTGTCCGGCCGGGAATCCTTGCTGTCGATGCAGAAATAACCCTGCCGCATGAACTGGCACTGGTAGCCGGTTTCCTTGCCGGCCAGGCCGGGTTCAAGTTTGGCGTCTTTCAGGATCTCCAGGGAATCCGGGTTCAGATTGGCCATGAAGTCGCCGCCCTCTTCGGGGAACGGTTCGCGGAACAGGTTGTCGTAAAGCCTTACCTCGGTTTCGACCGCGTGCGGCACCGAGACCCAGTGCAGGGTGCCCTTGACCTTGCGGCCGTCGGGCGACATTCCGCCGCGCGATTCCGGATCGTAACTGCAGCGCAGTTCCACGACTTCGCCGCTGTCGTCCTTGATCACCTCGTCGCAGGTGATGAAGTAGGCGTGCTTCAGTCTGACCTCTTTGCCGGGCTTGAGCCGGAAGAACTTGCGCGGAGCTTCTTCGCGGAAGTCGTCGCGTTCGATCCACAGCTCGCGCGAGAAGGGCACCATCCGCGTGCCGGCGTTTTCATCCTCGGGATTGTTCACGCACTCCAGTTCCTCTACCTGGCCTTCGGGGTAGTTCGTGATGACGACTTTCAAAGGCCGCAGCACCACCATCACCCGGTCGGCTGTGCGGTTCAGTTCCTCTCTCAGGGACCACTTCAACAGGTCCAGATCCACGGTCGAGTTGCGTTTGGCCAACCCGACGGTTTCGGTGAAGCGCCGGATCGACTCGGACGTGTAGCCCAGCCGCCGCAACCCGCTGAGGGTCGGCATACGGGGGTCGCTCCACCCGGCCACCACGTCATCGTCAACCAACTGCCTGAGCTTACGCTTGCTCATCACCGTATAGGTCAGGTTCAGCCGCGCGAATTCAGTTTGATGCGGTTCGTAGGGCACCGGCAGGTTCTCGATGAACCAGTCGTACAAAGGCCGGTTGACCTCGAATTCCAGGGTGCACAGGGAGTGAGTGATGCCCTCGATGGCATCGCTCTGCCCGTGCGCGTAATCGTATAACGGATAGATGTTCCAGGTATCACCCGTACGGTGGTGGGGCACCTTGCGGATGCGGTAGATCAGCGGGTCGCGCATTTTCATATTGGAATGCGCCATGTCGATTTTCGCGCGCAGGGTGTAGGCGCCTTCGTCGAACTCGCCGTTCTTCATGCCTTCGAGCAGGGTCAGGCTTTCTTCGGCCGGTCGTTCCCGGTCGGGACTGTTGATGCCGGCTTCGGTCACCGTGCCGCGGTACTGGCGGATTTCCGCTTCACCCAGACTGTCCACATAGGCCTTGCCCTCGCGGATCATATTCCGCGCCCATTCATACAGCGTGTCGAAATAATCCGATGCGTAGAATTCGCGATCCTCCCAATCGGCGCCCAGCCAGCGCAGGTCTTCCTTGATGGAATCGACGTACTCGACGTCTTCCTTCTCGGGATTGGTGTCGTCGAAGCGCAGGTTGAACTTGCCGCCGAACTCCTGGGCGATGCTGTAGCTCAGCAGGATGGCCTTGGCGTGCCCGATATGCAGGTAGCCGTTCGGCTCGGGAGGAAAGCGCGTGTGCACCCTGCCGTCGTTATGGCCGGCTTCCACGTCGGCTTTGACCATGGCGCGGATGAAATCCAGGTTCTCGCCCGCTTCTTCAGCGGTTTGTTCCAGATTGCGGTCGTCGTTCATG
>JAGLCY010000136.1 GCA_023270185.1 Candidatus Krumholzibacteriia bacterium | reverse complement strand
AGGGGGCCTGAAATGATGATCCGATTCCAGCCTGTTCAAATTTCCCGTTTCGCTTCTGCAGTTCTTTTGGCCGTCGGCTTGATGTTGGCCGGTCTGCCGTGTCTTGCCCAGACCTTTGACTGGCTGGAAAGCACGGGTCCGGAGGGAGGAATTGTCTACTCCATGGCCGAAGCCCCCGGTGGGGACCTCTACGCCGGTTCTTATTCCATGGGAGGGATTTTTCGCTCTACCGACCAAGGGGTGACCTGGCAGGAAGTCGGATTGCGGGGTGGAGGAGTCGTTGCAATCGTTATCAATACCGCGGGGACGATTTTCGTCGCACTCAGTAATGGAGATGTTCACCGATCCCTTGACGATGGCACCAGTTGGCCTATTTCCGGTTCCGACCTCGTCAGCTGGGCTGGCTGTTTTGCCTACGACCCGATCCTGGATTTCCTCTATGTCGCCAAGCATGGCAGCGTGTCCCGCTCGATCGACGGCGGCGATTCCTGGCAGGTCGTGAGCACTAATTTCCCAGGGGATCAGGTCAGCGCCTTGGCGGCCGTCCCCAACGGTGGTCCTTTGTTTGCAAGTACCATTGGGTTCAGGACTATTCGTTCCGTTGACGGTGGCGTTATCTGGGATTTGTTCGAATCAGGTCTGGATGGAAAAGGTCCCAAGGATTTTCTGGTTGTTCCCGAGGGAGATATTTATGCGGCAACCTACGGAGGCGGGGTCTACCGCGCCGCATGGGACGGCGCGACCTGGACCCGGCTCAGCAACGGCCTGGATGATGGTTTTTGCCTGACGATCGATCGGGATGAAACGGGCAATCTCTGGGTGGGCACCAGCTCCTCAGGAACATATTTTTCCAGTGACGGCGGTCTGAATTGGGCCCCGAGTCGAGTGGGTATCGAGATGCAAGAGGTTCTCGATCTTTTGTTCCTCGACGCGACCAAGTTTCTGGTGGGCAGTTACGGTGGCGGTATTTTCCGCTCCACTAATGGTGGAGTTTCCTGGATTCATTCCAGCACGGGGATGAACCGCGCCAACGTCAGGGCCATGGTGAAAAACGGGAGCGGCTCCATATACGCCGCCACTTACGGATCCGGTGTTCACCACTCCGATGACGGCGGGGTCACCTGGATCTCCATCAACAACGGTCTTGAGGATCCGAAAGTATCCGACATCGTCAGCCATCCCGACGGCGACCTTTTCGCGGGCACACGGGAAAACCATATCTACCGTTCCCAGGACGGGGGGAATACATGGCACCGAACGGGCTCGGACCCGGGTACTGATGGGATTGCCTGCCTGGCGGTCAAGGCAAGCAGTGGTGATCTGTTTGCAGGCGGGATATTCAGTGGCGGTGTCTGGCGCTCCACCGACATGGGAGACACCTGGACGGAGGCCAACGGGGGATTGACTGTCTTTGGATTGGAGGATCTTATCGTGGAAGCCGACGGTGATCTGCTGGCGGCTATCATGGGTAGCGGGGTCTATCGCTCGCAAGACGATGGGGACAACTGGACTGCACTGAACAATGGGCTGGACGATCTTTGGGTGCACCAGGTTCTCTCCTTGCCTGGCGGTGTCCTTTTTGCAGCCAATTCCACCCTGGGGCTTTACCGCTCCTTGGACGATGGTGGAAATTGGGAACTGGTCCACGCCGGTCAGCCCAGCCCTGGCATCGTGACCATCGCCGCCAACAGCAACGGGTTCCTGTTTGCGGGCACTGACAGCTACAGTCGTATCTATCAGTCAAAGGACGGAGGTGATTCCTGGTCGTTAATCTCGGATCTGTTCCCCGATATTTCCGCCAAAACCTTTGCTTTCAATGAAACCGGCAGGTTGCTTGTGGGCACCGGAGGTCTGGGCGTGGTTTTCACTGATCAGAGCACACCGGTATCCCTGCATGATTTCATGGCTGAGCGTTCTTCAGCCGGAACAGTGTCCGTGCGATGGTCCTTGTCCCATGATAATCCTCTTCAGGCCGGTGAAGTTTTCCGCTCCGTGGAAGGATCCGCACGGGAGCAGCTGTCGTTCGGGATGCTGCCCGGCGGGCCTTCATTCGAGTTCATCGACTCGGCTGCCCCTCCGGACCCCTGCGACTACTGGCTGCGCCTGACCGACGCGTCCGAAAATCACAGCTGGTACGGTCCGGTCAGCGTGGAAAAGGCAGGTTCGTTCACTTCCGGGCTTTCCATCGAAGCGGTCTGGCCCAATCCCGCAGCCGGTTCCACGACCATTCGTTTTTCGATTCCCATAAACGAAACAGCCCGGCTCGATGTCTATGATCTGCGGGGCCGCCTAGTACGGCGATTACGACAGGATGCCGGGGGATCGGGAGCCCTGGAAGCCGTCTGGGACACCCGTGACGACCGCGGGGTACGCGTGGCGTCGGGAACGTATTTCCTTCGCCTTAGCTCACAGAGCAGGGTGGTGACCAAAAAAGCGATCGTGCTGGGACACCGGTGATAACCACCTGAGCGACCCATAAACGAACAGCCCTGGGGAGATACCCCAGGGCTGTTTCAACATCAAATTTTTTGCGGCGAAAACAAACTTTCTTCAATAAAAAGGAAACCTTATTATCCCGATTCCGTGATAGAATCCGGCCCACATTCATCTTCAATTAATTCAACTGGCCCAATCGGCAGAAAAAACGGGGTACCCATGTCCGCGGTTCTCGAAGTCAAATC
>JAGLCY010000135.1 GCA_023270185.1 Candidatus Krumholzibacteriia bacterium | reverse complement strand
TGATGATGGGTTATTGCGCCATCGAGCTTGGCCGTGACGTTGAAGCCCGCCGGCACCTGAACAAGGCGGCGGAATTTCCCGGCACCGAAGCCAACGCGCGCAATCTTCTTGGCAGGGTCGGATCATGAGGAAAAAACTCCTGCTGGTTCTGGGTGGAGTGTTTTTCGCGTTCCTGATCGGCGAAGTCGCCGCCCGTGTCATTCTGCCCCTGCTGCCGGATCCACCGGACACACCTTTCATCGGCGACGACGCCTGCATGTATCGCCTGCGGCCCAGCGCGCCGGGCCGGTATCCCGAAGACCATGACGATCATGTCAACGAATACGGATTTCGTGACCGTAACTATCCGCTGACCAAGCCCACAGGCAGCTACCGCGTGCTGGGGTTGGGAGATTCCTTCGTGTACGGCGCGGTTTCGACCCGGGACAACTTTCTCCGCGTGGCGGAGCGCACCCTGGACGACGGCACGGACATCCTGTTGATGGGCGTTCCCGGCTGGAGCACTGAAAACGAACTGGGCGTGCTGGAGGATTTCGGGCTGGGTCTCGAACCAGACCTGGTGATCGTGAACTTTTTTGTGGGTAACGACGTGACGGGCATCCCGGTACGGGGCCGCGTCATCCGGGGGAACATCTACCCCACGACCAGTCCCCTGCCGGTCCGTAACCTGCTGCGAAAATCCCAGTTGTTTGTCATGTTCGAAAGCCTGGTGCTGCGCGGCATGATGAAGCAGTTGAAAGATGATGAAACCCAGGCGCACACCGGGGAAACCGAATCCGACCAGGTTTCCGAATTGTATCTGAAGATCGTGCCCCACAACCTGCCGGTTTTTTCAAGGGAGCCCGATAAGCGCACCGCCGCCCTTTGGGTCGAGGCCGAAAGTTATCTGAATAGGATCGACGAGGTTTGCCGCGCGGTCCGCGTACCCTGGATGCTGGTTGTGATTCCCGATGAGATGCAGGTCGATCCCGTGGTCAGGTCCCAGGTGCTCGAGGGGTTGGGTTTGTCCTGGGAAAACTACGACTTCGACGCCCCCCAACGGCGTCTCAACGACTGGGCGCGGAAACATGATATCCCCGTGCTGGATCTTTTACCTGTCATGCGCGCCGAACACGATCCCGCCGCCAGGCTGTACGTGCCCAACGACACCCACTGGAACAAGCGCGGCAATTTTGTTGCCGGCCAGGCCGTGGCCGAGGCGATTTCCAACATGAAACACCTCAGGACCCGGAGTCGACTTTTACCCGGCAGACAAACCGCCGGTGACTGAGTGATATGATTTCGAGCTGATATTCCTGCGGACTTCCGCGTCCTGCATGGCGAATGTCCAGAAGCTGGTCGTCGATCAGGTTCCACACACCCTCGTGGTCCATCCAGGTAATGGGCGGGGTGCCGCACCAGCCCGGCTTGCGCACAAGTAATCCCCCGTGTTCGCTGAACTCATAGCCGAGATGGTTGTCCGAAAGGGAGGCCGCCCGAGCAAAAACCTGGATTCCGTCGGTTTCATTTTCTTCAAGGATCCAGACGCCGACCAGGCCGCCTTCCGGGTGGGATTCCTGAATGGGTTCCGAAGTGCTGGTGCAGGCCGCAAGAAGCAACGTCATCCCCACCGCCACGGCAAACGTTATGCTTGTTTTCATGTTCCATACTCCCACGTTCGGGTAAATCAACGTTTCCGCGGCGGTCGTTTGGGCGTGGTGCCGGCGATCTGTTCGGGCCGTCGTTCGGATCCGCCCTTACCGCGAATGATCACAGGTTTGTGTGGAGAACGATCCCCGGTGGGAACTTTGGTGCGTGGAGTGTTGTCGCGAGGCTGGATCAACGGTTTGGCGCGAGCCGGTGGGGGTGGAAGCTCTTGGACGCCCGACGGCCCTGGACAGGGTTCGGGATAGGGCATCGGAACGGGCACATAGATCACTTCGACATAATAGTCGGGACCGCCCTGGTAGGGCATTGGGGCACAACCGGATAACAAAACAGCCACGTAAAGGCCAAGGAACCCGGTCAGCATCAGGATCAATCTTTTCATCGGAATACCCCCATTGATGGGTTCTTTGCCTTAATACATTAATGATGTCATCAATATGTCGTAAAAACATAAAACTGTCAACCCATTAAATCAATGTTTGCCTGATTTTGTGTTTTGTGTTATAAGATTATTAAATACAATAGATTGACAGGAGAACGCCATGCCCCTGGGCCGCCCCCACAGCAATGACTATCCGGAGAAATACAAGAATTCCTTCGAGTTATACCAATTGACTCAACCGCCGCCTCCGACCGGAAGCGCCATGGCCGATCAAGTTGCGGCCTATCTGGAATGGGCCATCACCCACAAGCAGGGTGGTTTCGAAAAAGGCGAGATCATCAGCATCGGCGCCTTGGCCGAGGGGTTGGGTAAGTCCCGCAACATCGCCTCGAAGAGCGTGGAACAACTGGTGGCCAAGGGATTGCTCGGCCGCACCAAGCTGAAATCCCCCTACGAAATTGTTTCGAGTGAGCCCATTTTCAAGGATTCCCGGCTCGTGGCCGACGAGCAGATTTCCCTGACCCTGAAGATGGATTCCGAATCCACCTTCAGCGATGTCCGGCGCTTGAGTTATCCCAACCCCGATGATCTTTTCGCGAAGTTCCTGGTCGATGAACTGGCGGCCAGCAGTGACGGCCTCATTCACGAAGCGGCCGTCGGCAACTGGGATCAGGGCGAGGTGCTGTATTACCTGCGCATGCGCTCGGGAGTCCGTCCCGAAGGCGCGATCGGTTATCTGGCCGAAGTCACCTTCCTGAATCTCAATCCGGATCAGTCCAAGGGATTCGTCGATCGGTTCACCCTTCTGCGCCGGAAGGGTGTGTCGCGGTTTTCCATGTATTCGGTGTTGGAGCAGTGCGGTCTGACGGATCTGCGGGCCGGCCGCACCCAGGTGTCGATCGGAAATCCGCCTGGGTTCATCACCCACGAATTGGAGGGGTTCATCAACGGCCGCACCATCGATATGGATGATTACCTGGCTGGCAAAACCATGTTAAAGTGGAGCTACGCGCTATTCAGGCCCGACACTAATCCGATGGCCACTTTTTCCGTGTGTTTCGTGCGCCCGGATCTGCTCAGTGTTTTCATTCGCAAGCTGGATGTCGAACTGAAATAGGAGGAAACCATGAAGAGGCCGCTGGTCATTATTTTGGTTGTGCTGCTGCTGGCTCTGGGGATCTGGGTGACGAAACCAGGTCAGAAGGAGCCCGCTGTTCAGGAACCCGTGGAACAAGTGGAAACCGAACAGGTGCAAGCCGAACCGGTAAAAGACCAACCCGCGCAAGCCGCGCCGGTGAAAGCCGGGCTTAATCTCGCCGCGCTGAAAAACGCGACATACTTCGGCATCGAGGTGCAGGATCCCGTGACCTTGACGGATGGCGTCTGGGAAGGCGAACCCTACGAAGAGGGCGGATCTTCACGACCAAGCGTCCATTTCATGCGGGACTTTCTCCTGGTCGGCGATATCGATGGTGATGGAACCACGGAAGCCGCGGTCCTGTTGGCCGCGCGCGGTGGGGGATCGGGCGAAAACATCTACCTGGCGGCGGTCCGGCTCGAGGACGGCGAGTTGAAGAATCTCGACACGGTGCTGATGGGTGACCGGGTCCAGGTCCGCAAGGCCGGATTCGGGAAAGAGCACATCTTCTTCGAGGTGGTGCGCGCGGGACCGGATGACGCCATGTGTTGCCCCGGTGAACTGGACATGGTGGCCTGGCTGCTGAAGAATGATGTCCTGACACCAATGGAAGTCACCACCGTTCCCCGCCGCCTGTCCCTTGATATCATTGCCGAAACCGAGTGGGTGCTGACCTGGTGGGACCTGGAAGAGGCGGCGCCCGCCGAACCGGAAGTCACCCTGTCCTTCCTGGATGGCCGGCTGGGTGGCAAAAGCGGATGCAACACCTACTTCGCTGCCGCCAACACCGGCGACCAGCCGGGCGACGTCTCCATGGGACCGGCCGGCGGCACCATGATGGCCTGCCCCGAAGAGATCATGGCCGTCGAGCAACGATACCTGGCCCAGATGGGGAGCGTTAAGAGGTACGGCTTTTTGGCCGGGATGCTCGCGCTCACCTACGATTTTGATGGTTCCTTGGGCGTGATGCTGTTCGAGAGAAAGAAGAGCGAGTAGGAGATCATGATGAATTTCGTGAAATACAAATGGGCGGGACTCATTCTTTTGGCGGCCCTGATCGTGGTGACCTCGGCCTTTGCCGCCGAACCGTTGGAAACCGCTGAACCCACCGATGAGGATTCCATCCGCCAGGCTGTCATGGACTACGTCAACGCGGTCTATCAGGTAAAGCCTGAACTGGTTGACAAGAGTGTTCATGACAAGCTGCAGAAAGTCGGTTTTGTCCCGGAAAAGGACGGCGATGGTTATCGCGAAATGTGGATGACCAAGGATGAACTGAGGGAGCTGGCTGTTCATTGGAACCAGGATGGCAGCCTCGATTCCGCGACGGCCAAAGCCGAGGTGAAGATCCTCGACCGGCTCGACCAGATCGCTGTCGTGCGTCTGGATGCCGAGTGGGGTGTCGACTTCATCCAGCTGGCCAAAATCAAGGGGACCTGGGTGATCATCAATGTGATGTGGCAGACGTATCCCAAGGAGTAGATT
>JAGLCY010000134.1 GCA_023270185.1 Candidatus Krumholzibacteriia bacterium | reverse complement strand
CCAACAAATAACTGGACAAAGAAGGCACTTATGTCGATGTTTGTTAAGACAAAAACTTTTCATCCGAGTTGAAAACGGCCGGTTATCACTCCTGATTCCAGGCTGAAAGGGGGCTGACGGATGTTGGCCGGAGAATCGCAAGTCAGTTCCAGTCTCGAAGATTATCTCGAGGCGATCTACCACATCGCCGAGGCCAAGGGTGCCGCCCGAGCCAAGGATCTGGTGATGCGCCTTGGAGTCCATAACTCCTCGGTGACCCAGGCTTTGCGTTCCCTTTCCGAGAAAAAACTGGTCAATTACGCTCCCTACGACGTGATCACCCTGACCGATTCGGGCCAGGACATCGCCCTGGACGTGGTCAAACGTCACGAGACCCTGTCAGAGTTCCTCAACAAGGTGCTCGGATTGCCGGAAGATGAGGCCGACGAAGGCGCCTGCCGGATGGAACACGCCATCAACGCCCAGATCTTTGACCGGTTGGTGAAATTCGTGGAATATTTCGAGAATTGCCCCGTGAACGACGTGATGTGGGATGATGAAGAGGGTTTCTTCTGCGGCAAAAGCGACACGGACGAAAAGGCGGAGGAATGATCATGCCCTTGACCATGCTGAGTGAAGGGGGAAAGGCCATTCTGCGGTCCATAGAAGGCGGCCGGCAACTGCGCTCCCGCCTGGCTGCCCTGGGTCTGCTGCCCGGCGCCGAACTGGAAGTGATCCAGAACTCCGGCCAGGGTCCCTTCGTGATCGCGGTCAAGGGGAGTCGGATCGTCATCGGCCGGGGTATGGCCTCCCGTATCGCGGTGGAATAGTGACCAGAACCCTCGACAAGACGATCACCGTCGCGGTGGCTGGTAATCCCAACTCCGGCAAGACCACCATCTTCAACAGCCTGACCGGCGCGCGCCAGCACGTGGGGAATTATCCCGGTGTGACCGTCGAGTGGAAAAAGGGCACGTGCAAACGCGGCGATGTGAAGCTCGACCTGGTCGACCTGCCCGGCACCTACAGCCTGACCGCCTTCTCCGAAGAAGAACTCGTGGCCCGCGACTACCTGCTGAACGCCGCTCCTGACGTGGTGGTGAACGTGGTGGACGCGTCCAACCTCGAGCGCAACCTCTTTTTGACCACCGAACTGCTGGAAATCGGGCGACCCCTGGTGATCGTCCTGAACATGACGGACGTGGCCCACGACCGGGGCCTGCGGATCGACACCGCCCGCCTGGCGGAAAAACTCGGGGTGCCCGTGGTGCCGGCCATCGGCAACCGGGGTGTGGGCATGGACGATCTGGTCGAGGCGGTCATGCAAGTGGCCATCAGCAATGCTTCGCTGCCCGGCCCGGCGCGTGTGTGTGGGGAATCGGGACCGGGACCCTCCACCCTGGCCATCGTGGAATCCCGCGGTGGGCCCACCCGGGTGAACTACGGCCATCAGGTTGAAAAAGTCATCAGCGAAATCGAGGATCTGCTGCCCGAAGGTGAACATCGACGTTGGCGGGCCATCAAACTGGTGAGCCAGGACGACAAGGTCGTCGAAGGTTTGGCGGTTCCGGGCACGCGCGAGGCGATCACGGGATTGGCGGCATCGTTTGCCGCGGAGTCCAACGATGAACCGGACATCCTGATGGCCCGGTTACGCTATGAATTCATTGCCGATATTTGCCAAGGGGTCTGCCGGGTCCCGGCCATAGCCCAGACCACGGTCAGCGACCGCATCGACCGGGTGGTCATGCATCCGGTGTGGGGCGTGCCCATCTTCCTTGGGCTCATGTATTTTGCCTTCACCCTGACGTTTTCGCTGGGCAACCCGCTGATGAACCTGATCGACAGCGGCTTCGGCTACCTGGCCGGCTTCATGTCCGGTCTGTGGAGCCCGGGAAGCACCAGCCCTTTGAAGTCGCTCATTGTGGACGGGATTATCGGCGGTGTGGGCGGTGTGGTGATTTTCCTGCCCAACATCGTGCTGTTGTTCATGGCCATCGCGATTCTCGAGGGCACCGGTTACATGGCCCGCGCCGCTTTTGTCATGGACCGTTTCATGAGCAAGGTGGGATTGCACGGCAAGAGTTTCATTCCGTTGTTGATCGGTTTCGGGTGCACCGTGCCGGCGATCATGGCCACCCGCACCCTGGAATCGCGGCGTGATCGCCTGATCACGATGATGGTGCTGCCATTGATGAGTTGCGGGGCGCGTTTGCCCATCTACGCCCTGATGATTCCGGCCTTTTTCCCGGCCCGGATGCAGGGGCCGGCCCTGTGGGCCATCTACGTGACGGGTATCATACTGGCCCTTGGCGGCGCCTACGTCCTGAGGTCTACCCTGTTCCGTGGGGAAAACACGCCGTTTTTGATGGAGCTCCCGCCCTACCGTATGCCGACGGCCGCCAGCCTTCTGGTGCAGATGTGGACCCGCGCCTGGCTCTATGTGAAAAAGGCCGGCACGGTGATTCTGGGCGCGTCCATCCTCCTGTGGTTCCTGACTTTTTATCCCAAGCCGCCGGCCGATTACATCCTGCCCGCCGGTTTCGACAACACCACTTCGGACTCGGCCATGGTGTTCAGCGAGATCACGGACCCGAATCTGGCCAGGTCCGCCGAGCTTTCCTATTCCGTTACAGGCAGGGTGGGCAGGATGCTCGAACCGTTGATCAAGCCCCTCGGTTTCGACTGGCGTATCGGCACCGCCCTGGTGGGTGCGATCCCCGCCAAGGAACTGTTCGTGGCCCAGATGGGCATCGTGTTTGCCGTCGGGGAGGCCGACGAGACCAGCGACCAGCTACGTGCCCAGCTGCGCGACCGCTACACACCGCTGATCGGTTTCTGCATAATGCTTTTCGCGCTTATAGCCACGCCCTGCATCGCGACTTTCGCCATCACCAGGCAGGAGGCAGGGTCGATCAAGTGGGCTTTCGCCCAGAGTTTCGGTCTGACGGCTCTGGCCTGGATCGTGACTTTCCTGGTCTACCGTGGCGGATTGCTGGCGGGGTTGGGGGGTGGATGATGGGTTCAACGCTGGAGATGGTCATCATCGGCGCGGCTGTTGCCGTTGCCTTGGCTTGGGCGATTCGCACGGGTTGGAGGTCCGTGAAATCCAAAGGTGGATGCTCGTCCTGCGGTTCAGCGGGGGAATGTCCCTTCGTGGGTGATCCCGAAGCTCTGGCCGAACTCAGCAAAAAAGGCCAGTTGACCAACCTGGACAGCTGCCAACCGGGGGCGATCTCCTGTCAGGAACTGGCCGATTCCCTGGAAAAGGAATCTTCCGCCAAGACCCCTTAACCTCGATTATTTGTCACCACTTCCCCGCTTTTCTGTTAATTTATAACAGTGATTCGACCGGGAGGTTTCTTCGTGGCCGCGCCCGATGGTTTCCGTTCCGACGCCAAACGCCACGACGACATCTATCGGGGCCTGCTTCGCCACGCCCTCGTGCGCCTGACGTTCCTCTACTTCATTCCCCTGCTTTTGTTGACGCTGTTTTTCCACCTGCAGTATCGCCTGGTCGTCCGGGACGCGGACCATAGTCACCGGGAATTGCTGGCTTATCACCAGGCGGCCATGTTGGAAATGTATCTGGGTGACCGGCTGCTGAACCTGACGGACCTGACGGACGATCCCCGTTCGTTGCTGGAACCCCACCGTGACGATCTGGAAACCCACCTGGCTGATTTGCAATCGGTCAGCGAAGCCTTCATCGATCTTTCAGTGCTTGATGGATCGGGACGAGTGCTGGCTTACGCCGGTCCCCTGCCTTTCCTGCAAAAACAGAACTACAGGGGCGAGGCCTGGTTCACCCGGCTGGTGGCCGGCGCGTCCTCCCACGTCATCACCGATGTCTACCTGGGATTCCGGGAGGAACCGCACTTTACAATGGCCCTCAAGCTGGAACCGCGGGGGGAAACACGCATTCTGCGGGCGGTGGTGTCGCCGGAGATCGCCCGGGCGCAGATGGATGCACAGGTTGTGGAAATCGAGGAACCGGGCGGCGGCCTGTTGGCGAACATCGCCACCAATATCTGGTTGTTCTCCGCCCTGTTCTGCCTGATCGGCGGTCTGGTGATCTGGCTGCAGGCCCGCTGGGTGGCACAACAGCAGTACGAAGCCCAGATAAAGGAACGGCAGTTGAACCGCCAGCTTGGACAGGCGGCCAAGTTGGCGCTGGTGGGCGAACTGGCGGCGGGCATCGCCCACGAGATCAACAATCCGTTGGCGGTCGTGTCGGAAAAAGCCGGACTGGTGAAGGACCTGCTCGATCCCCGCTTCGGAAAAAATCCGACCTCCGAACAACTGCGGGATCACCTCGGTATCATCGAAAAAGCGGTCTTCCGTTGCACCGACATCACCCGACAGTTGCTGGGATTCGTGCGCCAACGCGACGTGGAGTTGAAGGAAAAGGATGTGCATGTCGAGATCGACGACCTGGTCCATGGCCTGCTGAGTTCGGAACTTGAAGTGGGCGAGATCACGGTGTTGAAAAAATACGATCCCGATTTGCCGGCCATCATCACCGATCATGGACAGCTGCGGCAGGTGGTGCTGAACCTGTTGAAAAACGCGGCTGATTCGATCACCGGTCCAGGCACGATTACCATTGCCACAAAAAAACTGGGTGACCGCTTCACCCTTACCGTCAGGGACACGGGACACGGCATGACTCCCGAGGCGCTGGAGCTGGTGTTCATGCCGTTTTTCACGACCAAGGCGCCGGGCAAGGGCACCGGTCTGGGGTTGAGCGTCAGTTACGGAATCATCGAGGGGCTGGGCGGGCACATGGCCGTGCACAGCGCTCCGAACGAGGGCAGCATGTTCACGGTCGAGCTGCCGCTGAAGCGTTAGCGGAGGAGGTGAAATGAGCGCGTACGGTTATCCTTTGAAGGTCCTGCTGGCGGATGATGAGGACCAGTTCCGCGAATCGCTGGCCGAACGGTTGACGATGCGGGGGTTTCTGGTCCTGCAGGCCGCCAATGGCGAGGAGGCCGTGCGCATCGTGCGCGCCGACCGGGAAATCGACGTGGTCATTCTCGACCGCAGGATGCCGGGCATGGAAGGCAAACAGGCCCTGCGGGAGATGAAGATATTCCGTCCCGAGGTGCAGGTCATCATGCTCACTGGTCACGGGTCGGTTGGTTCGGCGCGGGAAGCGGGTCAGTTGGGAGTGTTCTGCTACCTCGCCAAACCTGTGCCGCTGGATGAACTGGTGAGGATCATAAGGGAGGCGGGGAGGGAAAAATTCCACGCTCTGGCCCGACAGGATATGCCCGCGGTCAAACACCGGGACTGGAAGAGCAGGTTGAAGGGAGCCCACAACCTGCGTCCCTTGATGATCATCCTCGGCGCCCTGATCATGTTGACGGCCGTGCTGATGCCGCCTCCGGAAAATCTCACCCGGCTTCTCAACGAACCCAAGACCGGAGATGCCCGCGTCGACGCCATGGCCGGTTATCCCGCCTATCAGGAACTGGACGACCGGGAGACCATCGCCGAGCACTATGTCCACAGGTACCATCCGCCGGGGGTGGCCGAACCGTCCGCGTTTGCCACGGGCTCGGCTCGACGGGCCCAGTTGATGATCGGGTTGATCCTGACGGCGGCCCTGTTTTGGGCCTCAGGGGCGGTACCCATCGGCATCACCGCACTTGTTGTGGCGGTGGTGATGTATGCCGGTGGAGTCATGCGCCCGGACTACATCGCCCAGGCCTTCGCGAAGGATTCGGTGGTGTTCATCTTCGGGGTGCTGGTCCTTTCCCGGGTCATCATGAGCACGGGCCTGGACCGGCGCATCGCCATGCTGTTGCTGATGCCCGTGAAAAACCTGGGCCTCCTGTTGTTCCTGTTTTTGCCCCTGTTCGCGATGACCTGTTCGTTCATCAGCGAGACGATCCTGATCGCCCTGATGATGCCGCTGTTCCTGGTGGTCTACCGGCAGCTGCGGGAAGAAAACCCCAAGGCCGACCACCGCCCCCTGCTGGTGATGTTCGCGCTGATGCTCTGTTATGCCTCCAACGTGGGCGGCCCGGGTTCGCCGGCCGCGGGCGGACGCAACGCGGTGATGATCGGGATCCTCGCGGACTACGACATGGCGCCGTCGTTCCTGGAGTGGATGAAATACGGAATGCCGTTCGTGCCGGTGGCCGGCCTGGCGGTGGGTATGTATTTCTTTGTCGTGTTCCGGGGCAGGATCAGGGTTCGCAATTTTGACATTGCCCGCATCGCCCGGGATTCGAGCGAGCGTCTGGGTCCCATGAACCGCGACGAATACGTCACGGCGGGAATATCGCTGCTCGTTGTCCTGTTGTGGATGTTCGGGGGCGAACGCCTGGGCATGGGCGGTCCGGTTCTGCTCGGTCTCATTCTTCTGAACATTTTCGGAGTGATGAAATGGGGCGAGGTCACGAAAATCCACTGGGACGTCGTTTTCCTCTACGCGGGGGCCAGCGCGCTGGGCAAAGGTCTGGCCGTGACCGGAGGCGCGTTGTTCCTGGCGAGAGGATTCGTCGAGGGACTGCCGGCCGGGTTGATAGACGGGACAATTTTCGGCGGTCTGCTGGGCAACGCCGGCCTGCCCATGGCGGTGAGTTTCCTGACGGGACTGGTCACCAACATCATGAGCGATGGGGCGGCTGTCGCGGCGGTCGGTCCCATCGCCGTGCCCATGGCCCAGACCGCGGGACTGCACCCCTGGTCGTTGGGGTTCGCCACGGCGTTCGCATCGTCGTTTCCGCACATGCTGATCATCGGCACTCCGGCCAACGCGCTGGTCTATATCATGTGCAAGGATCCGAGAACCGGTCGCCAACTGGTGACCCAGAAGGATTTTCTTAAGCACGGCCTGGCGGTTTTCATCCTGAGCTTCGTGGTTTTGTGGGGATGGGCGTTCCTGGGTTACTGGCGGTGGCTGGGGCTATGATTTATTAACTTGTAAGCGCCCCCCGGGGGGCCTTTCGGGAGGATGGACAGATGACTGACGCGCGGGAAAACAAAATCAAACTGCTCATCGTCGATGATGAGATCGATTTTCTCGAAGCCCTGGGCGAACGCCTTGAAATGCGGGATTTCCTGGTGCGGACGGTCGCCAATGGTACCGATGCCCTCGTGTTGTGTGATTCCGAAAAGTTCGATCTGGCGCTCATCGACCTGAAGATGCCCGGCATGGACGGCCAGGAACTGCTGGCCCGGATCAAGGCGGAGCACCGCTTTCTCGAAGTCATCATCCTGACAGGTCACGGATCCCTGGGCAGCGCGGTGGAATGCGCCAAACTCGGGGCTTTCAGCTATCTGCCCAAACCGTACCAGCTTGATGAATTGTTGAAGGTTTTGAAAGACGCCTACGCTGAGCGTTTGAAGAAAAAATTCGCCGCCGACACCGCTCGCACCCGGGAGTTGCTGAAAATCGCCCAGGAAGACAGTCCACGGGGAACTTTGCGCCGCATGAAAGAGCTGGACGACGAGGAGCGATAAATCAGGCAATCCGGTGTTTCCCCTACAGTTCACCCCATTTTCTGCCGATGAAATTCTGAATTCCATGGGTGTGTTTCCGGTCCGGAGCCGGAGTCCGAAAAATCAGGAAATGGCGGAATAATGGCGGGAAAAAAGAAAAACCAGGCTCAGTCTCCTCAGCAGTTGATCGATGCTCTTCGCGGTGCCCAGGCCGACCTGGCCGCGGGCTACGAGGCCATGGTCGAAGCCCACGCGGAGGTGCAGGGGGACAAGTCGCTTTTCGAGGAGATTTTCTCGGGGTCCAGGGAAGCGATCTTCCTGGTCGATCAGGAAACCACGGCCATTGTCGGCGCCAACCCCAGGGCCTGCGAGATGCTGGACTACTCCCTCGAAGAAATGACTTCCCTGCATCAACCCAAGCTCTTTCCCGAAAATGACCGGGAAAAAATGAAGCAGAATTTCCTGCGCGCGGTCGAAACCGGCGGAGTGGACAGACTGCAGGCCAGGATGCGACGTTCCAACGGCGACCCGGTGTCAGTCAGCATCACGGCCCACGCCCTGACGACAGGTGAACGACCGCTGATGGTGGCTTTCGCCCGCGACGTGAGTGAACGTCTGGCTGCCGAAGAGGAATTGCGCAACCTGAACAAGACCCTGGAAAAAAGGGTGGCCGAGCGCACCGGGGAGATCGAACGCTCCAACGATGAGCTGGAAAAAACCACGATCAAGGCCCGACGCCTGGCCCTGGAGGCGGGCGAGGCCAACGCGGCCAAGTCCTCGTTCATCGCCAACCTCACCCACGAATTGCGCACGCCCCTGAACGCGGTCATCGGCATGTCCGATCTGCTGTTGGATATGGAGTTGGGCGATGAGCAGCGGGAAACAGCGGAGATCGTGGCCTCCAGCGGGCGAGGACTGCTCGGAATCATCAACGACATCCTGGATTTTTCGAAGATCGAAGCCGGCAAACTGGATCTCGAACACGAAGCCTTCCATCTGGCCGATACGGTGGAAAGCGTGACAGATACCTTCGTCTTCCAGATCCGTCAGAAGAGTCTGGAGTTCACCCTGCATGTGGACGCCGCGCTGCCGGAATTCGTGGTCGGTGATCAGGGTCGGCTGCACCAGGTTCTGGTCAACCTCGTGGGTAACGCCCTGAAGTTCACCGAGAAGGGTGAAGTGAGTCTGAGGGTCACCTGCGACACCGACGGCAAAAATCCTTTCGAGCCGGAAAGGGTGCGTTTCGAGGTCACCGACACCGGCATCGGCATTCCCGCGCAGATTCAGGAAAGACTGTTCCAGGCGTTCACCCAGGCGGACTCATCGACAACCCGCAAGTACGGCGGCACGGGTCTCGGCCTGAACATCTCCCGCCAACTCGTGGAAAAGATGGGCGGCCGCATGGGTGTCCAGAGCGTGGAAAACGAAGGTTCGACCTTCTGGTTCACGGTGCTCTTCGCCAAGGCGAACAAGGATCAGATTTCCGAAGCCGAAAACGCGGCCCAGAGCAGTGAAGGGTCCATGGCGAGGAAACGCGCCAAGGATCTGCGCATCCTCCTGGTCGAGGACAACATGGTGAACCAGGCCGTGGCTATGGGTATGCTTAAAAAACTGGGCTACACGGCTCAGGGCGCGACCGACGGCAAGGATGCCTTGAAGATGCTGGAGGACGCGGATTTTGACCTGGTCTTCATGGATGTCCAGATGCCGATAGTGGGTGGCATCGAGGCAACCGAGATGATCCGCGAGGGGAAGGCCGGCGGGCGAAACAAGAATGTTCCCATCATCGCCATGACGGCTCACGCCACCAAGAAGGACCGGCAGGCCTGTCTGGATTCCGGCATGGATGACTACATTCCCAAACCGATCAGCAGCCAGCTCATTACCGAAGCGATGAACAGGACCCTGTCACCGGCCCTTTTGGAGAGACCTGAAGTGGTGATCGAACCCTTCAGCATGGAAAAACTGATCGTCAGTCTGGGCGGGGACATCGACATGGCCGGGGAGATTCTCGATGTCTTCGTTTCGGACACGCGCCTGCGGTTGAAGACCATTACCGGCGCCCTGCACAACTACGATTTCGAGTTCGTGGTCCAGGAGGCCGGAGCCATCGAGTGCGGCGCGCAGAACGTCTTTACCGAAAGCATGGTGAGCCTGTCACGGGAGCTGGCCCAGGCGGCCGAGGAACGGCAGATTGATTTTGCCCTGTCCTTCGTCGAGGAAATGGATCTGGACCTGGAACGGATTTCCCAAAAGGCCTGACCTCCGCGTTCCTGTCACAAACCCCGCCGGTTCAAAAACCCGGCGGGGTTTTTGTGTGCCATGATGTATGTGCCTGGTAGGTCCGGGCCACGGCCAACAGGGTTGCTTCGTCATAAAGACGGCCGACGAAACTGATGGAGTGCGGCGAATCCTCGTCGATGAATCCGTTCGGGACGACCACTTGGGGGTGTCCCGTCAGGTTGGTGATCAACAGACTGTCCCCGGACAGCGACGGAGTGATGTAGACGTCGACCTTGCGGAACACGTCGATCATCATTTCCATCAATCGTGTTCGTTGCCGGTTGGCCTGGATGTATTCCACCGCGGGGATGAACTGCGCGGTCCGGAAGACGTTGGGCCAGGCATAACGGACCTGGCGGACAAGCTCGTCGTCACGGCCGGACAGGGTCAGGTCCTGGAACGCCGCGCCTGCTTCTGCCGACAGGATGAAAGCCAGGTTCGACGGGTCAATGCCCATTTCCGCCAGCGGAAATTCGATGGGCACCAGGTCCACCCCCTGGTATCTCAGGGCCCGCATGGCTTCGTGATCCAGTTCCCGTCCGGGATAATCCTCGTCGAAAGCGCTTTTCAGGTACCCGATGCGCAACCCGTCCAGGGTCTGGTCGTGCCGATAGGGAAAGGGCGTGTCGACGCTGGTGGGGTCGCGTCCGTCAGATCCCCGAATGGCGTCGAAAACCATGGCGCAGTCACCGGCCGAGCGGGTGATGGGTCCGATCTTGTCCATGCTCCAACTCAGGGCCATGGCGCCGGCCCGGCTGACCCGGCCGAAGGTAGGTCTCAATCCGGTGACGCCGCAGCGCGTGCAGGGCGAAACGATGGATCCCCATGTTTCGGTTCCGATGGCAAACGGCACCAGTCCGGCCGAGACCGCCGCCGAAGACCCGGCCGATGACCCGCTCGACCCCTCCTCCAGATTCCAGGGATTGCGGGTCGTGCCGCCGAACCACACGTCGCCCCAGGCCAGGGCGCCCAGAGTGAGTTTGGCCACGAGCACGGCGCCGGCCTGGTCCAGTTTGCGCACGACGGTGGCTGTTTCATCGATCACTTGATCCCTATAAGGGGTTGCTCCCCAGGTGGTGGGCGCGCCTTTCACCGCGAGCAGATCCTTCGCTCCGTAGGGAATGCCGTGCAGGGGGCCCAAGTATTCCCCACGGTCAAGCATTTGGTCCAATTCGCGCGCCCGTTGCCGCGCCCTTTCACTGGTCAGGGTGATGACACATTCCAGGGTGGGTCCGAATTCCTCCAGGCGCGCCAGGGCCAGGTCTGTCAGTTCCAGGCAACTGACCTGCCGCTGCCGGATCAATTTGCCCAATTCCCCGATGCCGGCGAAGGCCAGGCTTTCCAGCCTGGCGGGTCTTTTTACCGGTCCGGGATCGCCCCAGACCGCCATTTCGTTGGGCGGGGTCATTTCGTTGCTTTTCGCGTACAGCCTTCGGGCCCAGGCCAGTTGGGGATCAAAACGCAGGGCGGGCCGGACGCTGTTGTCGGGGATGTTCCGGCGCAGGGCGTCGTACGAATCTCTTTGTTCGGTCAGGTCCTCCATCATCAGATCCCGCTCATCCGAGGTCATTTCCAGGCCAAACACCGTTTCGGCGGCCTGGACCCGTGCTTGACCCAGGGTTCTGGTGTCCTGGATTTCTTCCCCGCATCCGGAGAGGGCGAGGATCAGGGGTAAAATGGCCAGTACGAACAGGATGGGTTTCATGGGGCGCCCTTTGGTTGGGTTTCAGAAATTTCGACACCATAGGATCCAATAACCGGAGGGCAGAGTCAATCGGGTTCCTCCGGACGGTCGGATTTCTCGCATCCCCGTGATAAACAGACAGAATGACATGACAAATGTCATGACTTGGCTTGTGACATTTGGCGCATACAGTATACAATCTGGATTTGTCGTTTTGTCAATGGCGTTAACTTGTTCTCTGGTCTTTGGTTAAAAAGTTTCGATGAAATGAAACTCATCATCGCCCTAATGGCATCCAGCCTGCAATTGAGGTCCCAAGCGAGGCAGACAAATTTATCAAATCGGCCGGGGCTTGCGGAGCTAACCCGTCGCACAATCCCCCAGACGGGTTCTCGTCCAGTCACCCGGGAGTCCCGGCCACTCCAATAATGAGGAGGTTCGACATGCGTATCTGGTCACCCGAGGCCCTGAAAATCATGAACCAGGCCCAGGAAAAGGCTTTCGATTTGGAACACGCCGAGTTGGATCCTCTTCACCTCCTGTGGGCTTTCCTTCAGGAGACGATATTGCCGGGCGAAAAGGATGCTTGGCCAGGATGGGATCCCACATTGGCGATCCGCCGGACGGAACTGGACCTGGCCGGGCTTCCCAGAGCCTGGAAAACGGTGGTTGCGAGCCCAAACGCCCCTCTGCGGGAGTTGATCCTGCGTGCGGCGGATCTCGCCGCGACCACCAATAATCATAACGCCCATGGCCGCATCGGTCCTCACGAGCTGGTCCTGGCACTGGTGGGCGACAGGGGACCGTCCGGGGATATTCTTCGGAATTTCGAGATGAAATCGGCCGCCATGGCCGGATAGAAGTTGGGCGTGTCATCGTCACCCCCGCACCGGGACGAATTGTGACCCCGTCCCGGTCGGCAGGACATCTTGAATGGTGACACGCCCCTCAAATTATGGAAAGGCCCCCAGGGGCCTTTTTTTTATTTCCCACTGGCCAAATTTCCTTCCCCAATCGAAACTGTGATTGGCTGATATGCGTACCAGTTCCTTTCCAAGGTCCCGTCTCGGGGCCCGCTTCACCATTCCCCAGGAGGGCATCGTCTTGAACAAATCAATTTCTCCCGCACGGATGATCACCGCCGGCCTGTTGCTGGCCCTGGTCACCATTTCACCGTTGGCCGTCCAGGCCATGGACGCCGACGAGTTGATCGCCAAGAGCATCGAGGCCAGCGGCGGTCTGGAAAAGCTCCAGGCCGTGGATTCCGCGAAAATCACAGGCAAGTTTCTGGCCCAGGGTATGGAGTTTCCCTTCACCATGACCCAGAAACGTCCGGGCATGATGAGGATCGACGCGAATGTCATGGGTTCGACCATGGTCCAGTGTTTTGGTGGGGACAAGGGTTGGACCATCAATCCGATGACCGGTTCGACCGCCGCGCAGCCCATGAGCGAGGTCGAGGAAATGAGTTTCCGGCTCCAGTCCGACATGGACGGGATCCTCGTGGACTACGCCAAGAAGGGTTACACGGTGGAGTACATCGGGGAAGCTGATGTCGAAGGTACTCCGACATACCAACTGAAGGTCGACACCAACACGGGCATCGTCCTGAACATGTTCATGGATACCGAATTTTTCCTGAACATCAAGACCAACAGCAAGATCTCCTTGGACGAAAGCGAATTCGAGACCCAGACCTACATGAGTGATTTTCAGGAAGTCGACGGGCTGACCATGCCTTTCTCCATAGAGACCCGCTCCGGTGACACGGTCATGAACCAGATCATGATGGAAAAAATCGAATACGGCGTCGAAATCGACGACTCTCTTTTTGAGATGCCGGAAGCCCCGACCGCACCAAAAACTCCGGAGCTTGGAAAGTAGGGTTATCCAGTGAAAACATCCCTGCTGGTCCTCGGTTTGTTGATGCTTCTGCCTGTTTCGGGATGGTCGCAGGATGCCGCTGAACAGGGGATCGATATCGGTCCCCATGTCTTTGGCGCCCTGCGGGCCCGCGGGATCGGGCCGGCGGTGATGAGCGGCCGGATTTCGGCCCTGGACGTGGTCGACTCGGACCCCCGGGTCATCTATGCGGGAGCCGCTTCGGGCGGGGTGTGGAAGAGCAGAAACGGCGGCGTGAATTTTCGCCCGGTTTTTGACGACCACAACCAGTGCATCGGGGCCATCGCGGTGGACCAGGCGCACCCGGACACCGTCTGGGTCGG
>JAGLCY010000133.1 GCA_023270185.1 Candidatus Krumholzibacteriia bacterium | reverse complement strand
GTGACTTCTTCCAGGCCGTTGGGCTGGCGGAAGTTACCGATCCGGACACGGCCACTGTCTCCGAAAAGGTTTTCGCGGCTGATATAGGCGTCCTTGACCGCCGCAGCTTCATCGGCGAAGTCCAGATCGATTTCACCGTACCAGTTGTCCCACACCTGCGTTTTCAGGGCGAAGCGGGCCCTGCGCAACAGGAAACCGCCGGGCAGGCTGTTCTGCATCTCGGCCAAGTCCTTGTAATCGTCGTCGTAATCCTTGCTGTCCGGATCATACAGCGGCCCATCGTCCATGTAGCTAGCAATATCCAGATAGACCCGAGCATCGATCCACCACTTGAAGGCACTGTCTTCAGATTCGAAAACCAGAATGCCGTCAACGGCATCAGCATTGAGCGAAGCCGTCTCAGCGATAGCGGGAATAGCAAAAGCCATCAATACCAGCATGACGAGACCTGATCTGAGGCACCAATTACGCATTACAGTTTCTCCTTGTTAGGGATTCGAACAATGTTCAGGCGCATCGGGGGGCTCGGTGGGGAATTCCAGGGATGCCCCCCCGCACTATCCACCTTCATCATTCAATTCGTCCTCCGTGAACACCCTATCCAGGAACGACAACTTCTTTGTCAGTTCCTTGTTCCACATTTTATTGACGGTGGACGGTGGACGTTTCCGCCATTCAACCGAAGTTTCCGCCAACGCCTGGTGGAACTGCCAGGCATGATCGTATCGCTGACCGACCAGAGTCCGCAGAGCGGCCAACTGATCTGAGGTCAGCCAATGGGCATCGACCTCGCGTGCAATCACGCCGGAATCGATGTACCAGCGGCCCATATGGGCCAGGTCCATGGCCATTGTCACCTGATCGTCACCAAGATTGGTGATTTTCTCAAGGTCTTTTTTCAAAGTTATGGCATTAGTTATACTGCGGTCCTGGAACTGGATCAGCCCCGGATCCTCGATCCCCCGCCTGGACAGCTCCTCGACGACTGCCGCGTCGAAGCGGTAATGCACCGTGCGGCTAACCTGCTGGTCAAACACGTTGTCCACGAAAAAGAGGAGAAAGAAGGCAACCACGCCCGCCAGGATCGGGGTGGCAAGCCATCCGAGGGAAATGTTTCCAAGCACCCGGTACCGCATGCCGGCGCCCTTGAACAGGCTGATACCAAGGATAGCTCCGATCACAGCCTGACTGCTGCTGACCGGCACAAGTGGTATAGTGGGCAGACCTTGGCTGGCCAGAAAATGCTCCAGTCCCTGGGAAGCAAACAAAAACAGGGTGATGGACTGGGCCAGGACAATGACCAGGGCCGCAACCGGGGAGATATTCACCAGGCCGCCACCCACGGTACCCATCACGCGTTCGGAATAGGTGAACACCCCCACGCTGATGGCCACCGCTCCCAGGAAAAAGAGTTGCTGGGTTCCCGTCAGGGAAAACAGGCCGAACACCGAGAGATCGTTGAAGGGATTGTCCGGCATGAACACACCCATCACATTGGCGATGTT
>JAGLCY010000132.1 GCA_023270185.1 Candidatus Krumholzibacteriia bacterium | reverse complement strand
GGGTCGCTGAAGTCGAAGCGCACCCCGCCGGTGGTGTAGGCCTTGTAACCCTCGATGATGGGATAGATCGAGTTCAGGCGCATGCTGCGGAAGGCGTTGTAATCGCCCTCGAAGGTGATGACCGAATCGGGGTCGATATGCCGGGGGGACCCCAGTTCCCAATCCAGGACCACGGGATGTTCCTGGGTGATGGCGTAACCAAGGTACCGGACCGGGGCGATATCCTCGAGAGGGTCGTCGGGCAAACGGACTAGGCGCATGCCATCCCCGGTGTATTCGTAGGCCAGCAGCGAATCACCCGACGCGGTTATCGGCCGGAACAGGCCGGTTTCAGCGTTGCTGACCGCGTCCATGGTTCCGGCTTCCGTGTCGTACCGGAAGATGTTCGAGGTCCCCGTAAGATAGGACGATCCGTACAGGTACTGTCCGTCAGGGGAGTGGACGAAGTTCAGGGGGGCGTTCTGCGTGAACTCCCAAAGTTCCTCGAGTTCGGTGTCGCCCAGGATCAGGCTGTCGATTCCAATCCTGACGAGTTTGGACCGTCCGGACACATCGACCAGGGTGCCTGTCAGATAGCTCCCGTCCGGAGAGATGTCGATGTCGTAGAAGTCCTGCTTGTAGGACATGGGCAGCACGTCGTACATGGCGTCGTAGGGCGGGGGAATCCGGATGATGTGCGAAAGACCGTTGTTATGCATGACTCCCCACAGGGAGTGATCTGCCCGATTGAACGCCAGGTCCCCCGTGCGGGCCCACTTGATCAGCCTTTGGGTCTTCCCGGTGGCGATGTCCACCGAATTGATGTCGCGCCAACCCCGGGCGTTGTTGGTGGTGAAAAACAGGGTGCCGGTGGAATCGTCGTAGGCCAGGGAAGTGACGAAATATAGTGAAGGCGTGTCGATGTCGCAGATCGTCCGCATCTTGCCGGAGTCCACATCGATGGCCACGATTTTGGCGAATTCCCCCGGATACCGGACCGCGGCGAAAACCTGCCTGGAATCTGGATCGTAGAAGGATCGGGAAACCGATCCCAGAGCCCGTTCCGAGATCACCTCCAGCGGGGTGACGGGATACTGGCGGATGGAATCCAGATTGGCCTGCTGCCACTGCTTTTCCCAGTCGATCCAGTTCCGCCAGCCGTCGTCCATGTCCATGTCGAACACTTTCCTGAACTGCCGGGAGAAGGACCGTTTGGTCCCTTCGCCGCGCCCGGTCCAGGCAATGATCTTTTCCGGGCCGTGGATGTAGGCCAGGTAGCTTATAAAACGTGTGCCATAGAGATAGGATAGCTGGCCCATCTGAAAATCCGCCGCCGTGCCCTCGGACTCGATGCCGACGATGTCGTAAAAAAACGAATCGTCCCGGACCATGGAACGGAACACCATCTCGTCGTAACCGTTCTGTGCCCGGCCGATGCCGCCGGCCATCCAGGTTTCCATGAAAACCGCCAGGCCCTCGTGGTACCAGCGCGGGGCGTAGCGTCGGGGATTGGTCAGATAGCTGTAGAGGATGGAAAGTGGATCCTCGGCCGTGGGGGCCACTTTGCCGAAGAAGATTTTGCGGAAAAATTCATCGGAACCTGTGGCCTGGTCCGTGGCGACCACATGAAGAAGTTCGTGGCTCATCACCCAGTGGATGCGCTCGTTGGTGGGGCTGGTCTCGTAGACGTGTTCGAAGGGTTCGATCCCCAGGGTCAGGTAGTTGTAGGGTATGGAAGTGGTGCCGGCATAACCGAAGTCGTCCATGTCCTGAAAGATCACCGTCACGTATTCGTCCGGTGTGTAGTTGAACATCCCCCGGTGGAAGGCCATGGAATTCTCGAAACAGCGGGTCACGTGGGGGATGATGTAGTAATGGTCCCGGGTCAGGTAGATGAGCCGCATGTAATCGGTTCGCACCTGCCTGAGTTTGAACCCCGAGTCGTCGTTTTCGGCCGCTGCCGGGCCGCAAAAAAACAGCAGGGACGCGATCAACGCCCCTGCCGCCAGGAATCGGTACCGTACCGGGATACTGACTCTCATTCCTGTCCCCCCTGATGCGCGCGGTCCGACAGCCCAAAGGGTTGCCGGAGAAATGGATATGAGGTGCCGCGGCATTGCCGCGGCACCTCTCGGCACTCCCCCCCCCATCGATACGTTGGACTCCGATCTCGCCTTACCCCCGGAATCCGCCGACTCACAGACGGGAGGTGAGACCGATTACTGGAACTGGTTATCGGTCCGGACCATTCTGCCCATGAGCCTGAACTGCACGTCCATCGAGGCCTGCCCGAAAACGGCGTTCCGGATCTGCGGATGACGGCCCAATGCCTGTTGGACTTCGCGGCTGCTGGCGCCCAGTTTGAGAGCCTGGGCCATCTCGACCCTCGATAGTCCACCAAGGATTTCCTTCTGGATGGCCGGATCCGCGTGCCGGGCCAGGTTCAGGACCGACATCTTGTCGACCCTCGCCATCATAGCGGACTGACGTTCCAGTGACAGCCCGGAAAGGGCCTTGGCCTTGGCGTTCAATTCCATGTCGCCCCAGGCTTCCTGCTTGATGGACATCTTGCCGTACAGGTCACTCTGGACATCCGCGGGCTGTGCCCGGAAGAAAGCGACTTTCTGTTCGGGAGTCGCCTGAAGGTAGAGACGGCCAAAGGCCTCGTTCTTCTGGACCCTGCCCAGTTCGAAGCTGGCCGGTGAGGTCTTCACCGCGCGTCCTGCCCAGACCATCTGGTCATTGATCGAGGACGCTCCGAACAGATCGGCGGCGTTCTGGTCGGACATCTCGTTTCTCAGGTTCTCCATTTCGACAGGAGTGGCCCTTTGCAGCATGGTGCTGCTGGACTGGACCCACACCTTGCCCATCAGGGCCTGGCGTTCGTTCAGCGGAAGGGCATTGAACATCTGCACCCGGTTGAGTTCGGGAGAGGCCATGTAGACCCTGGCCAGTTCATGTCTGCTGGCGCGTTCAAGGATGGCGGAATGGGTTTGGGGATCGGCCTTGGCGACGGCTCCCATCTGGACGTTCATCGAAACACGGCCCAGGATGTTGGCCCGGTCCTTGGCGCCCAGCTTGCCGAGAGCGGCAGCCTGGTTTTCCATGCTCATGGCGGCGAAGTCGGCTTGTTTGAGTTCCATCCTGCCGAACATGGCCTTCTGGTCGGCCTTTTCCACCCGGTTGAAAGCGGCGACCTGGTCGGCGTAGGACACCTTGCCCAGGACGGCGGATTGGATTTCCGGGTTGGCTCCCAATAACAGGTCGGTCCGGGTCTGCCTGCCGACGGCGAGGTAGGCGAAAGACCGGTTGGCGATGGTGGCCCGTTCAAGGATCGACGCCATGGCCTCGACCACGACGGGATCCTCGGACCAGTCGGTGGTCTCTTCACCGGCCAACACCACGTCTTCGTTGGTGATCTGTTCGTTCTGGTGCTTGGCGACGGTGCCGATGGTCGCGCTGAGATCACCATCATCGGGCTGCGGGTTGAAGAATCCGAAATAGATGATTATAGCTGCGGCGACGACTCCAATAACCCCCAGTAAACTACGATTCCTGCTCATTAGGTTACCTCCCCTTTTTTGTTTTCCGTTTAACGGCTCAACACGATATACAAATCAGGAAATATAAAGTTGGTCGCAAAAGTTGAATTCTTTCATTTTCCCTGTTCGTTCAGGATTTCCGTGTGGATCAGCCTCCCTTCGGAGAAAATCATGAAGGTGATTTGTGACGGGATATCAACGTCCTGAGTGAACGTGATATCATAACTTTCCTCTCCCTCGTGGGTCATTTCGACCACGGAGCTCGAGGTGTTTCCTTCAGTGTGGAATCTGATGACCGTCGGCAGATCCGAACTCAATTCCAGGTGGAACCGCAGGTCCGGGCCTTCGCGAAGAATGTGATACCGTCCGGAGATTCCGGGATAGGTCAGTGTAGTTTCAGCACCCTCTTCCGGGGCCCAACGCTGGTGGGTCGCTGTCCCTCTCACCTGTCCGGACAGTTCATTCGAGGTGAGCCGGGCGGATCCCGCGAACAGGACCAGGCCGAGGGCAAGACCTCCGATAAAGGTGTAGGCGTAGGCTGGCCGCAGCCTGAGCCGGAACAGGTTCCGGCAAGCGGCCAGCAGGCCCCCACCGTCCGTGGCGGAGTGGGCGCCGGCCCGATTCTTCAACCGGGCCAGGATCTCGTCGCCCAGCTCCGGCGGGGGATTCAGCATGGCTACTTTTTCAAACACGTTCAGGGCCAGGGCCAGTTCCCGGTAATAGGTCCGGGCCTCTTCATGGCCGCGCAGATAATCCTCGAGATCCCGCGACTGTTCCGGGGAGTTGGCCCCGTCGAATTCCTGGTTCATCAACTCAATGTATTTCTGGTTGATCATCTCATGTATCCCTGTTTGAGCAATTCCTTCCGGAGAACATGCCGGGCGCTGAACAATCTGGACTTCACCGTTTTTTCGGGAAGGCCGAGGATGTCGGCTATCTCGCTGTAAGGCAGAAGCAGGAGATGCTTGAGCACGATCACGATTCTCTGGTCGTAGCTCATGGTGTCCAGGGCCGTCTGCAGGTAGTGACCCATTTCGTTCAGCTCAAGGTCGTCTTCGGGTGAAGGAAGGCGCGCGGGAGGATCGTATTCGAATTCCCGTTGCCTCTTGCGGCTATTGATGAGATTGAGGGTTTCGTTGACGGTGATCTTGTATAGCCAGTTGAAGAATTTGTAGGACGGATTGAAGGTGTCGATCTTCTCGTAGGCCTTGATGAAGGCGTTCTGCGTGATGTCCGAGGCATCGTCGAAGTTTTTGACCATCCGGTAGGCGGTGTTGAAAATTGGCTTTTCATAGCGGGCCACGAGCATCGTAAAGGCCTTTCGGTCCCCGTTCTGGAACTGGATGGCGAGATGTGCATCCGTGTTTGCCATAAATACAAAGACCCGCGAAAAAGGTTGGTGACAATATTTCACGCCGGGGTGCGAAAGCTGTTAGACGAAGTCGATCGGCGTGGTCTGGGCGAGTAAATTCCGGGCGGGACGGTCCGTCGTCGTCATCCGGTGTTGGATTCGAACGGTTCGGGTGCGGGACCTGGTGAGTTTTTCCCCGTGGACATCTTACTTACGCGGCTATTCGATGTCAAAGATCAAGTTGAATCGCGTAACCGTGAATAATTCACGGATATGGTCACTGGAGTTGATGATTTTGATCTTGTCCCCGGTGGTATCCAGACGCCGCTGGACCTTGATGAGGAGGCCAAGTCCGGAACTCGAAATGTAGCGGAGGTCCTGGAAATTGAGGACCGTGCTCTTGGAAATACCATCCAGGAGTTCCTCGGCCTTCTTGGATTTGCCGGCGACGAACATACCCTTCAGGTGGATGACTCCCGTTTCGTCCTGCCATATTTCAAACATACCGCACCTTTCACGGGCAAGGGAATACCGTGAATATTCACCATCATACCGTAAAACACCAACATGATACACCCATTTTCGCCGGATGGCGTCATTTATGGGGTTCAGCGGCGGCGGAAGAGCCGGCCGAGGAAAGATGGCCAAAACAGGCCGGTGGTGGATGACCCGGTGGCCTGGCCGGAGCCGGGTGTGGCCGCTTCACGGATGGAATCCACGATGGAATCGGTCGCGTCGCCCATCGGCTCAGGGTTTGATTCCTGATCATCCGGTGAAAGCGGCGCGCGGGGAAGAGGCCGGATATTTTCGTCCATACGGTCATCCTCGTTGAGAGTGATCTCGATGGAACGGTCCTCCGCGTCGACTTCAAAGATTCTCACCGAGACGGATTCGAGATCGACCGTGGAAATTACAGGGTCGATGTCATGCTGTCGGTTCTTTCTCACCTGACTGCTTGTGGTGAGATGGCGAAGACCAAACAGGAATATCAGGACGCCGGCGCCGAAAGACATGATGGCCCCCGTATGGGCCAGCATCTTCCACTGCTCGAACTGCATTTCCGGATCCACCTGACCGGGATAGACCGCCTGTCCGATCTGTGATTCAAGGAAAAGGAGTTGAATCCCGACGAGCAGGCACATCAGCGCCGCCACGCCGCTGAATACCGTCATCAGGGTTACCATGCCATTTTCGGATTTCATGATCTCTATCCAAGCAGGCTGCGTGCCATTTGTCCGCCAGAAGGCAGAATAATCAAAAATCGTGGATTCTGGCCAGTCCGGGGGTATACTGCCACCCAGTCAAAGGAGACACCATGCCCGAACTGGCGAAATTGATGGAAGATGCCGGCAGTGTGGCCGTTTTTACAGGAGCGGGCGTTTCCACCCTTTGCGGTATTCCTGATTTTCGCGGTCCCCAGGGAATTTACAAGCACGTTGATCCTGATCGAATCTTCGGCCTGGACCAGTTCAGGCGTGATCCGGGTTATTATTACGAAAACGCCAGGGATTTCATCTACACCTTCCAGGATCGACAGCCCGGCCTCGTGCACACCGTATGCGCGGAGCTGGAATCAACAGGGCTGATTCGAGGGGTCATCACCCAGAACATCGATATGCTGCACCAGAGGGCCGGATCGCGGAATGTTATCGAACTCCACGGCTCGCCCGAGATGCACACCTGCCTTAAATGCGGTCGGCAGACCGCTTTCACAGTGGTGGCGCCAATAGTGAAGGCCGGGGAGTTGCCTCGTTGCGACGCCTGTGGGGAGGTGGTCAAACCCGATATCACCTTTTTCGGGGAGATGCTGCCCGACGGAGCCCTGGAGGGGGCCTTCGCCCTGGCCGCATCAGTGGATCTGATGCTGGTGCTGGGATCGTCACTGGTCGTTCAACCGGCGGCTTCGGTCCCGTTGGTCACCTTGGAGACCGGGGGCCGTCTGGCCATCGTCAATCTGGGTGCCACCCCCCTGGATAGCCACGCCACAGGATGCTGGGACGATCTGGAGACCGAATTCCTCGCCCTGGCCCGTCATTTCGGGTTGGATCCTGAAAAATAATCCAGCTAACTCTCAATCAGGCTTGATTTTTGATGGATCTGGCCAGATTCACCGATAGAACTGCCCAAATAGGCGGTTCCGGGGCAATCCGCCCAGATGGTACGCCGGGGCTGTTGCAATACAGCTGTCCCGAGGCAAAAATTTTGCCGGTCGGCCAGGACCCAAGCACGGAGTGGAAGAAAATCATGGGGGAAAAAGTGTCTAATAGTGTGCTTTACAATCTGGTGGCCAACACCGGTGATCTCGCCGCCTTGCCGACGACCGTGGTGGACCTGCTGTATATCTTCAAGGAGTCCGACGCCAGCGTCAAAAGCGTGGTGAACATTCTCCATCGTGATCCCGCCATGACCGCCAATGTCTTGAAATTGAGCAATTCCGCTTTTTACGGTTCCCGTCGGAAAATCAGCAGCGTCCAGGAAGCCCTGGTCATGCTGGGCAATCGGGCGGTGGTGACCATGGCCTTCGCCTCGGGAATGGCGCCCGTGATGCGCAGGGATCTGGACGGCTACAACGTGAGCCGAAACCGTTTTTGGAACCATTCCATCCTGGCGGGATCCGCCGCCTCCTTCGCCGCGGAAAAACTGGGATTCCCCGAGTACAAGTGCGAAGCCTTCACGGCCGGATTGGTTCACGATGTCGGGATGCTGGTGATCGACGCCTATCTGGTTTCGAACGACAAGAACCTGGTCACCGCGGAACCGGCGTTCGATGTGTCGGGGGCCGAACGGCGCCTGCTCGGTTTCGATCACTGTGAAGCCGGGGCCATGCTGGCGGAAAACTGGGGCTTCCCGGCCGCGTTGCACGACTCCATCAAGTATCACCACGATCCCCAGCTCGCGGGCGAGGGCCAGGATGTGGTTCGCTCGGTCGCGGTGGGAAATCTGCTGGCCATGATCATCGAACAGGATCTCGATCCCCATACCCATTCGTTGGTTCGCGGACTTCTGAAAAAACTCGATCTCGAAGCTGACTTCGTGGCCGGTTTGCGGGCTGATCTGGGCGGCGATCTCGACACCATCGTGGCGTCGGCCCTGAGCACTGAACCTTGTCCCGCCTGACAGCTTGACGCGATTCGGGGAGAACCTTAGAATGGTCCGATCAGGACCATTTTATCATCCCAACCACTGGAGAAGAGATGACCCAGGGACATCCCAGAGGCCTGGCTGTGTGCTTCGGCGCGGAAATGTTCGAGCGCCTGTGTTATTACGGCATGCGCGGATTGCTCATCCTGTACCTGACCGACGCGCTCATGCAGGGCGACACCAAGGCCATCGGCATCTACGGCGCCTACACCGCTCTTGTCTACGCGGCTCCGGTCTGGGGCGGGAAACTGGCTGACTCGGTTCTGGGATTCCGGCGGGCGGTGGTCTTCGGCGGAATCGTCATGGCCATCGGCGAGTTCATGATCCTCGGGGGCACCGAAACCTGGTTGTACCTGGGCATGGCCGCCATCATCGTCGGCAATGGTTTCTTCAAGGCCAACATCTCCACCATCGTGGGGCGCCTCTACAAGGACGGCGACCCGTTGCGGGATTCGGGCTTCACCATCTTCTACATGGGTATCAACATCGGCGCACTTCTGGCCACCGTGGCCGTGGCTCCCCTTGGCGAGAAATTCGGGTACCACTGGGGTTTCCTCCTGGCGGGGATCGGAATGCTGGTCGGCATAGCGATTTTCCTGCGCGGACAGGACAAACTCGAGGGACATGGTGAACCCAATGACCCGGAGGCCCTGAAGAAATACGGCAAGCTTGTGTACGGCGTGTCCATTCTGGCCATCCCTGCCCTGTACGCCCTGATCACCTACGGCGGAGACGTCATCATTCTGGGCAAGGACCTCCTTTTCTGGATCCTCATGGGCCTGTTGGGCTATGTGTGTTTCCACCTGTTGCGCGAGGGGTTCAAGGGCGACCGCGTCCAACGGGACCGCATCATCGTCCTGATGATTCTGATGACCTTCAACGTCGTGTTCTGGGCTTTCTTCGAACAGGCCGGCAGTTCCCTGACCCTGTTCGCCCTGCGCAACGTCGACCGCAACATCATGGGCCTGTATGAAATGCCGGCTTCCCAGACACAGTTCTTCAACCCGGCCTTCATCATCCTGTTCGGCAGTCTATTTTCGGTGATGTGGATCAAGCTGTCCAAAATGGGTAAAAACCCCAGCATCCCCATGAAATTCGGGATGGGTATCGTGCAACTCGGATTGGGTTTCCTGGCGCTTCTGCTGGGAGCGGGATTTGTCGGTGATGATGCGTTGGTGCCCCTGATCTTCCTGGGCATCATGTACCTGCTGCATACCACCGGTGAGCTGTTCCTGTCGCCGATCGGCTTGTCGATGGTCACGAAGCTGGCTCCCAAACACATGACAGGCAGCGCCATGGGGGCCTGGTTCCTGTCCTTCGCCTTTTCCATGTACGCGGCCGCGGGTTTGGCCAAACTCACCGGCGGAGCTGGGGGAGAAGGCGCCGCAGAGGTGGTTCTGACGCCGACCGAAAGCCTTACAACCTACATCGACCTGTTCGGGAAAATGGGCTTTGTGGCCGTGGGGATCGGGGTGGTCCTGATGCTCCTGTCCAAGCCTCTGACGCGTTTGATGCACGGGGTGGAGTAGAGCAGATAAAAATCAGTGGTTCTGAATGCTCTCATGGAGTATTTTGCTTCGGACCGCATTGGAAATGGCGGTTTCCCGGTATTTGAATCGGGTGACCGCCATTTTTTAATCCATCCCGATCCCGGAGGCAGACGATGTCGCACGCCCAAGCCATGACCGACCCGCCCCCCAAAGGGCATCCCAAAGGCTTGAAGGCCCTGTTCTTTACCGAAATGTGGGAGAGGCTGGGCTTCTACCTGATGTTGGGCATCCTGTTTCTCTACATCATTGATACCGAACGCGGGGGCCTGGGTTTCACCACGGCCATGGCCGGGGAAATATACGGCACATACCTGGCTTTCGTATACTTCACGCCGTTCATCGGCGGGATGATCGCCGACCGGGTTCTCGGCTATCGCCGTTCCGTGTTGATCGGAGGACTCCTGCTGGCCGCGGGTTATTTCGCCCTGGGCATCCGCAGTATGCCGACCTTCTACGCCGGTCTGGCTCTGCTGTGCTTCGGCAACGGATTCTTCAAGCCGAACATCTCCGCCATGGTGGGTAACCTTTACGCTCCTGACGATTCCCGGCGTGACGCGGGCTTCAACATCTTCTACATGGGCATCAACATCGGGGCAACGATTTCCGCCCTGCTGGCCGCGCCACTGCGCAACCTGTGGAGCTTCAACATGGCCTTCGCGGCCGCCGGCGTGGGCATGCTGGTCGGGGTCGTGATCCTGCTGATCAATTGGAAGGGGCTCGAGAAAGCCGACCGCAAACCCATCACCGCACCGGGTGATTTTGGGCTGCTCCAGGTCTTATTGACAATTCTTCTGCCGGCCGGGGCCTTTGGGGCCATCGGATATTTCGCGGGCCAGAAGATACCCTTCGTGGATAACTCCATCGGCCCGGTGACCTTCGGTTTCATCATCGGCATGCTGCCGATCATGGCTTATTTCCTCAATATCGTGCGCACTGCGAACTCGGAGGAAAAGCCAGGTCTGGCTGCCCTGATCCCGGTCTACATCGCCGGCGGCGCGTTTTTCATGGTGCTGCATCTGAGTGGCGGCCTGATCACTGTTTTCGCCGAGCACAACACCGACCGGCAGGCGGAGTGGATCCCCACGGCCACTGATTTCTACGCCCAGAAGGCAATGCCATCCTATTTCAGCAATGCTGATCCGGATCTTTCCCGTCCTGACGAACGCACACTGTTCACGGTTTCGGACCAGGCCGAGGCCATGTTTGGCGCCCGGATCCTCGACCAGTCCACGGTGGACATGATTTCCGCCGACAGGATGTCCGAAGTGACGGTGCACGATTATACGGAAGACTCTGAATTGGAGGGTGGTTTCGCCTGCAAAGTGTATCCCGACTCGAACGTTGTCCTCAGTGAGTCAAAGGATGCCCACGGGGTGATGACCACAAGTGTGAAGGTCGATCCCGAAAAGACCCCGTCCT
>JAGLCY010000131.1 GCA_023270185.1 Candidatus Krumholzibacteriia bacterium | reverse complement strand
CCGGTGATCATGGTTTCCGAGGAAACTTTCGGGGATGTCTACCGCAAGGCTGCTCCCGACACGCCGCGACTGGCGCCCGGCAAGTATGTGCGGCTGATGAACGCCGAGCTGTTGACGGGGTTCCTCAATCCGTTCTTTGTCGTGATCCTGACGCCGGTGGTGGTCTGGTTCTTCGCCTGGCGCGTCAAGCGGGGCAAGGGCGTGTCGACGGCCCGCAAGATCTTTTACGGCATGTTGATCACGATGGTTTCGCTGCTTGTCATGGCCCTGGGTTCCAGGATGGGGCAGGACGGGGCGGCAAAGACCTCCATGAATTGGCTGGTCTATTATTATCTGATCATCACTTTCGGAGAGCTCTGCCTGTCTCCCATGGGACTCTCGCTGGTGACCAAGCTGGCGCCCAAGCGCCTGGTTGGCCTGATGATGGGCGGTTGGTTCCTGAGCACGGCCGTCGGAAACAAGATGTCCGGATTCATCAGCGGCCTGGAGGCCAGCACGACCATGTTCGTGGTGCTTGCGGTGGCCATTCTGGGCGTGGCCGGCTTCATTTTCGCCATGCTGCCGCGGCTGGATGCGGCCATCAAGAAATACGGCGCCTGATTGGGTGTCTGACAACGGGGCCGGCGTCAGTGACGTGGGCCCCGTGAACTGTGAGGTATGTTTTGAAGCGAGTCATCCTGCTTTGGATTTTAGCCTTTATCCTGACCGGGGTTTTCCTGGTCTGGCAGAAGATGTCTGGACCGACCTACGAAAAGAGGTTTGATACCGAGTTGGTCGGAACGCGGATCAAGGGCGAGTTGTTGCGTACGCACAGCATCAATGCCGATATGCCCGTGACCATTCATGTCCCTGACGATGCCGTGTCCGCCACCGTTATCTGGCGTCGTTTCCCCACGGATGATCCCTGGACGAAACTTCCCATGGTTCGGGACGGCGAAGTGTTGCGCTCGTTGATTCCCCGCCAGGGTATGGCCGGCAAGGTGGAGTATCATGTGGAACTCACCAAGGATGGCCAGAAGGTCGAGGTGCCGATGGGCGAAGCTGCCGTGGCCCGCTTCAAGGGGGACGTACCCAACACGATTCTCATGCTGCACATTTTTGCCATCGTGATGGCTTTCCTGTTTTCGACGGGAGCGGGTTTCGAAGCCCTGACCAATGGGTCGGCATTGAAGGTGTTGTCGCGGATCACCCTCGGATTCATCGTGGTGGGAGGGCTGATTCTCGGTCCAATCGTTCAGAAACACGCCTTCGACGCCTATTGGACCGGTTGGCCGCTGGGTGAGGACCTGACCGACAACAAACTGGCGGTCGGCGCTTTGCTGTGGCTGATCGCCGTGATCCGGTCTCGGAACGCAGGTCCCGGTAATCCCGCCGGGAAGTGGTGGGCCGTGGCGGCCATGCTGGTGATATTCGTGATCTTCTCGATTCCTCACAGTATTCATGGGTCTACCTTGGATTACGAGTCTGGAGAACATATCCAGGTGATGGTGGAGACCGTTGGGCGGTTGTTTGGCTGACCACTCCTGGCGGTTGTGTGCATGAAAAAAGAGTTCGGGTAATCCGCAGGCCGAAGGCTGAGGACATCCCGAACTCTTTTTTCATGCACACAACCGCCAGGAGTGGTTAGCCGAACATCTCGCACCCGGAATTCATTCCACCGGGAAATATCACCACCGCAATTCCTGTTTGGTTAGGTAAACCTGACTGTATCTTTAAGCACACTCAAATTTGTAACAAACTTGCGTGAATGTAGAGCTGGTCTCATTGGATTGGCCTATAAGGTGTTTTGCTGAAATAGTTTAAATTTTCCCTGCTGATTTTTTTAAGTGTGGTCCCGGCCTTGCGAAATCCTCCTCAGGATTGTGTAACGGATGAGTTCCTTGGAAAAGGAACGTTATACGGAGGGGGGAAGCCCATGACGACATTGATGCTGATATTGGTTTTGAATCTGGGAATAGTGCAGGCGGTCGAGGTCGCGCCGGAACAGGTTCTGACGGTTATTTCAGCGGGAACCGGGGATCCCGTGGTCCTGCTGCCGGGACTTTCCGGCTGCGCTTATGGTTATCGCAATATCGTTTCCCCCCTCCAGGACAGCGGGTTTCAGACGGTCATCATCGAACCGTTGGCGATCGGATCATCCAGCAGGCCTGAAGATGCCGACTACACCATGACTGCCCAAGCCGACCGGGTGGCTGCAGTCATGGATGCTCTCGGGATCGACGACGCGATCATCGTGGGACACGGGGTTTCGGCTTCCGTTGCGCTACGGCTTGCCTACCGAAGGCCGGACCTGGTCGGGGGCGTCGTTTCTGTGGAAGGCGGGCCCAATGAAAACACGGCCACGCCGACAATGGAAAGGTCCCTGAAGTTCGCATCGGTTGTGGCAAAACTGGGCGGCGGCCGGCTGTTGCGGGGCAGGTTCAAGAGCAATCTGGAAGAAGCTTCCGGTGACCGGTCCTGGATCGACCGCCGCACTGTGGGCCGTTATCTCAAGAATATCGATGGTGATTTGAACGCATTCATCACCTCGATGAGGGCCATGGCCCGATCCACGGAACCGGAATCCCTTCGTGAAAACCTCGTCAATATCTCCTGCCCGGTCCTGCTTCTTGCCGGACAGGCGCCCCATTCAGGTTCGGTTACCAATGATGAAATCGACATCCTGAGAGAAGGGTTGGCGCGGTTCTCGGTTCAACCCGTACCGGATGCGGGTCATTTCATTTTCGAAGAACAACCAGACGTCGTCATCACCGCCATCAAATCCCTGCAAGTAGAAGAAAGGAGACTCACATGCGCGCAATAGTGACCGGAGGAGCAGGATTCGTGGGAAGCCATCTTGTCGAAAAACTGCTCGATCGCGGCGATGAAGTCATCTGCATCGAAAGGCCCGGGGCGGGCCGTGGCTGGATCGAGGGGCTGGATGTCGCATTCCATGACTGTGGCCTGGGGGAGACGTCATCGTTGGAAAACCTGATCTGCGGCGCGGATGTGGTGTACCACCTGGCCGCCCTGACCGAAGCCCGAACACCGGCCGAGTGTTACGAAGTGAATACCCAGGGAACCGCCAATATCCTGAAGGCCGCTGCCGGTTGCTCGTGCTCACCGCCGAAGTTGGTATTCATGTCTTCGCTGGCCGCGGTTGGTCCGGCCCCGGCTGGGGGGAGTCTGACAGCTGATACGCCTCCTCGGCCTCTTTCACATTATGGCCGGTCAAAACTCCACGCCGAAGCGGTTATCCACGCCTATGCGGACCGTGTTCCTTCCGTCATCTGCCGGTTCCCCGCGGTATACGGACCCAGGGACAGGGTGGTTCTGAAAATGTTCAGCATGGTGGCCAGGGGATTCGCCCTGACGATCGGACCGTGGGACCGGAAAATCAGCATCGTCCACGCCGCCGATGCCGTGGACGGTCTGATAGCTGCGGCCATGACGCCCGGAGCAGTGGGCAGCACCTACAACCTGGCCAATCCCCAGGCCATCACCTGGGGCGATTTCGTAATGGCCATCGGCCACGCCCTGGGGCGCAGGCCGGTGAAGTTGGCCGTACCCGTTTTTGCGGCTCGTCCCATTGCCATGACGATTGAAGCCCTTGCCTGGCTGGGGCACCGCGCCGCGGTATTGAACAGGGAGAGGGTGCGTGAAATATCCCAGGCCTGCTGGGTCTGTGATCCCGGCTCCGCCATGGCGGAAATCGGGTTCCAGCCCCGCTATTCACTTGATACGGGGGTTGCCGAAACCGCCGAATGGTTGAGGAGAAACCAATGGATATGAAAAACAATAAACCGGGGATTGAAATCGTGTTCATGGCTTACAACGTGATTCTGGCGGGAGTCTGGGTCCTGCGCGCGGGCCAGGAACCGGTGACGCCACTGTTGGTGATCCTGCACGTCGGCCTGGCGTTCCTGCTTCTGGAAATGCCACGGGTCGGATCCGAAACGCGGCTTTCCCTGCGAATCCTGGGCCGGCTTTATCCCTACCTCATGTGGACCCTGGCCTGGTCCGAAATCGGATGGCTGTACAACCTGACACTTCCGGTGGTCCATGACGGATCCATCAAGGCTGCCGATCTGGCCATTCTGGGATTCCACCTGAATGATGAAATGTCCGGTTTCCTGTCGTGGACGTGGTTACGGAACATCATGGGATTCTCATACCTGTCGTACTATCTGTTGATCCTGGGCCCGCCGGTGGCTCTGGCCCTGCGCAGACGCGAGAAGGAACTCGAATATCACACCTTCGGACTTCTGTCCACGTACCTGGCTTGTTTCGTGATCTACCTGGTCCTGCCGGTGCTTGGACCCCGGGACCTGGCGCACGCGGCGGGCGGGACGGTGTCCGGGGTGGGTGGTTTGTTCGGGCCTGTGATCAACGCCTTTTTCGAAGCGGGCGATTCGCTGGGCACGGCTTTTCCCAGTTCCCACTGTGCCGGGTCGGTGGCTGCCGCCCTTCTGGTCCGCCGGCATTTCAGCCGGACCGTGGGGTGGGTGGCCTCCATCTGGGCCGGGTTCATCGTCGTCTCCACTGTCTATACCAACAATCATTACGCTATCGACGCTGTGGCCGGCGTGGCGGTCGCGGTCATGGTCCAGAAACTGGTTTCACCGTACATGTCCAGGCCGGCCAGGAATCAGGTCCCCGTCAATCTGAGGGTTGTGGGGAGGGGTTTGAATCTTTCGGGCCAAAACGAGCCGGGAAGCAAGGGGGAGTTGTCATGAAAACGATCCTGGTAACCGGAGCCACGGGTTTTGTGGGCGGACGTCTGGTACCTCATCTGCTTGAGGCGGGGGAGGATGTCCGGGTATTCGTCAGGGACGCGAGCCGTCTGGAAAAGTCCGTGCGGGGCAGGGTGGAAATCGTGGAAGGCGGCCTGGAAGATTACGATGCCATGGACAGGGCCGTGGCGGGATGTGACAAGGTTCTGCACCTGGCCGCCCTGGCCCAGGCTTATGTGAAGGATCCGAAAGAATATTACCGGATCAACACCGATGCCGTAAAAGCGTTGCTCGAGTCCGCGGCTCGTCATTCGGTTCGGCGGGTTGTCCATGTCTCTTCGGTTGCGGCATTACCGCCTGATAAGTATGCGACCTGCCGCGGGATGTCGCGGCGCCCCACTCCGTACGCCGAAAGTAAAACGGCGTCGGAGATGATCGTGCGAAAATACGTGGCCGACGGCCATGACGCGGTGATCGTCCGACCCTCCCGGGTCTATGGACCGGGGCCCTGGAACGACGCCAACGGCACGACGAGGCTGATGGCCCTGTACCTGGCGGGACGGTTTCGTTTTCGTATGGCGGACGGGGACGTGCAGGCAAACTACGTCCATGTCGACGACGTGGCTGCGGGCATCGCCCTGGCGGCCCGGAACGGCCGACGGGGAGAGGCTTACGCATTGGGCGGGGAAAACGCATCCATGGCCGAATACCTCGCTACGATCTCGGATGTCTCGGGTATCCATCGTCGTGTCCTGAAGATACCTCCGCAATTAGTAATGCCGTTCGCGCACCTGTGCGCCATGTGGGGCTGGTGCGGCGGATCGGTGAGCATCACACCAGCCTGGGTAAACAATTTTCTCGAACACCGCCCGATGGACATCACCTCCAGTAGAATTGACCTGGGTTATGAACCACGGTCCCTGCGGGTGGGGGTTTCGCAGACCTTGAACTGGATTCTGGGAGTTGGGGGAGGTGAACAGAATGTTTACCGTGCGATCCATCGTTTCCAAAAAAGCGGAACATGATTCCCGACCGGCCTGGATCATCCTGGTCGCCATGATCGCCCTGACCCAGTTTTTCTACTGGACGAGGGCGGACGTCATCGGTGTCACGGCGGCCAGTCGCACCTGGGTGGAAATGACGAGACAGCCGATTTCCATGCTTGGTCATAATCTGGCGGCCGGGTTGATTCTCGGCCTGATTCCCCTGCTTTGCGCGAGGGGATTATGCGGAATGGGTTGTCGGGATCTCGGTCTGGGAATCGGCCGGCCCAAGATGGGCCTGATCTGGCTGGCGATCGGAATTCCAGTGGCGATCCTGGCTGCAAAATTATCGTCGCTCCAACCGGAAATGCGGGCCGTGTATCCGCTGGACCCGGCCTTGACCTCACAGACGGGCCCCTTTGCCAGACATGGAGCTCTCCAGTTTATCTACTACAGCGCGTGGGAGCTCCTGTTCCGTGGGATCCTGCTCTTCGGGCTGAAGGAAAAATTCGGTTTTGCCAGCGCCAACATCATCCAGACGGCCTTGTCGGTGGTTGCCCATTTCGGCCGGCCCTTCACCGAAACCGCCTCGGCCATCCCCGCGGGACTGGCCTTCGGCGGGATCGCCCGCCAAACCGGATCCATCTGGTATGTGGTGATCATCCACTGGATGGTGGGGATGGCTCAGGACTGGTTCATCGTATCCTGAACGCGGCGGCAGAATCGGCTTGGCAGGTTCGGTCTGCAATGGCATTCTGGCTCCACAACGGTTCCAGACCAAAGGAGGCGAGCCGTGACCGAGGATCCCAGGCCAAACCAGCCACGAAAACGTCTGTTCGACCACCACCACAAGAAAAGGCCCCTGCGAACCTGGATTGTTCCCCTGTTGGTCATCGTGGCTGTCATGTTGCTGTTGACCAAAGTCATCGGCCTGATTGAAAAATAGAATTACGGAAGTCTGATGCGTTTTAGCAGGATTTTTTTCTGGCCCATATATCCGTTTGTCGTCGCGACACTGCCCGTGCTTCATTTCTACCTGGGGAATTTCCGGGTTTTGAATCCGGACGACCCTCTTCGCATCTGGTTCTTCTATCTGGCCCTGACCGGTGTGTTGATAACCGGCGGCCGCTTCATTTGGAAAGATGTCCACCGGTCCGCCCTGGCCTTGACTCCCTTTTTTCTGATCATTTTCAAGGGAAGTCACATCGGGGATGTCGGGTGCGTCGCATTGTTGGTTCTTTCCCTTGTCCTGGGCGCTGTTCTTCGCCGAAGCTCCTTCAGCGTCGTTGGGATCACTTTGCCACTGAACATGGCGGCGCT
>JAGLCY010000130.1 GCA_023270185.1 Candidatus Krumholzibacteriia bacterium | reverse complement strand
GCTGAACCGATCCATCTTGACGAAAGGCGCGCGGTGCGTGTCATTCGAAAAATCCCACAGGGGACAAATATGTCCAACTATTTTCTTGGCATGGTCGATTTCCGCAGTCGGTAATAAATATTCGGATGCTGCCCGGGATTGACACTTTTATTACTTCCGTTTAACGTGAGCCCGATCGATAACCCCGCGCCTGTTCTTCCGGGAGCGGGGTTGATGCCGAAAATGACCCGTACCAGGGGGTGAATATGCCACGCAGGAAGCCGTCACTTTTGAATGATCTCAGTACCGCCGATCTCAAACGTCTTCTGGCCGCGCGGGAGCGGATAGATGTTCTCGAGGAAGTGAAATCGAAACTTGTGAAAGACTTGGCCAAGGTGGAGAAAGAGCTCGGCAAGCTGATGAACAACGCTGCCAAGACCGGGTCCGGTACGGGAAAAAAGGTGCGCAGGAAGAAGTCGACCGCGAAAAGGACCGCAGCCGGGAAAATGAAGTTGGAAGATGTCATCGTATCGGTAATCAGGAAGAACCGTTCCTCGATCGCTTTCCAGGAACTCAAGGCCCGCATTCTCAAGGGTAAACTATTCAAGACCAAGAGTGGTAATTTCGACAACGTTCTGAGGAGAACCCTGTCCACCAGCAAAAAGGTCAAGAGGGTGGGGCGGGGGATTTACGACGTGGCCTGATGTCAGGTCATCCGGGTGGCCAATGCAGTTGGCGCCCGCCGAGTATGTGGAGGTGCAGGTGGCCCACCGTTTGCCCTCCGTCTTGTCCGCAATTGATGACAAAACGATATCCTGCTTCGTCCAGTCCTTCGCTCGAGGCGATGCGAGCCGCCGTAAGCATGAGTTCTCCCGCCAGATCGGTGTCGGTGTTCTGCAGTTCGGAGAGGCCGGCGATATGGAGCCGGGGAATCACCAGGATGTGGGTCGGCGCCTTGGGGTCGATGTCCCGGAAGGCCAGGAACTTTTCATCGCTGTGCACTTCGGTGCAAGGGATTTTGCCTGCGGCGATGTCGCAGAATAGACAGGAACCCATCTCATACCTTTCCTGATGAAGCGTTGTGTTCATCATTTTTGCGAGTTTCCTGCAGCCTAGCATAGCGTCGTTGCGGCAAACAAGGAGGGTTTGGTGGCCGGAATGGGAAAAATGGGGAGATCTCGGATCCTCGTGGTCGGCTACAACGCCTTCGACGTGATCGTTCCGGTGAGTGAATTTCCCGCTCCTGATGAAAAGGCCGAGGTTTCACGGGTCATCACCTGCGGCGGGGGACCCGGCGCCACGGCTGCGGTGGCGCTTGCCCGGCTCGGGGCTGAAGTCAAACTCATCACTCCACTCACCGATGACGTGCCCGGCCGTCTCCAACGCGATGAACTCCTGGCGGCAGGCGTGGATCTCTCCCACTGTCCAACTGTTGTCGGTCTGCAGAGTCCCAAGGCCATTATCCTGGTTGATGAGGCAAGAGGCCAACGGACGATATTCTGGTCCAGGGGTGATGTCCCCAACCTGGAATCCGGTTATGCGGCTCCCGAACTCCTCGACGAAGTCGATCTACTCTATACCGACGGCCATGAAGCGGAAGTGTCCATTCGGTTGGCCCGTTGTGCCCGTGAGCGTGGCGTGCCGGTTGTGCTGGATGCCGGTTCGGTCAGGGTTGGGTCGGGAGAACTTGTGGGTTGTTGCACGGACGTGGTGAGTTCTCGTGGTTTCGCCCCTGATCTGACAGGGTGTGCCGCTCCACTCGATGCCTTGCGCGCTCTGCGGGACATGGGGCCCGAACGGGTTGCGATGACTTTCGGCGGCGAGGGGGTTCTGGGACTGGAAAATGACCAGCCTCTTCCGGTCCCCGCCTTTGCTGTGCCGATAAAGGACACCACCGGCGCCGGTGACGCTTTCCATGCCGGTTACGCTTTTGCTCTGGCCCATGGGCTGGAGTTTCGGTCGTGCCTGGATTGGGGCAGTGCCGTGGCCGGACTCAAATGCCGTGATTGGGGTGGTCGATTGGGGCTTCCGGACCTTCCTGAGGTTCAAAGTCTTCTTGAAAACGGGGAGCGGAATTCCCTTGATGGTCTTTGGTCCAGAGTGATCGATTCCGAATCCTGACGGGATCCGCGAACCAATTTTTATTTTTCCTGAATTTTCGTTGGACTTTCGCCAATCTTTCGTCTATTGTGTGTTTCAACGGTAAACCGGCGAGAGTGCCGGGCCGTCATCAGTCAAATTTCGCAGGAGGCGACCATGGGACTTACTCCAAGACAGGCAGAAATCCTCGCTTACATTACCGAGTACAGTGATATGCAGGGGTATGCTCCCACCCTGCAGGAGATCGGGAAAAAATTCGGTCTTTCCTCGGTGGCAACGGTCCACAAACATGTCAGCCTCCTGGTGGAAAAGGGTTATATCCTCAGGGAACGCAGGAACGCCAGTCGGGATCTGGAAGTGGTCGGCAAGGGAGTTGGTCCGAACGGTCTGGCTCGGATTCCTCTCCTGGGAACCGTTGCCGCCGGTTTGCCCATCGAAGCTCTCGAGGACCAGGAGGAAATCAACCTGCCCGAGGAGTGGTTGGGCAAAGGACGTACATTTGCCCTGCGGGTGCGCGGCGACTCCATGATTGATGAACAGATCCGGGACGGCGACACCGTGGTGGTCGAGGCCCGGGAAACCGCGCGGAACGGGGAAACCGTCATCGCGCTGGTTGATGGGGATTCCGTCACCGTCAAACAGTATTTCCGCGAAGGCGCCCAGGTGAGGCTGCAGCCGGCAAACCCTGCTGTTCCCGTGCTCAAGGTGCCCGAGGACCGGGTGCGTGTTCAAGGGGTGGTCATCGGGGTCCTACGCAGGTTTTCCTGAAATCAGGAGCGAAACCGGCCATGGGGGTCCCGTCCATTTTGCACCTGCGGATGACGGGGCCAGATCCGGATGAGAAGGATGTTGGGGGAACTGATCCACTCGTCGAGTTTTGTCGTCTGACCACTCCGACCTGGGAATTGACTTCACGTGGGGCCTACCTCGATTTGACGGGAACCGAACGCCTGTACGGTCAAGGCATGGATGGCGCGGTATTTGTCAGTCGATTGGCCCGGGATGCGGGCGGGGTGCGGGCCGCGGGTGTTGCTCCCACGAAACTTGCGGCAGGGCTGGCTTCCCTGACCGCGGCTCGAACTGGTGGAGGGATTCTTGCGATCGTCCCCGGTCAGGTGGCCGTTTTCCTTCAGTCATTCCCGGTGAAATTTCTGCCTGGGCGGCGATCCGTCGTTGATCATCTTCAAATGCTGGGGGTGCGGACACTTGGTGATCTCCAGGTTGTTCCACTGGCCCTGTTGAGATCCGTGTTCGGCGATTCCGGTCACCTGCTTTCCGACGAGGCCTGGGGCAGGGGGACGGGATTGGGAACACGCGACAAGAGGTCTCTGAATGGTGATCCGAATCAACTTGAGCTTGTTGTTGGAGTTCGCCTGGGTCGGCCCGTCTCATCCACTAGACTGAGTTCGGCCCTATGCGGCGGGTTGGCGATTCGAGCCCTGACCCTGTGTCCCGAAGGGCCGGCCAGCCGGGGCCGGTGGCGGCTTACCGCCGTGTGGTCTGGAGGGTGTCGTGATTCATCTTCGATCCGGGGGCCCGAATCTTCGGGATGGAAATCCTGGGTTGGCCTTATTGAAATGCTCTGGAGACGATTGCCCGTCAGACGCCAGGGGCTGCTCGGAATGGAATTGCGCGCCGAAACAAGCGCCTGTTCACCTTTCCGGCAAGGAGACCTCTTTCCGGCGGATGAAGCGGATCAGCGACTGGCCGAGGGCATGGGCCGGTTTCGGCGCAAATCCGACGCTCGGCTGGGCCCGGCGTGCGAGGATCTGCTCCTTTCACGGGGAGTGACATGGTTCGGGCCGGGGGCCGGCATATCACAGGTGGGCAGGGGTTTGGTTGACGGTGACGATCCGGCACGGTAGCATACCCGTCAATCGTGTATTACCGTTCCGGCAGGCACAGATCGAGGAGAAAATGAGTAAGAGGGAAAGAACCGGTGATTTGGAGGAGATCTTTGAGATCCTGGTGACCTCCTATGCCCAGAAGGGCGGGGTGATTCCGGGTGAGAGCGATATGTGTTGGCGGCCGGCCACGGATGCCTACGAAACCGATGAACACTTCATCGTCCAGGTTGATCTGGCAGGCATGGACCCTGCGCAGATCGAAGTCCTGGCGGACAAGGAGAGTCTCGTCGTGAGGGGAATTCGTCGGGAATCCTCCGTGCCGGGTAAAAAACATTTCCACAAGATGGAGATTAACGTCGGGCCTTTTGTTCGCAAGGTGGCGATCACGGTGGATGTTGATCCGGCAAGCGCCACGGCCAGGTACCGAAGCGGGTTTCTTCATGTCACCTTCGACAAAGGTGCCGGCAACGAGGGTGACCGCAGGCAGGTCACCATCGGCCGCTGAATCCGGTCAGGTGCAAGATTAGCGAAGGTCGGGACTAACGAGAAAAACGGCGCCGGACGCGTCGTCAAAATCTGGAAGGAGCTTGAACTTCATGGCGGACAACGATCAGGATATCATGGAGATGGAATATTCGGGTGAAATCCTGCTGCCGCAGGAAATGCCCATCCTACCCATCAGCGAGGCGGTTATCTTTCCTGCCATGATGGTGCCGTTGGTACTGAGCGATGCCAATCTTGTCAAGCTGGCTGACGATTGTCTGGCTGGGGACAAGATTCTGGGGGCGTTTTCCCAGCGTGATATCACCGATGACGATCAGGACGACGTGGACGACAAGGATCTCATCTACCGGGTGGGGACCGCGGTCAAGATCCAGAAGATGCTGCGCTTTCCTGACGGCAGCATGAGGCTTCTCGGACAGGGCGTCGCCCGTTGCCGGATCAAGAAGTTCGTCGCCTCCGACCCTTACATGCTCGCCCGTGTCGAGCTGATCGAAGAGGATAACCAGGACGATTCCCGAACTCTGGCCTACATGAGGGGCGTGGCCAACAATTTCCTGAAGATCATCGATGCCAGCGAAAACTTTTCCGAGGAGCTGAAGGTCGTCGTGATGAATATCGACGACCCTGGCCGTTTGGCTGATCTGATCGCCACCAATCTGGATGTCGAGGTCGCTGAAAAACAGAAGATGCTGGAGGAGAAATCACCTCGCAAGCGACTGCAGATGTTGTCCAAGATTGTGATGAGGGAACTGGACGTTCTCGAGCTCGGACAGAAACTCCAGACCCGGGTGCGGAAATCCATCGACAAGGACCAGCGGGAATATTACCTGCGCCAGCAGTTGAAGGCGATCCAGCGGGAACTGGGCGAGGTCGACGAGGGATCGGTTGAACTCGACGATCTGCGTGAACGGATCGAAGCAGCGGACTTTCCCGAAAAGGTGCAGGTGGCCGCGGACCGGGAACTGGACCGCTTGGGCCGAATGTCCCCGGGTGCCAGCGAGTACACGGTCAGCAAGACATATCTGGACTGGCTGCTTGATCTGCCCTGGAACGAAAGCAGTGATGACAAACTGAACCTGAAGCGGGCCGAGACCATTCTTGAACGCGATCACTACGGCCTGGACGACGTCAAGGAACGGATCATCCAGTATCTGGCGGTTCGCAAACTGAAAGACAACCATCGGGGGCCGATCCTGTGCCTGGCCGGGCCCCCGGGGGTCGGCAAGACATCCCTTGGCCGCAGCATTGCCGAGGCAGTGGGACGGAAGTTTTTCCGTTTCTCCCTGGGCGGCATGCGGGACGAAGCTGAAATCCGCGGGCACCGTCGCACCTATGTGGGGTCGATGCCGGGCAGGATCATCAACGGGATCAAGGAGTGCGGCACCAATAATCCGGTGTTCATGCTGGACGAGATCGACAAACTCGGGCAGGACTTTCGGGGGGATCCGGCCAGCGCACTGCTGGAGGTTCTTGACCCGGAACAGAATTCCGCCTTCACCGACCACTATCTCAACCTGGAGTTCGATCTTTCCAAGGTGATGTTCATCACCACGGCCAATATGCTCGACACCATCCCGCGACCGTTGCTGGACCGGATGGAAGTCATTCAGCTGCCGGGTTACACGAATCTGGAAAAGCTCCAGATCGCCAAGCGGTATCTCATGCCCCGGCAGATCGAGGAAAATGGTTTGACCGGCAAATACATTCGCTTCACGGACGCCGGTCTGATGCGTATCGTGGAAGACCATACCCGCGAGGCGGGTGTGAGGAATCTGGAGAGGGAAATCGGCACCGTCTGTCGCAAGGTCGCCACGGACGTGGCCAAGGGAAAAAAGAAACGGCAGGTCATCGGTTCCAACAACCTCGAGGATTTCCTGGGTTCGCCCAGCTATTCGGGTGACCGTCTGCGGCGGCATCTGAAGGTTGGTGTCGTGACCGGGTTGGCCTGGACCCAGGTCGGAGGGCGAATACTCTACATTGAGGGTCTTTCCATGCCTGGTGGACGAGGGCAGTTGCGCCTGACCGGGCAGGTGGGCAGCGTAATGCAGGAATCCGCCAGCGCGGCCTACAGTTACCTGCGTAATCGGTTCGGGGCGCGGAAAGAATACGAGGAATTTTTCACCGGACGGGATGTCCACATCCATCTGCCCGCAGGGGCTGTACCCAAGGATGGGCCCAGCGCGGGCATCGCCATGGCGTCCGTGCTTCTGTCGCTGTTGGTTGGCAAGCCTTTGGGGCGTCGGACCGCCATGACAGGGGAGATGACCCTGACTGGAAAGGTGTTGCCCATCGGTGGATTGTTGGAGAAGGTTTTGGCGGCCCATCGGGTCGGTATCCGCAGGATCATCATCCCCGAGGCCAACAAGTCCGACCTGGAAGTCATTCCAGAAGAGGTAAGGGAAGCGATTGAATTCGTTCCCGTATCCAATGTTGATGAGGTGTTTGACGTAATTTTCCCTGATATCCTGGATTGATTCCCGGATTCAGCCCAGTGAGGCAGGCCTTGGCGGAACACAAAATCATCAGCACTTTGATGCGCCCCTTCTTCAACAAGGGGAAGACGGCGTCATTCACTCTCCCCGGGGCGCTGACGGATGCCTCCAGGATTCTGTGCATCGACTGCGGGGACCTGAGCGATTTTCTCTTTCATGTCCCCCTTTTGACCGCCATCCGGCACCACTATCCCGGCTCGAAAATGGACTTCCTGGTTCCCGAGAAACACGCCCCCCTTGTTGTCCCCAGCGGGTTGGCCCGCCAATGCATGACCTACAAGGAAGGGCAGCTCAATCCCTGGCGACCGGCATTCGGCAACCTGTTGCGCAAACTGGGTACGGGAAATTACGACATGGCCGTGGTCATGTCCTATTCCCCCCAGCCGAGGCTCGAACTGGCGGCGCTGGCCAGCGGCGCGTCCCTGCGCTTCGGCCCTTCGCACAAGGATTCGTGGCCCGGCGTGAATTTCGAAATGCGGCTTCGTGAAGATGACGATGGTTATCGGGGAGATCGGTTGAAGTACACGGCTCCTTTCCTGGGCTTCGAAGCGGAGGAACTGAATTCCCGTTGGCCTCTGCCACTGGAGAAGCTTCGGCAGATGGCCCAGCAGGTCCATTTCCACAAGCCCAATCCCGACCAGATGCTGATCGGCGTCGATCCCGGGATCGGCAAGACAGGCCATGGTTTTGCCATGGAAAACATCCAGTTCCTGGTCAGGCAGTTGTCCAGCCAGTTGGTGTGCAAGGTTCTTCCGTTGGGTGATCCCACGGGCAATGACCGCCTGCAAAAATTCGAGGCCAGCCTTTCCGAAGTTCCCGTGGGACTTCAACGCGACACGCTTCTGGAAATGATCCTCCTGTTGGCCCAGTGTGATCTCTTCGTCTCCGGGAATACCGATTTTTTCCACTTCGCGGTGGCGCAGGGGGTGCCCGCGATCGGTCTTTTCTCCAAGGGGGATGGACCACAGTGGATGCCCCGTGGCCGGCCGCGAGCCCGGGTCATTCAGGTCACCAAGGGGGAGAAGGTTGACATCGAAACCCTCATGGAAGCGGTCGAAGGGGTGACCCAGGGTAGGACCAGCACCGCCTCAACCGTGATAACCACACCTCTATCCCTGGACGGGGGGGACGCGGTTGTCGCCGGTGATCCGCCCGACCATGAATAATCCCGCGGAAAACCGTTCATGTTTGCGATTGCTGGTCCTGGCCCCGAACTGGCTGGGCGACGTGGTCATGCATACACCTCTTCTATCCCTGCTCCATGGATACAGGGGTGAGGTCACCGCGGTCACAGGTCGGCAGGTGAGTATTCACCTTGGGGTGCGTCGGGCCTGGGCGGACTTGTTTCGCGACGATTTTCGTGTCGACGAGTTGATTCTTCTGGAACGTGACCGTCGGCATCGGGGATTGGCGGGGACCTTCCGTCTGGCGAACATCCTGCGTCAAGGCGGTTATGACGCGATTCTGCTTGGACCACCTTCCTTGCGTACGGGGATTGCTGCCTGGATGTCTCGCATCCCCTGCCGGGTTGGCTATCGTTCCGACGGCCGCTCCGCCTTTCTCACCGTGGGTCTTTCGCCCGAACCCCGTGGTAGTCTCCACTATTCAAGTGAGATGATCGGTCTTGGCCGCGCCTGGCTGGATTCATTGGGGGTGGGAATAATCGAGTCCCTGGACAAGGGAGTCCCGACCTCCTTGCCCGGGTGCGATTCTTTACCTCCGGCAGACATGGGTGCCGGCCTTCCTGTTTGGTCGGTGGCCCCCGGGACCACCTATGGGGAGGCAAAGACCTGGCCGGTCGATCGCATGGGCGATTTTCTCGAACTGGCGATCGAAAAAGCCGGGGTCCGGATCGTCCTTCTGGGAGATGAGGCAGCTCGGGGATTCACTCTCCGTTTACGTGAGAGGTTCAAAGAGTTCTGGAGCGAGGATCCCCTTGGTGGAACGGCCATATTGGATCTTACAGGGAAGACCGATCTGCTCACGGCTGCGGGAATACTCAGGTCTTCCTCCGCGTTCATCGGCAATGACAGTGGGCTCATGCACCTGGCTGCCGCCCTGGGCCGACCGACTGTCGGGGTGTTCGGCTCTTCCAATCCTGAATGGACCGCCCCTTTGGGCCGTCATGCCAAGGCCATCGTTCCCACCGGATTTTCCTGTCGACCATGTTATCTTAAAACCTGCAACCAGGCTGAGTTCTGCCTGGATACGGTGAGCGCGGAAACGGTCCTGGCCGCCGTGCTCGACATCGCCGGCGACGCCCGGACCCTGCGGGAGGAATCCTGATGTCTGTCTGGAAAAAATGCCCCCCATCCGCCCTGGAACATAAAGGCCCCGCTCTTTTCCTGGACCGTGACGGTGTGGTGATCGTTGATCGTAACTACCTGAGTGATCCGAACCAGGTCGAACTCCTTCCCGGCTCCGCCGAAGCCATGATCGCCGCGTCCGCCGCCGGATATCTTCTCATCGGGGTTTCCAATCAATCAGGTCTCGGTCGGGGCCGTTTCTCCATCGATGATCTGGAACTGGTCATGGCCAGAATCGACTGGCTGCTCGGCAAGGCTGGAACCGGTTTCGATGGTTTCTATTTTTGTCCCCACGCTCCGGGACAGGGGTGTGATTGCCGCAAGCCTGCCGCCGGCCTGTTCGAGGAGGCCGCGGAATCCTGCCGTTGGGCAACAAGAGGAAGCTGGGTGGTGGGGGACAAGGCCAGCGATGTGGCTTTCGGACGGAACCGGGGCTTGGGGTCTGTTCTGGTGCGGACGGGATACGGGGCTGAACATGAGAACGAGGTCAGGCGCCAGTGGGGGCATGATCCCAGGGTTCTCATAGCGGACGATCTGGCCGCCGCATATGCAGCCATTCGGGTTGTCGACCGCGAGGATGCGGACCTGTGAGCTGGGCACTCGGAGGCAGGCCTATCCGTTCGGTACTCCTGACCAGGCTCCGGTATCTTGGGGACATCGTGATGTCCACCGTGCTGATCGAAGCCTTGCGCCGTGGTGATCCCGACCTGCGGATCGGGTACCTGTGCGAGGATGGCCATGCTCCGGTGCTGAATGGCCATCAGGGAATCGATCGTCTGCACCGTCTGCGCACGACCCGAAGGGGCAGTGACGCCAAGGCCCGGTCACAGGGAGCGTTCCCGGCGCCGGAGTCCCGTTCGACCCTGGGGACGAT
>JAGLCY010000013.1 GCA_023270185.1 Candidatus Krumholzibacteriia bacterium | reverse complement strand
CCGATGCCGTAGGACCAATGCCAAGATCTGGAATAGCGATCCGCATAGACGTAAGAGATACTGTCGTGACCGCTTTGCCTGCTGGAACCGAGCACACTGGCACTGAGGGCCATGCTGTCCTCGAGAAAGATCCGGAATATGGAGTGGAGTGTAGTCTCTATCGATCGGTTGATCGCCCGCTCGGCATCAAAATTCTGCTCGTTGTAATACCCGGCAACATTGAGGGAAGTATCCAGCCTGTAACGGTCGGCGATGGTCCACAGGTGAGCCAGGTCCATTCCTCCGGACACCAGTTCTTCTTTGTACTCCTGGCCACCTACTGTGGCATACCTTGCCGAAGCCCTCAGGGATAGCTGGTTGTCGAGGTTGAGATTCCTGGTCCAAAGGAAAAATACCGCCGGACCCCGGGAGATTCGACCGTAACTCCTAAAATCGTCGTCGGACCCATATTCATGGTAAAAGAACCGTCCCTGTAATTCCGTACCCTGCTTGCGCGGACCCACATCCTCGCTCATGACATCGGCCAGATAAAAGATTTCGTAGGGGGACAGCGGGTTGTCCTGATCGAGCATGGGTTCCAGGACATCCCGCCAAAAACTCCGGCTCGGACGATCAAAGACCGAACGATACCCCTGCTCCTGGGCGAGAACACTGGCAACCTGCTGAATCTGGTAGGGTGTCAGGACGGTCCGGCCAAGAGCTTTCAGACGTTCACTGAGCCGCTGGGCCCTGATCAAGGGGGTAACATCGCGCACTCTTCCCAATCCGGCGCCCAGAGACATACTGTAGATATGCCTGCGAGTGAACCGCCGGCTCTCATCCACCTGACCCAAGCCCTGGGATTCCTGGATAGACTCCGTGTAATTCCAGTTAACGCCGCCGGAAGCGAGAACCGACACCGGACCCTCGCCCAGGAATTCCTGCCACTTGCCGCTGGCGGCAAGGTCACCGTCCAGATTGTGTCCCGATCTCTCGTGTGTCTCGTTGCCGTAATGGGACCGACCATAACTGCCTCCAACATCCGCAAACAGGGATCTGGTCCGCGTTTCGCTTTCCCGGTAAAGGACCAGCCCCGAGGACAGCTGTGTACTGAACCTGTTGCTGATATTATAGTTTGAATCCCCGTAGTAATCGTCCGCCCCGGCACCACTGAGTGCGAACCCCAGATCCCAGGTGCGGTAGCCCCAGTCAGGCAGCCGATATTCAAGCAGATTGGTGGTGTCACCGGGATTCTCGAAGCCGATGGAAGTCTGGGCGGGGCAGGATTGAATCAACAGGGCCAGCAAAACGAACACACCCGGAATGATCCGGACGACTTTGGCAAAATTCATGGATTTCCCCCAGAACGATGGAATCGAGCAACAATCGGGTCTTTATATACAACAGGGGTGCAACAGGTTTGCCGGGGATGATAACCGATTGGCAATGATGGGTTCCATGTAAATTCCAACGTTGTCTTGTGAGTGTGGTGCCAGGACTGGAAGACCCGGACATATTGGAGGTTCCAGGATGGGTCCTTGATTTTTAACTTGTTTATTATCAATGTGTTGCACTTGCCCAAAGTGCCCCCGGGGGCACTTTTTTAAGCTATTTTGTTTGTTTTCAAGGTGTTAAGATTTCGATATTGGCACTTTTTGCATTAGACAATAAATATGTTGTCAATATACAGAATTGACAACATATTTATTGTCCCAAAACACCCCCCGGGGGGCGTTTATTGCAATGATATCCCATATCCCAGCTTGCCCGAAACCATCATATAAGACGTCGATCTGGCCGGACACAATTTCAGAAGCACAACCAAATAAAAGAACTCAAACCTTCGGCAAAAACGCCAGCAGCAACCTGGCCATGCGGTCGCGCACCATCTTGCCGACTTCGACCACGTCCTGGTGCGACAGCTCGGGCTGCCCCGTTTCGCGCGCGGGATTGGTGATGCAGGAAAGCCCCACCGGCGACACGCCCAGCCTCTTGAGCAACACCGTTTCGGGCGCCGTCGACATACCCACCGCGTCGCAGCCCATCCTTCGCAGCATACCGATCTCCGCCTTGGCCTCATAGGCCGGGCCGTACATGCTGGCGTAGGTGCCGCTGTGCATCGGCACACCGGATTCGGCGGCGGCGGCGACCAGCTTGCGGGCCAGGGACGGATCAAAAAGATCAGCCACTCCCCCGCTTCGTCCAACCTCGGCCAGAAGGGCGGCGGTTTTGGCATCGGAACCGGCCACCGGCGCGAACGGTTGGGCCAGCAATCCACGCAGGGGATCGTGAAGGTGCAGATCGATCTGGTCGCGGATGACCATCAGATCGCCGGGCAGGTAATAGCGGTTCAATCCACCGGCGGCGTTGGTCACGATCGCCGATTCGATACCCAGACAGGCCAGCACCGCGGTCGGCAGCAGCAGTTCGTCGAAAGGCAGGCCCTCGTAAGGATGAAGCCGTCCCTGCATGACAACCACAGGCACGCCGGCGGCCGTACCGCAGACCAGACGTCCGGTGTGTTCAGCCACCGAAGTGGTTGTGTAGCCGGGGATGTCGCCATATTCGACGGCCTGGGCGTCATCCACCGCATCCACGAAATTGCCCAGCCCGCTGCCCAGGATCAGGCCCACACGACCGGTGAATCCCTTCTCGGTCAGCCAATCAACGGCCTCGGCCACACGATCGCGCCAGCGGTCGGACAAAATGTTCAGTCGTTCGTTCATGACTTGTCCGCCTTGTGTCCGTCGAGGCCGAACTTGTCGCGCAACGAAGAAAACGTCTCCAGTGCTTCAAGGATCATCTCACCCTTTGCTTTCTCGGGCATGAACGCGCTCTTGAATCCGTTGATGAGCAGGTTTTCCGTTTCCAGCAGCGTCATGTCGAAGGTGTCCACCGCCACCCGCAGCTCATGGGTGGGCGAGGTCCGCGCGAACAGGGTGTTGTCCGTGTTCAGGCAAACACGCGCGCCTTCCTTCATGTAAAATCGGAAAGGATGATGGGCCAGATCCTCCACCACGCAACTCTGCAGGTTGCTGCTCAGGCAAATCTCCAAAGGTATCCGGTTGTTGACCACATATGCCATCAGGTCGGGATCCTCTTCCAGCCGTGTGCCGTGCCCGAGACGGTTGGCGCCGCAACGGTGCAAAGCCTGATGGATGGACCCCGGACCGAACCCTTCCCCGGCGTGGATCGTGACGTTCTGGTTGTGGTTCATCACATGGTAAAACGCTTCGATGTGGTTCTTCGCAGGATTGTCCTGTTCGGCCCCCGCCAGATCGAAGGCCACCACGCCGCGGCCCTTCCAGCCCACCGCCAATCTCGCCAGTTCCAGCGACTTGGCCGATTCGAGTGTGCGGATACCCGTGATGATGATCCCCGACTGGAAGCCCGCCGAAGTGGCCGCGTCGTCCAGGCCCCGGCGCACCGCGGCGACGGCCTGATCGGGAGTCATTCCCTGTTTCGTGTGAAACAACGGGCAGAACCGGACCTCCAGGTACCAGACGCCCTGCTCGGCGAAATCCTCCGCCAGTTCGCGCGCCACGCGGACAAGGTTTTCCTCTGTTTGCAGCACCTCCAGCGTGTGGTCGAAATACTTGAGGAATTCGTGCATGACGCACTCGCGGTCAGGGGGAAAATACAGGGCCCGTACTTCATCCGGATTGTCGGGCATATCCATCCCGGCGGCCCGGCCAAGCTCCATGAAGGTTTCCATGCGAAGCGATCCGTCCAGATGGCAATGCAGGTCTGTTTTCGGCAAAGCCCTCAGCAGGTCGTCGGATATGTCGGGGCCGCGCAGCAGATCGCTCGGCCGGTAATCACTGGTTTTCAAATCTCACCCGCCGTTGCGTTCGTGTTTTTCGATGTGGAATTCCCGGATCATGCCCAGCAGATCGGTCTGGGCCTGTCGGTCATCCCGCAGATTTATCTTCTCGGTGTCGATCGTTCGCACCGGGCACAAGGCCGGCGCCCTTTCGATCCAGTCTTCGTAGGCCAGGTGCAGGTCCTGCAGAAAATCCAGCGGGATGTCCGTCTCGCAACCACGCCCGCGTTGTTTGACCCGATCCAGGGCCGTTTCCGGTTTGCACTTCATGTAGATGATAAGATCGGGCGGCTGCAGAAAAGTCACCATGTTGCGGAAGACTTCGCGGTAGTTTTCGTAGTCCCGATCGTCCATGCAGCCACGCCTGTGAAGGGTTGGCGCGAAGATCTCGACATCCTCGTAGATGGTGCGGTCCTGGACCGCCGAGCCGGGATTATCCAGGATGATCTTCTGCACCTCGAACCGCTTGCTCAGGAAATAGACCTGAAGGTGGAAGCTCCACCTGTTCATATCCTTGTAGTAGTCCTCGAGGTAGGGATTGTTGATCACCGGTTCGAAATGCATCTGCCAGCCGAACACCTCGCCGATCATGGTCGTGATCATGCTCTTGCCCACGCCGATGTTGCCTGCGATGGACACGAAGAAGGGCGTGGAGGGACAGTCCTTCTTGGGAAATTTTCTTTTAAGGGTGTTGACGTTCAAGCATCCTTCTCCTGTTAGCCGGCCATGAATTTCTTCTCGAAATCCTCGATGATTTCCAACAGATGTTCGGGCAACATCTTCCTGACCGCCAGTTCGATTTTGCTGGGCACCCCTGAGAACCTGGCCTGAGCCAAGGCACCGGCCATGCAGGCCTGGGTGTCGGCGTCTCCACCCAATGATACGGCCAACCGCACTGCCTGTTCCCAATCCTGGCCTTCCAGGAAGCAGATGATCGCCTCGGGCACTGAACCCTGGCAGGACACGTCGAATTTATATTCAGGACGGATGGCCTTGACGGTACGATCCAGGTCGTAACCGAAACGATCTGTAATTTCCTTTTTGATTTGCGCGGGTTCGGCGCCCTGCCGTGCCAGGAAGATGCCCAGCGCCACGGCCTGGGCGCCCTTGATCCCCTCGGGATGGTCGTGCGTCACCGCGGCTGAATTCTTGGCTTCGCGAAGAACGTCTTCTTCGTTGTCGAAGGCAAAACCCACCGGACTCACCCGCATGGCCGAACCGTTGCCCCAGCTTCCATAGGGTTTGCTGCTCGACCCATGGAGCCATTTCTTGAAATTTCCCCCGTAGCCGGCCAGAGGATAGAGCCGGCCGAAGATCCGGTAGTTCTCGGCGTAGTTGCCGTCGGTCAGCAACGAAAAAGCGGTCGCCACGGTCAGGACGGAATCGTCGGTAAACTTGCTTCCCTCCGCGAACAGTGGAAAATCGATGGACTTGGTGGGACAGAACTCGTGGGTGGACCCGATGACATCCCCTGCGATGGCTCCCAGCATGATCTTCCCTCCTCGGTGACGCGGTGATGGGGAGTGATTATCGGTCAAGTGGTGTAGTTTGGGCAAGCTTTCGCTTTTATGATTCCAGCAGGGGTCGCGCCACGACCATGTAGGCTGCCGTGGCTCCAGCGTGAGCCAGCAGGGCGGGCCACACCGAGCCGGTCTTTTCGCGCAGCCAACCCCATCCGAATGCCGCGGCGAAAATGAAGACCATGAAAAGCACGGCGACCGGTACGTTGGGATTAAGGAGAAACACCGTAACTCCGTGATAACTGGCATAACAGGCGGATGTCAAAAGGATGGTAGCGGTGCGCGGTTTTCCATCCGACATCTCACCGTACACGAAACCCCGCCAATAGAGTTCCTCGGCCGGACCGTTGACCAGGACCATGAACCAGAACATCAGGGGCATGTTGCCCTGGTCCACACCCCACCTGCCCAGAATCTCCGGGATGTTTTGGTCTGCCAGAAAAACCCCGCCGAATAAACGGAAGGCCAGGATGGTCCCGCCCGCCAGGATCACGCCGAGTCCAAGGCCAAGCAACACTCCACGCATCGTGCCGGGTCCGGTCAGGCCCACGTATTCCAGATGGTCACTTATCGTGAAACGGCGGTGCAGGAAATTTTTTGCGGCCGGCAGGAGGAGGCAAAAACCCAGATGATAGATCGCGAAGACAGCGAAGACGTTTCGAGCAAACAACAGGCACACCACCACGGCCAAGGGCGCGCCCAGGAGCCAGAACCAGGGCTCACGCGCGGAACCGGTTTTGGTGTTGCCATGTTCGAGAGTCAGAATTTCACCCCTGGATTGGTGATGGGAATTCTTCCGGGTCTGGTTTGGGGAATTCTGTGGTCGGGAACAGGGCCTGTCAATCGGCAATGGAGAAGTATGCTACTATCGTCCAAATGTTGACCTTGACGATAATTTTTCCGGAAGATCCAGAACAACCAATCCCGATGGCGCGTAGTCTGGCTGGACCCTCTTCCCTGAAGGATCTCATTGAATCGCTGAGAGTTCCCCACTGCGAAGTCGGGTCGGTTTATTCCCTCGTTTCAAAACGGGAACTGCCTCTTGATTCCCTTACGGTCCCCGGAGATGTCCTGGAGGTCCGCGGCCCTCGTCCTTGTCGGCTGACCTCGCCGAGTTTCCTGTGCGACGGCCATCTCGGCAAACTGGCCCTCCTGATGCGCGTCATGGGTTTCGACACGGCCTGGGACAATTCCTGGTCCGAACCTCGAATGGCCCGCCGGGGCGTAAACGAAAACCGCGTGGTACTTACCAGGAGCCTCTCCCTGCTCAAGCGCTCCACCATGGACAACGCCATGCTGATCCGTTCCGATGATCCCGACGAGCAGGCCCGCGAAGTCGTGTGCCGATTCCTTTTGGCCGATCAGGTCCGGATGTTCGGCCGCTGCAGCAAGTGCAACGGTCTGCCGCGCGAGGTCGCCAAGGCGGATGTCGCCTCACGCATCCCTCCGAAGACGGCCAAATGGCTGGACACTTATTATCTTTGCCGTGATTGTGACCAACTGTTCTGGGAAGGAACCCATGTCACCGCCCTGCGCCGGCGCGTCGAAAAGATCCTCGCACGCTGCCCGACCTCCGACCGACCGGATCCGTCATGAGCCGCAGTCAGATCACCCCTCTGAAACTCGCCCTGCCGTTCTGGCGCTACGGCGGGATTTTCGGCCCCGGTTCCCACGCTTTTCTGCTGGACAGCGCCATGGATCCCGATCATCTGGGCCGGTATTCCTTTCTGGGGGGCAATCCTTCCGCTTTGCTGACCGCGCATCGGGTTTCAAGCCCGGAATTGTCCATGGCTCTGACTCTGACCACCTGGCGGAAACCCGATGGGGCGCGGCTCGATTCTCCCTTGGTGCGGGAATGGACAGGTGACCCTTTCATTGCCCTGCGTGGGTTGCAACGTGATTACCATGGGGAGATAAGTAAGAAAAGGCCACCCGGGGGGCCTTTTCAAAGCGGTCTGGTCGGCTATTTCGGCTACGAAACAGGTTACGCCATCGAGACCCTGCCTGACACAGGCGAGGATGATCTTCAACTACCGGATCTTGCTTTCATGGTGGTGGACGAGGTTCTCTGCCACGACCACTCAACGAAAGAGACGACCCTATCGATCGTTGACCGTGGAGATGCTGATTCGGTTCTTCAGGATTGGCGCGAGCGTCTGGCCACTTTCGAAACGGACGCGGACGTCAGGAGCACCGGATGCCATACCCCCGATTCCCCGCCCGTCCGCGCCCACTTCACCAAAGAGCAATACTGCACAGCAGTCCAGAAGTGCCGAGACCACATTTTCGCCGGCGATGTTTTCGAAGTGTGCCTCACGCATAGATTGGAAATGGACCTACCGGGCCCACCATGGGACCTGTACGGAATCCTGCGGGATATCAACCCCGCCCCCTTCGCCGCCTGGCTCCGGTTCCCCGGCTTCCAGGTGGTCAGCGCCTCCCCCGAACGATTCCTTCGCCTGGATAGTGACCGGATTGCCGAGAGCCGCCCCATCAAAGGCACCCGCCCTCGCGGCGACGACCCCACCGAGGACAAACAGCTTCGCGACGATCTGGCCAACTCGACCAAGGACCGCGCCGAAAACGTGATGATCGTCGACCTGGTGCGTAACGATCTGGGTCGTGTGGCCGAGATCGGCAGCGTCGAAGT
>JAGLCY010000129.1 GCA_023270185.1 Candidatus Krumholzibacteriia bacterium | reverse complement strand
TGCTGAAATTGGCGGGGATTCCCCTGCGCATAGGAGGGACCCGGAAAATCCGTGGCCGACTCTATACTCATCAAGTTCCAAGGAAAGAGGTCACCGGAGATCATTCGGACTTCAACCGGATCGCTCCAGGTGGTCTGGGTGAACATCTTTGCCGTCTGGCCCCCTTGACCCAGGTTGAGTCCGGGCAAGGTTTCGTCGATTGGTTGCCCACCCGATTCGGACCGGGGGACTTGAAACCGAGCCTGGCTCCGTTGGACGAATGGCCATTGGCCAGGGAAGGATTGGCCAGCATCGGGATCAAACCTGGTGCTCCATATCTGCTGCTGGCCCCCTGCGCCACCTGGCCCAGCAAGGAATGGCCTGTCAAACGGTGGGATGATTTGGTCTCGCTCCTTCTGGATCGGACAAATCTGTCTCTGGCTGTCCTGGTAGCTCCGGGCAGGGAAGGTGATCTCGCTGTCCTGGCTGATCGTATACCACGGATCAGAGGCGGTGTGATGCCCGCTTTGCCCCTGCCGGAGGCTTTGGCGGTGACAAGTTCAGCTCGCGCGTTGCTTACGGTTGACGGGGGCATCATGCATGCCGCGGTTGGTTTCGGCATCCCAACGTTGGCGTTGTTCGGACCCACCGATCCAAAAATCTGGTTTCCCTATACGGGATCCGGACCCTTCCATGTTCTGGCCAGGGCTCCCTTCTGTCACCCCTGTGATCTTCATGAGTGTCGGGAATTCATCTGTTTGCCGGATCTTGAACCTGCCACTGTCCTGGATGCCCTGGACGGTCTTCTGACGGAAAATGATCCGCAGGGGGAGAGGCAGCCGTGAGACCGTACCCACCATTTTCGAGAATTCTTCTCATCCGCCGCAAGGCCTTGGGTGATGCCTTGGTGACCATGAGGGCCGTACTGGAGGTTGTCCGTGCCTGGCCGGATGCTTCTGTCGACCTGGTCATCGACCGGCCCTTTGTGGATCTGCTGGTAGGGTTGACCCGTCGCGCCGATGGGGCAGGCCGGCTGCGGGTGTTGTCCTGGCCTCCCCAGGATGGAAAATCCTGGTTGGGCGTATTGCGGAGTGGAGAATACGACCTGGTTATCGACTGGCTCGGCAGTCCCCGCACCGCCCTGTGGACGATAATGACCGGCGCTCCTGTCAGGGTAGGGTACGATCTGCCCCGTCGGCGCTGGGCCTACAACATCAAGGTTCCCCGCAACCAGGTTTCCGGTCGGGATCTGCGTGGATTTGCCGGGGAAGCATTTCTCGATCCGCTGCGGTGTTTGGGAGTTGCTGTTTCCCCGTGGCTGGCTGGATTCGCCGCCGCGCCGGTTCCGGATCAAGCGCCAGCGGAATTCAACGACAACTACCGGACATGGTTGAACAGTTGGATTCGTGGTTCGGGACCCCGTGTTGTGATGATGATGAGCGCGACCTGGAGCGCCAAGGGATGGCCGGCCGCCCATGCGGCGCAACTTTTCCTGCAGCTTCGCCGCAGGGATTTCAACCCTATCCTGGTGACCGGCCCCGGGGATGAGAAACTGGAAACCGAGTTGAGGAGACTTTTGCCCGAGGATGCGATTGCTCCACCCACGAACCTTCCGGAACTGGCTCACCTGTTGGGGCTGGCCCGGGTTTTCGTGGGCACTGACTGTGGTCCACGCCATTTGGCGGCCAGCCTGGGTGTTCCCACCGTGACATTGTTTGGGCCCACCGATCCGGTTGGTTGGAACCCGGCGGCCCCAAGTCATGTTTCAGTGGGAACAGACGAGGAATGTTCTCCATGCGACCTGGCTGATTGTCCTGTTCCGGGTCATCCATGTATGATGGATCTCACTCCCGGCATGGTCATGGATGCTGTGGATCGGGTCCTGGGCGAAGGTCCCCATTGAAAGGTTTTCCTGTGTGGTGTCACGATTTCCCATCAAGGCTTCGATTTAATCGTCCAATCCTGATTCGGCCACTGTCCGTGGCCCTGGTTCTGTCCATCAATATCTGGTTCCCCAACTCGGCATCGTGTCAGGAGAATCCGTCCTACGAAGCAGCCCCTTCGGTATATGGGCCCGGCGAGCGCATGGTGTTTTCCATCGGGTACGGTCCCATCAACGCGGGAGAGGGGATTCTCGAGGTGGTCGGCCTGACTGAATACAAGGGTCACACCTGCTATCACATCCAGAGCAAGGCCAACAGCAACCGTTTCTTTTCCTCGATCTACAAGGTGAGGGACAAGATCACCTGTTACATAGATGTCGAAACTCTCTATAGTCGATATTTCAACAAGCGGCTCCGCGAGGGGGATTACAAGAAGACCGTCGAGATCGACTTCGACCATCTTGCGGAGGAAGCGCGTTACTCGAACGGGGAGACCTATCCCATCTCCAGCGGAGTCCAGGATGTGTTGTCGGCTTTTTACTACGTGCGCAATCTTGACCTGGAAGTGGGGAAGGTTTATAAGGTTCCTGCCCACAGCTCCCGTCGCACCTATGACCTGAATGTCATCATCCATGGCAAGGAGAGGGTCGAAGTCGACGCGGGGACGTGGGATTGTTTCGTGGTTGAACCGGTCATCCAGGGCGATGGCCTGTTCAAGCATGAAGGTAAGCTGACCTTGTACATTTCCGATGATGCCCAACGGATCCCCGTTCTGATCAAAACCAAGGTTCCGGTCGGGTCGATCAATGTGGAACTGACGGATTACCGCCCGGGAATACCCATTGCCACTGCGGTGGGTGAATCTCCATGAGGGTTGAAGGTTGTAACCAATGAGCAGGACCAGTCGAATCGGCTCCCTGGTTCCGCCGCCCGACTGGGCGGTGGACGACAGTGTCGGGAAGGCCGAACTTTCATTCGGCTTCCTGCTCATGGCTACCCTGCTGGGTGCCGTGTTGCGACTGTATTCCCTCACCGGACAAGCTCTCTGGGTCGATGAGCTGCTCACCTGGCAGATGATCCGCCCCGGTATCCCCGCCGGTTTTACCGAACAGATCCTCGACTCCATCCAGGGACCTCTGTACCTGGCCGTCGTCTGGCCGCTGGTTCGTCTGCAGGATTCAGCCCTGATGTTGCGGCTGCCCGCCGCGATCGCGGGGATTGCCACGATTCCACTGTTCGGTATGGTCGTTTCCCGTTTGTTGGGTGGACGGGCCGCGCGATTGGCCGTTTTGTTGTTGGCCCTGAATCCTTTTCATGTGTGGTACAGCCAGGAGAGCCGCGGATATTCGTTTCTGATGATGTTTTCCGTTCTCATGGCCTTGGCGATCCTGGGATTGGGACGCAGGAAATCAGGATATGGTTTGGCGTTCCTGTTCGCTCTGGCCGCCGCCGGAGCGGTGTGGAGCAACCTGGGAGGAATGTTTCTTTGGTTGGGCATGGGGCTTGGAGTTCTGATTTTTCACTTTCCGTCCAACAAACGCCAATGGGGATTGTGGGCGCTGGCTTTTGGCGTGGCATTGATCCTGGTTTCCCCCTGGCTATTGAAAGCGACGGGAATCTGGGCGGTCGGTCGGGCCCTGCCGGGCAGTGGCATGGGGGAGTCCCTGCGAGGGGAAACAACATTTTCTCCTCTGGCCTGGCCCTACACCCTCCAAACGTTTTTCTACGGTTACAGCCTTGGTCCTTCGTTGCGGGAACTCCACCAGCCTGATCGGATAGCCGTGCTGCGAAACGCGTGGCCTGTCCTTTTGCTGGGCGCGGCTCCGGTGGGCCTGGGTCTGGTGGCCGGACTGTTCCGGATCGATCGCAAACGCGGGCAACTGATCGTGTGGATCATCGTTCCGATGCTGATTCTGACTTTTTTGGCGCTTCGCAACGTAAAACCCTGGAATCCACGGTACCTGGCCATGGTTTTCCCCTGGGTCCTGGCTTTCACGGCCTACGGCCTGGCCGGTTTGCCTCGTCGGGCGGGGGTGGTCGCAACGGCGCTGCTGTGCTGTTTGACCCTGTGGTCACTGGGTGGTTATTATTGGAATGGACGGTATTTCAAGGCTGATGTCAGGGCTGCCGCCACGCAACTTGAATTGATCAACTTCCAGGGCGATCCGATCCTTGTCCCCGCGGTCACCTCGGTATTCAAGTACTATTACCGGGGGCCCGGTGATGTAATCGACACCTATGGACTTCCTGCCTTGGGGAGTGCCCGTGAGGCTGAGGAATTCTGTGACCGGGTTTTGGCAGGCCGGACGAAGTGCTGGTTGGTCCTGGCCCGGGAATGGTACTTCGATCCCGGGGGGCATTTGCCCAGGGCCATGTCCCGACGCGGGCACCTCCGTCTGGACACCACGGCGCCGGGAGTCAGGGTCTATGGTTGGGAAAAACAGGGAACAAGTGATACTGAGCCATGATGAATAAAAACTTTTACGGGAGCGAACAGGGATTTGACGATTTCATCCTGCCCGCCGAGGAGGGTCATGAAGACAACCGTTCCCTGTTCTATTGCGCGTCCAAGCGCTCTTTCGACCTGGTCGCTTCCCTGTTCGGCCTTCTGCTGATCCTGCCATTGCTTCCCTTTATCATCATGCTGATCAAATTGGAAACTCCGGGTCCTGTTTTCTTCAAACAGTCACGGGTCGGTTATCGGGGTCGTGTGTTCAATTGTTACAAATTCCGTTCCATGGCCATCAATGCCGAGGACCAGAAGAAACTCATGCAGCACCTTAACGAAGCCACCGGGGCGGCGTTCAAGATCAAGGATGACCCACGGATCACCGGAGTGGGCCGCTTTCTCAGGCGCAGCAGCCTGGATGAATTTCCCCAGTTGTTCAATGTGTTCATCGGCGACATGGGCATCGTTGGTCCTCGTCCGCAGATTCCCCCCGAAGTCGAGGATTACACTTCCGAGCAAGCACTCCGGTTGCTGGTCAAACCCGGGCTGACTTGCCTGTGGCAAGTGTCCGGACGCAGCCACCTGGATTTTTTGGAGTGGATGGAGCTTGACCGGGAATACGTGCGGCAGGCCGGGTTCAGGATGGATTTTCACATCCTCAAGCGCACTCTTCCCGCGGTCATTGAACGGAAGGGCGCCTATTGAGGATCGTGGGAATCGGCACCGATATGGTAGCGGTTGTTCGCATTGCAAAAATGCTGGATCGCCATGGGGAAAGATTTCTGGGGCGCTGTTTCCGCCCTGGCGAAATTCCGACTCCCGCTTCGAATTCGGTGGCTGGACGCTGGGCCGCCAAGGAAGCGTTCCTGAAAGCACTGGGCGCCGATGTCAGGGGAATTCCCTATCGGGACGTGGAGGTGGGCGGGTCGGGCCATGGCCCGGTGAAGCTGAATCTTCACGGCCGGGCACGCGATGCCCTGGCCGCCGCCGGCGGGAAACGGGTCCATTTGACCATCAGCCATGAACAGGAATTTGCCGTTGCCACGGTGATCATCGAGGCCTGACACGCCTGCGGTCGCTGTTGTCCACCCCCTGGCTGGCGAACGGGTTCCCGCGGGAATATCCAAAGGTCTTGGCCACCGGGATGGTGTGTGCTAGATTCTCCTACCGGCACGTGGGCCTGCAGGGCCTGGATGAGAGGTTGTGTGCCGACTAACCCCGGGCCCGAGGTGTCTCACAGGATATCATGGAACTTGAATACCTCCTGATCGATGTTTTCACGGACCGTCCCTTCGGCGGTAGCCGTTTGTACCTGTTTCCCGATGGGACAGGGGTTCCACGGGATCTGATGCAGAACCTGGCCATGGAATTGGGTGCGGGGGAGACCGCCTTCATTGTTCCGTCGACCGTGAGTGATTCCGGGATGTCACGCCTGCGGGTTTTTACTCCCGCCGCCGAAATTCCCTTCGGCGGGCATTCCGTGATTGGCGCCACCTTCGCTCTGGACCAGACTAACCGCCGCGTGGTGGGAGACGACCCCGAATCTTTCACGTGGGAACTTGAAGCCGGTCAGTACGAGGTTGTGACAAGCTTCGAAAACGGGAACCAGATCTACAGTCTTCGGCAGGACTCCCCTGTTTTCATGGGCCAGTATTTCCATCGGGGAAAAGTGGCCAGGACCCTGGGCTTGCCCGAGGACGACATCGCGATCACCGGTCTTCCGTGCGAAGTCATTTCCACCGGATTGCCGATCCATATCGTTCCTTTGGCTTCCCTGGATGCCATGGAACGGATCATCCTGCGTCACCGGGATTCCGAAGCCATCGCCAGGGATCTGGGTTTCGGCGATCTTTTCGTGTTCACCTGTGAAACGGTCCAGTCCGACGCGACCGTTCACTGCCGCATGTTCGCTCCCTATTTCGGCATCCCGGAGGATGCCGCCAGCGGGGCAGCGACAGGAGCCCTGGTGGCCTACCTGGTCAAGCATCGGCTGGTCAAGTACAGTTCCAAGGTTCGAATCATCTGCGAGCAGGGTCTCGAGATGGGGCGACCCAGCCGTCTCATTGCCGAAGCCGGAATATCCGGCGGACAGGCCACCGCTATCCAAGTCGGTGGCCAGTGCGTTCTGGTCGGGTCCGGCAGTATCAACATTCCCTGAGCCCGCAATTATTTTCTGGGGGCCGAGTCGAAAGTGAGTATGGGTCCATGAATGTCCCAGCCGGTCTGTCTACTGAAATGTGCGATATGGTTATTCAGACACTGCGGCAGGTTGTCGGCCGCGAACTGCCCGACGACAAGGTCATGGAACTCGACGCCGCGGACCATTTCCCCGATGACATCATCGGCAAGTTCCTGTCCCCCGATGTAGGTTTGCATCTGATCTTCCTGCCCGAGGAATTCGGTGGTCTCGGTGGAGGGGCGCGGGACATCTGTCAGGTCAGCGAGGAAATGGCCTCCAGCGACCTGGGTGTGGCGACTGCTTTCCTGGCGATCTGTCTGGGGACCGACCCCATCCTTGTGGGTGGGACCCAGGAACAAAAGAGCAAATGGCTCACGAAAATCGCGACCGAGGGCTTGATCGTGGCCTATGGCGTGACCGAGCCGGAAGTCGGCAGCAATGTTGCCGGGATTCAGACCACTGCCGACCGGATTCTCGATTCGGAAGGTAACATCACCGGTTACCGGCTGAACGGAACCAAGCAGTTCATCACCAACGGCGGAGTGGCCCAGATTTACACAATCCTGGCCAGGACCCCGGATGGCCTCAGCTTCTTCGTTGTTGAAAGGGGCAAACCTGGTTTGTCCGTTGGAAAACACGAAGACAAACACGGTATCCGGGCTTCCAACACCACCGGGGTGCTGTTGGAGGATGTGGACATCCCGGTGGAGAACCTCATCGGTGTTGTGGAAGGCCTGGGCCTCAAGCAGGCCAACGAGGTGTTCGGTTACACACGGCTGATGGTGGGTGCGTTCGGTCTCGGTGGAGGACGTGGACCCTTGACTCGCGCCCTGGCCTATGCCAAGACCCGGGAACAGTTCGGCGCCCCGCTGGTGGAAAAGCAGGGCTATCTGATGAAGTTGATCGTGGAGAACTGGATCGACCTGGCCGCCGGGCGAGCGCACATGGACCAGGTGGCCCTGCAACTCGACGAGGGTGGCAAGGACATGGGAACCGAAGGGTCCATCGCCAAGTACTGGGGAACCGAAGCCGGCAATCGCGCGGCCGACGCATCGATTCAGGCCCTTGGCGGTTATGGATACGCGCGTGAATACGTCGTCGAAAAGATGCGCCGAGATGTCCGGATCACCACCATCTACGAAGGCACCAGTGAGATCCAACAGAGCATTATCGCCATGTACCGCTGGAAGGAAACGGTTCGGTCCAAGGGTGGGTTCTATGTAAACCTGGCCGAAGGGATGGATCGGTTGCACGAAGGTGATTCCGAAGTGGGGGCAGCCATGGTCGCTGCCGCGTTCCGCGGTCTCAATGACGTTGTCATGCACATGCACAAAGCCAGGTTGACCAGGAACCAGATTGTCATGTTCACCTTTGCCGACATGATGACCATCTGTGAAGTGGCCGCTGCCTTCTCTGAAAAGGCTGCCGCTCTCCGGGAGCAGGGAGATCCGACCGCCGACGTTTTCGCGGCCATGAGCAGGGCCTTTGCCCGCAAGGCCGTGAAAACCGTTGCCGGGGGCGCGGATACTTGCGCCGCAGGTTGGTCATCCGAACGGGACGAGGATGATTTGGCGGCTGCTGAGGATATGCTGGCAGGCGTGAAGGCGCGTTTCCCCATGGCCATGACCGCCGGTTTGTGGCGTGACATGGAGGCAGTGGGCGAATACCTCAAGACATTGGCTTGATGCCCAGGAATTCAGCATGAATCTGGAACAGAAAATTGAAATTTTCACCATGCGGTTGGCACAGGACCCGTACTCCCGTGTCTTTGCCCCCTTGGCTGATCTGTTGCGGCAGGCCGGACGGTTGGATGATGCGCTGGAGCTGCTGGATGACGGCTTGATTCGGCATCCGGACTACCTCTCGGCCTTGGTGATCAAGGGGCGCGCCCTGTTGGACTCCGGCCATGTGGACCAGGCCAGACAGGTCCTGGCCGGTGTTCTGGATCGGGATCCGGAAAATTTTGTTGTTCTTCGTTTGATGACCGAAGATGCCCGGAGTCGTCAGGCCTGGGAAGAATCGATTCCCCTGCTGGAAAAGCTGGTGGTCCTGGATCCTGATGACGATCGGTGGCCCGGAGCCCTGGCCGAAGCCAGGAAGTTCGCCCAGCGGGATCATTCGGCCGGGCCCGTGGACTCTTCCTTTGCAACGATGACCCTGGTGGATATCTATCTTGCCCAGGGTTATCGAGCCAAGGCCTTGGCTGCCCTTTCCCGGATGGCGGATCGGGAGCCGGAACGTACGGACATTCTCCAGAGGATCGCCGAGATCCGGGCCGAAGGCCCTGCTGTTCCCGCTGACCTGGAAGGTGGGGCTCAGTCACCCCGGACTCCCGGGGAAACTCTTGCCGGGCTCGGTGACCAAAGGACTTCACGGCGTACCAGCGAGAAGAAGAAGTTCGAGGAATGGATTGGGCGCCTACGCGATGACGGCGGGCCGTCGTCATGACCGGGCGTGTGTTCGTGATTGGAGGGCCCAACCTCGGTCGCCTGGGCCGACGCCAGCCCGAAATCTACGGTGACACCACCTGGTCGGAGTTGGAGTCATTATGTCTGGGCTGGTCAGGCGAGCTTGGCCTGGAACTGGAATTTCTTCAGTCGGACGTGGAGGGGGAACTGGTCGGCATGATCCACAATGCCGGCGACGATGGTGACGGGATCATCCTCAATGCCGCGGCCTACACCCATACCTCGGTGGCCATCCGGGATGCCGTGGCGGCTGTGGATATTCCGGTGGTGGAGCTTCATCTGACAAATCCCGATGCCCGGGAGACATTCCGGCGCGAAAACCTTTTGACCGATGTGGTGACCGCGGGTATTCGCGGCTTCGGCATCGGCGGCTACCGATTGGCCCTTGTGGGTATTTCCGCCATGTTGAAGGCTGGACAAAACAGCATAGGATGAAACAACCCGGGCTAACATTCATTGCCATGACGAGGTCGGCGTGTTATCAATTACCCGCTTTTGGTAGATCCCTTGAATGATCGTAATTGGGAAAGAGAGTTTCGAATTGGCCGATACCAGTAATTTCCGGACCGGATTCACCATGAGGCACAAGAACGGCTTGTGGTCCATCGTGGAGTTTCAGCATGTCAAACCGGGCAAAGGTCCGGCTTTCGTCCGCACCAAATTGAAAAACGTCGAAAACGGCAAGGTTGTCGATATAACTTTCCGGGCCGGCGAAAAGGTGGAGGAAGTCCGCTTGGAGCGCCGGGAGTTTCAATATTTGTATCCAGATGGCGAATTTTATGTTTTCATGAACACGGAAACCTATGAGCAGATCCAGTTGCACAAGGAAACCCTGGGTGACGTGCCCTTGTACATCAAGGAAAGTGACATGTGCAGCGTTCTTTTGCTTGAGGATAAACCGTTGACGGTTGAAGCTCCGCTGACGGTGGAACTGCAGGTCAAGGAAACCGATCCCGGCCTGCGTGGAGACACCGCCCAGGGCGGTTCCAAACCAGCCACAATGGAAACCGGGCTGGTGGTTCAGGTGCCCCTTTTCATTGAAGAGGGTGAAGCTCTAAAAATCGATTCCCGTACAGGGAAGTACCTGGGAAGGGTTTAAAATGGAAACGAACCCACGCACCGGAGGATCCGAGATGGATATCGACAAGGTTCGCGAACTCGTAAAACTGGTTGAAGACAGCGGGATTGAAGAGTTGGAGGTCAGTAATGAGGACACGACCATCCGCATTCAAAAATCAGCCCCGGTGACAATGGCTGCCGCTTCGGTCGCAACCGCCATGCAGGCGCCTATGCAGCCTATTTCAGTTCCAGGCGCGGGTGGCCCTGCTGCCGCTGATACTCCCGCAGTCGCGGCGGACCCCAGCCGGGCCAAGTGGAAAGATGTCCGCTCGCCCATCGTCGGCACTTTCTACCGCGCTCCATCTCCCACCAGCCCCGTTTTTGCCGAAGTGGGGGATCGCGTGACGACTGGCCAGACCCTGTGCATTATCGAGGCCATGAAGGTCATGAACGAGATCGAGGCGGAATTCAGCGGTACTATCAAGGAGATCTTCGCCGAGGACGGGAATCCCGTCGAGGCCGAGGCTGTTCTTTTCCTTATCGATCCCGACTGATTTACGGACATAAGGGTTCCTGCTTTCAAAACAGCCCGGAAAGAGCGATTCCCGCTCTTTCCGGGCTGTTTTTTCCTGAAAAATCAACTGATTCAATGTTCAAGCATACTGAATTCCTGCCGATGTTCAGGAATGGAATTGATGGTTACCCGACGGCGGCGCCGCCGGTCTGTGGGATGGAACCCGTAACAGGAGAATCCTTTACATGGATATCAAGAAAATCCTCAAGGAAATGATCGCAAGGGGAGCGAGTGACCTTCACCTCAAGGTCGCTTCGCCTCCCGTGTACAGGATCAACGGCAGCCTTGTTTTTGCTGATTATGACGCCCCGTCCGTTCAGGATATGGCGGCTGTTGCCCAACAGATCCTTTCGCCGAGCCAGAAGGAAGCCTTTGAAAGCACCCGTGAAATCGATTTTGCGTTTGGTGTGCCGGGCATCGCCAGGTTCCGGGCAAATTTCTACGTGCAGCGTGGCAGCGTGGCCATGGTCTTCCGGCATGTTCCGGTTGAGATCAAAACCGTAGATGAACTGGGCCTGCCCCAGGTGGTCAAGGAATTGGCGGTAAAACCTCGAGGCTTGATGCTTGTGACCGGCACTGTAGGCAGCGGCAAGTCGACGACCCTGGCGTCCATCGTGGACATCATCAACCGGGAAACTTCCCGGCACGTGATCACCATAGAGGACCCCATCGAATTTCTTCACCGGGACCAAAAGAGCATCGTCAGCCAGAGGGAAATCGGTAGCGACACCGGGAGTTACGCGGATGCCTTAAGACATGTCCTCAGGCAGGATCCCGATGTGATTCTTATCGGTGAGATCAGGGACGCCGAGTCCATGAAAATCGCACTGACCGCCGCGGACACGGGGCATCTGGTGCTGAGCACCATGCACACCATCGACGCGACCCAGACGGTCAGCCGCATCATTTCCTTCTTCCCTCCTCATCAGCACCAGGAGATCCGTTACCTGCTGGCTTCGACCATGTCGGCGGTCATCTCCCAGCGTCTGGTGGCCGATGCGGACGGTCTGACACGTTATCCGGCCTGCGAGATCATGATCGCCACGGGAACCATTCGCGAGTACATTCGTGAACCCGAAAAGACCGTGATGATCCGTCAGGCCATCCAGGACGGCTTTATCCAGTATCAGATGCAGACTTTCGACCAATCCCTGATGCAACTGTACAAAGAGAAGAAAATCACCCTCGAGGCCGCGACCAAGACCAGCAGCAACCCCCATGAATTCATGCTTCGGGTCAAGGGAATTCAGGCCAGTAGCGACAGCTCCTGGGATCGTTTCGAGGAAACGAGCAAAGAGCCGGAAGTGGAAACCCAGACCATCTGACGAGTCAAAGCAGGATCAGAACCGGAAAATGGCCTCATGGGGGGCCATTTTCTCTTGCTATCATGTGCCGGGAACCCCAAAATACAGCATTCGAAACGGAAAAGTCCCCTGGGATGGGATCAGGCCGTCATCCGTGGTCGGAAATCAGCCCGGCTCGGATTTGGTTATCTGTCTTTCCAACAGGAAGTCCTGCATGTTCAAGAAGATCCTGGTCGCAAACCGGGGCGAGATCGCCCTGCGTATCATGAGGGCGTGTCGCGAGCTCGGTATCCAGAGCGTGGCGATTCATTCTTCGGCCGACGCCGATTCCCTGCACGTCAAGTATGCGGATGAGTCCGTCTGTGTGGGCAAGGCCTCCAGCGGTGAAAGTTACCTTCGCATTCCCAACATCATCGCGGCGGCGGAAATCACCGGCGCCGAGGCCATCCATCCCGGCTACGGATTTCTGGCCGAGAATGCCGAGTTCGCCGAGATCTGCCATGATAATGATTTCGTCTGGATCGGGCCACAGGCCGAGGTGATTCGTCAGATGGGCGACAAGGCCACCGCCCGGTCCATGGCCGATGAGGCCAAGGTGCCCACCGTACCGGGGACCGGATTGATTGATACCGTGGAGGAAGCGGTCGAAGCGGCCGGAAAATTCGGGTATCCCGTCATCGTCAAGGCGACCGCCGGTGGGGGCGGCAAGGGGATGCGTGTGGCCTGGGACGAAGAGGAACTGCGTAAGAATTACGTGGCGGCCCGAACGGAAGCCGGCGCTTCTTTTGTCAGCGATCGGGTCTACCTCGAAAAGTTTCTCGTCAATCCCAGGCATGTGGAAATCCAGCTTATGGGGGATGATCACGGCCAGGTGATCCACTTCGGGGAGCGGGATTGTTCCGTCCAGCGCCGGCACCAGAAGCTCATCGAGGAAGCGCCGTCACCTGCCGTAAGCCCCGAATTGCGTGTGAAAATGGGTGAAGCCGCCGTCCGCCTGGCCAAACGGGTCGGGTACAAGAGCGCCGGTACTGTCGAGTTCCTGCTGAATGAGGACGAGTCCTTCTACTTCATGGAGATGAACACCAGGATCCAGGTTGAACATCCGGTCACCGAAATGGTCACCGGTTTCGATCTCATGAAGTGGATGATCAGGGTGGCTGCGGGGGATAAATTCGATTTCACCCAGGATGACGTGAAGGTCACCGGACACGCGATCGAATGCAGGATCAACGCCGAGAATCCGGAGCGGGATTTCATGCCCTGTCCCGGGCGTGTTTTCTATTACCATGCCCCCGGTGGGCCTGGTATCAGGGTCGACACCCACATCTATTCCGATTATCTGGTTCCACCATACTACGATTCCCTGTTGGCGAAGATCATCGTCCATGGCAAGGATCGCCAGGAAGCTGTCGCAAGGATGCGGCGGGCACTCGCCGAATGCGTATTCGAAGGACTGCCCACCAGCACCCCGTTCCACCAAGAGGTGTTGAACAACCAGGTCTTTCTCGAAGGAAAGGCTACGACACGCTTCATCGAGGAGGAGCTGACACACCTGCAGGAGGGGTTGCGTGTCCGGGCGAAAACCGAAGAAGGCTAATAATAATGGGGGGCGCCCCTGGTACGAGGCAGCTTGGTTGACGGGGCTGCTTCTGGTAGCGGTCGCTGTCTATTGCGGTCTGTCGCTGGTCGGTGATCCCGGCACCTGGTGGGGTGTCCTGAATGGTCAGGGTGTTGGCGAAATCCTGGCCCTGGAGAATCCCGGCGGCCCCGTGGGGTCCGTACTCAATTTTTCCCTCCACCTGGTCTTCGGCAGCCTGTGGTGCTGGTCGATCCCTCTCCTTCTTGCCGCTGTCGGGGTCGGGTTCCTGACCGGTCGACAAAGCCATCTTCGCCCATGGATACTGCGGGCTCTTCCCGTCTGGCTTGTGACTTCATCGTGGGTCGCGCAGCCCGGCGGGCCTTTTGCAGAGGAAACAGGCGTCCGACTCGGCGGGGTCGCCGGGGTCTTTCTGGCCAGGGGATTCCATGCCCTCTTCGGGTTGTGGGGCGGCCGCATCTTTTTGACGCTTTTCCTTCTGGTGGCGGTGATCCTGGTTCTGAAACCCTGGTTGGGCGGCATGGCGGGCATCATGTCCGGACTGGGACGGGTCCTCGCGATTATTTCCCGTGGTCTGCTGGACATCGTGAGTTGGCCGGTGGCCGTGATAGCTGCCCTGGGTCGGTGGTTGGCTGGATTGGCCAAACGACCATTCCGAGCGCGCGGCCAAGAATCGGATGGTCATGATTTTTCCGGTTCCGAAGAAGATGAAGCTGAAGATTGGGAGGACGAAGGAGCCAGGGAAAGGACTCTCCATCAGGCCCCGGGGTCTGAGTCCCAGCCTGTCGATATTTTGCCGCAGGAGCCCCCCGAAGAAAGAGTCCTGCCCGGTGCCGACGGATTATTCGAGGGCGATGGTCCCGAGTCCGGGAAGGACGGCCCAAAGCCGAAGGCCCGGAAAAAACCCCGGAAAAAATCCGGACCCGTTTCTTTGCCGGGTCTGGAACTCCTGACTCCTGCCGGTCCTGAGGGCCAACAGATTTCCGCCAGCGAATTGGATGAATCCGCCGATCTCCTCGAAGCAACCCTTCGCTCCTTCGGTGTGGAGGGGGAGGTCAAGGATGTAAGGCCGGGTCCCGTGGTCACGACCTTCGAGTACCAACCCGGATCCGGTATCCGTGTGAATCAGATCGTGCAACGGAGCGACGATCTGGCCCTGGCCATGCGCGCACGTTCCATCCGCATGGAAGCTCCCATTCCCGGGAAAGCCGCTGTGGGGATCGAAATTCCCAACCCTACGGCTCGCATGGTCCGTCTGCGTGAGGTGCTTGAACTGACAGGAAACCAGAAGCGCAATCCACTTTCGGTGGTTTTGGGCAAGGACGTGGTGGGGCGGCCGGTGAGTATAGACATTGCGGCTCTTCCTCACCTGCTGGTGGCCGGATCCACCGGCAGTGGAAAGTCTGTCTGTCTGAACTCCATCATCTGCAACCTGATCATGCGCAACGATCCGTCCAGCCTGCGCCTGGTGCTGATCGATCCCAAGATGCTGGAAATGAACGTCTACAACGGCATTCCCCACCTGCTGCTGCCGGTGGTCACCGACCCGCGGGAGTCTCTCAAGGCCCTTCAGTGGATGGTGGCGCAGATGGAATTCCGTTATCGCCAGCTGGCCAAGTGTTCAGTCCGCAACATCCAGCAGTACAACGACAAGGTGATCAAGGGAGAGGTCCAGGACGCGGATGGAGAAACCGTCACCGAGATCATGCCGTATTTCCTGACGATCGTCGACGAGCTTGCCGACCTCATGATGCAACTCGGCAACGACATCGAAGGTCCGATCACCCGGCTGGCCCAGAAGGCTCGCGCTGTGGGGATCCATCTCATCCTGGCCACTCAGCGACCCAGCGTCGATGTGTTGACCGGGGTGATCAAGGCCAATATTCCCTGCCGCATCGCTTTCCGGGTTATCCAAAAGAACGATTCCCGCACGGTCCTGGACATGAATGGCGCTGAACAACTGCTCGGTCACGGGGACATGCTCTACCTCCAACCCGGACGTGCCCTGCCGGTACGCGTGCACGGGTCCTTCATCGATGTGGACGAGTGCGAGGCCATCGCCGCGCATTGGCATCAGTACGAAGGGATGACCGAGGAGATCAGTCTGCAGGAAAACCCCGCCGGCGGGGGGATGGTCACCGGTGAGGACGATCTTTATGATGCCGCGCGCGAAGTGGTGGTGCTGCATCAGAGCGGATCGACTTCTCTTTTGCAGCGCCGGTTGCGCATTGGTTACACGCGGGCGGGTCGTCTGATGGATATGCTCGAGGAAGCCGGCGTGGTGGGACCCTTCACCGGTAGCAAGGCGCGGGACGTCATGATCAAACCGGAGGACCTGCCGGGCATGGAAGAAGGGCAGTCCTGATGAAACGGGTTTTCTGCGCCACTCTCGGTTGTGATAAGAATCTCGTCGACTCCGAAGCGCTCCTGGGGCGGTTCGCCTTGAAAGGTGTCCAGCCCGTCAACGATCCCGACGCGGCGGATATCTGGGTTCTTAATACCTGTGGTTTTATCGATGCGGCCCGCGCCGACAGCGAAGAGACCCTGCAGTCCCTGATCGAGAGCAAGGAGGACCGGACCCTGGTGGTTTGCGGTTGCTGGTCGCAGGAACACGGTGATGATATCCAGACCCGCTACCCCGGGGTGGACATTGTCGCCGGCGTGGGACAATTCGACCGGGTCGTGGCAGCCTGTCTCGACGGGATCCCGGCCTCCGGCCCGGCGGGCTCAAATGCCGCGCCGGTCTTTCCGCTGGCTGGTCCGCCCATCGTCGAGGATCCCTCGGTCGTCAATTACACCGGTCTGGTGGGGCGGCCCCTGTTGACTCCGCCCCACGTGGCTTTCGTCAAGATCGGCGAAGGTTGCAACTGCAGCTGCACCTTCTGCCGGATCCCCATTATTCGGGGAAAGTTGCGCAGTCGGGAAATTTCCGAGATCGTTTCAGAGGTCCACGGACTTGTGGCCGCAGGTGTGACCGAAATCCAGCTTGTCTCCCAGAACACGAGCGATTTCGGCCGGGACACGGGGCAGAATCTTGTGGAACTCGTCAGGGCCCTCGATGGGGTCGACGGTTTGCGACGCATGAGGCTGTTGTACCTTTACGCCGGGTTGATATCGGTCGACGATCTGCGCCGGATACTTGAACTGGAAAAGGTGGCGCCGTACCTGGAGATTCCCATCCAACACGCTTCGCCCCGGATCCTGAAAGCGATGAACCGACCTGGTGGTCCCAAGGCTTCGCCCGCTTTTTTTGCGGCCCTGCGCGCCGACAGGCCTGATCTTGTGTTGCGGTCCACGGCTCTGCTCGGTTTTCCCGGAGAAGAGGAAGATGACGTGTCCCTCCTGGCCGATTTCCTGGCGGAAGTGGAATTCGACCACCTCGGGACTTACCGATTTTCACTGGAGCAGGGGACCCCGTCGGCGGAAATGCCCGACCGGGTTCCGGACGAGGTCATTCATGATCGCGAAGCATTGATCATGGATCTGCAGGCGGAAATTTCCCTGGGGCGGCAACAGGCCAGGCTGGGGCGAACCTTCAGCGCGGTGGTTGATGAAGTGGTCCGGCCGGGTACGGACGAAGCGGAAGAGACGGGGCGGATCCTGGAGTCCTTCCATGACGGGGTCTGGGTGGATGAGGGGGAACGTGAAACTGTGAACGGTGTATTGAGATCGGAAGTTTCCCTCGCCCTGTGCCGGAGTTATCATTTCGGCTACGACCTGGACGGGGTCGTGGTCATGCCCGCAGACAACCTCCATCCCGGCCAGTGGGTCGACGTGGAGTTTCGGGCGGTCACCGCTTTCGATGTCTGGGCCGCCAAGAAAGGGAATCCGGACCAATGGACAGGAAATCTGGATTGATGAAAATTTTTCTCGCTCTGATCGCGATGTGGTTGACGACCGGTGCCGGAGTGTGCCTTGCCCAGGCCGATTCCCCGGAAACCCAGACCGGTCAATTGCCGGGTCTGACCGAACCCGACACGGTCCGTACCAACCTCTGGCTCACCAAAGCCCTGATGGGTGAGATTGTCACGACCGCTTCCGCCTTTTTGCCACCTGCACCAGGATCGATTCTCCTGGTCAACAAGGGCGGTGGCGATCAGGACGAACTGTTCGGTGGTGTGGCTACGGGCATCCTGAGTGAAAAGGGTTATGAATTATTCGTGGTCGCCGCTGATTCCACGGTCCAGACGCCGGTGGACTTTGTCTTTTCATACCAGGTCGTTGGCGTGGACCTGGCCTATCCTGAAGTTGGCCGCACGCTCGGTATCTGGCAACGGTGGGTTGCAAGGGACGTGGCGGTGACCGCCGCGGTCGAAGTGTCCAACTCGCCGGAGGGTCAGCTCCTGTTCAAGGATACCGTCGAACGCCGATTCGGTGATCGGGTGGATAACGACGACTTCGATGACGTTGAATCGGATCTCTATGAATTCACCACCGCCGAAACATCGGGCAGCGGCTGGCAGAACCGGATGGAGGAGATCGTCGTTTTGGGTACCCTGGTCGGATTGATCGCCATCTACTTCGCCAATACCGGCAACTGACCAGGCGCCCGAGTGAAAATTCCTGGGAGGATTTCGTGTTCAAAATAGGACTGGGTCCGTGTTTTCCTGACGGATCCTGGATCGGAATTTCGATCCTGCTGTTGATGCTTGCGGGGCTGGGTGGCTGCGGTGCTTCCAATCCGCATCCGGTAGGTAGTTACGAGCGAGGCGTTTTTTTCGCGGATCAGGGCAAGGACGTCGAGGCGGTGGCCGCCCTTGAATCATATATAAGGAAAAATCCCGTCGACAGTCTGGCCGCGGAAGCCCAATACCTCAAGGGTCTGACCTACATGGAAATGGGGGAGTATCCCCTGGCCGGCGTGGAATTCCAGATTCTGCGGAAGGACTACCCCACAAGCATCAGGGTTGAGGACGCCCTGTTTCAGGAAGGTGTTTCTTATCTCGAACAGGTGGGCAAGGTGCAGCGCGATATCACCGGCGCCCATGAAGCACGACTCCATTTTCTGAAATTCAGCCAGCAGTACCCCAATTCTCCCCATATGCCCGAAGTCGTGGCGTACATGGAAGAGATCTCCGATCTGATGGTCCATAAAAGGCTGGAGCAGATCAAGATCTACAAGCAGCTTCACCGTTACGAGGCAGTGGCCATCACACTCGATGATGTTCTGTTGGAGGAATCGGGGAGTTCCTACATTCCTGACGTGATGTGGGAAAGGGCTCGGGCTGCCGAGAAGCTGGATGATCCGGACACGGCCGCGCGGATGTACGAGCGACTGGTCACCGAATACCCCGACAGTCGGTATACAAACAAGGCGAGCAAGGCCCTCAGATCGCTTGATGAAGAGGAATACGACGAGGAAGAAGACTGATGTTGAGGGCCGTTCTGGGAGGCTCCTTTGACCCTGTCCACCTAGGTCATCTTGCCATTGTCCAGCATATGCTGGAAAAGGAACTGGCCGATGTCCTGACCGTCGTCCCGGCCTGGCGCTCCCCCCACAAACTTGAAAATTCCGCCAATCCCGCCGACCGCCTGGCGATGGTTAGATTGGCCTTCGATGACCTTGATACGGTGCAGGTGGATGATCGCGAGATCACCAGGGGCAGGGTATCCTTCACCGTGGAAACCCTGGAGGAATTGGCCCTCGAATTCCCCGCTGATCGTCTGCGGCTGATCATAGGAGGAGATAACCTGGCGGGCTTTTCCGGTTGGCGGTCTCCACAGCGAATCCAGGAGCTCGCGGACATCGTCGTGTACCCCAGGGACGGAATCGTGCCGACTCCCCTGGCTATTCAAAGGGGCGGGCTTGCTCCAGGCCGGGTCATCCCCGTCACCGATTTCGACCATCCCGTGTCATCCACGACGGTCCGTGCTATGTTGGGTCGGGGAATTCTGCCCGAGGAGCAGCTGCCTGTCGGGGTGGCTGAATATATCGCCGCCCGTCAACTCTACATGACGTGAGCTGTCGCCCCTGCGGAGGGGTGCATGTTTCCCCATTTTTTGTTCCGGTTGGCGAAAGGCGTAGGTTGTGTCCCTGATCCTGATTGATGGTTCCGCCCTTTTCTATCGGTCGCATTATGCTTTCGCCAAGCACCCGCTGACAGCCCCCAGCGGGGAAATCACCTCCGTGGCCTTCGGTTTTTTCAGTTCCATCCTGAGGCTGATCGAAAAACGTGATCCCACCCGGATAGCTGTCGTTTTCGACGTCAAGGGCAAGAACTTCCGTCATGAAATGTATCCCGAATACAAGGCCAATCGCAAGCCGATGCCGAGCGAACTGTCTGAACAGCTTCCCAGGCTGCGGGAGTTGCTGGATGCCTGGGGAATCGCCGTTCTGGAGAAGAAGGGCGTCGAGGCGGATGACGTCATCGGCACCCTTGTCCGCAGGTCGGCCGGGATCTGTGACCATGTCTGGCTGTACACCGGTGACAAGGATTTCATGCAGGTCCTGGATTCGCGCGTGGGCATGCTCAAGCCCACCAAGAGGGGTGGGGATCCGGAACCGTTCACTGACCAGGATGTGCGGCGTGAATACAAACTGGAGCCGGAATCCCTGATCCAGGTTTTCGCCCTGGCCGGCGATTCGGCCGACAACATTCCGGGCGCCCCCGGCGTGGGGGACAAGACGGCCCGGAAATTGATCCTGGAATACGGGTCTTTGGAAAAGCTCTACGAGGGGCTGGAAAAAAGCAGGCTGACACCCCGGCTCAAGCGGGTTCTGGATGAAAACAGGGACCAGGTCTTTTTGTCCCGGGACTTGTTCGTCATCCGGCAGGATGTGGAGATCGACGTGGACTGGGATTCCATGATCACGGTGCTGCCAACCGGTAAGGCGGTTCGTGAACTGCTTCATACCCTTGGGTTGCGCCGTGTCCTGAACCAGGTCGATAAGCTTGCGGAGGCAAAACAGGAGTCTTCACCCGGACAAGAGCCGGCACCACGGACTGATGACGATTCACTGGCGGGAATCACCACCGAAGACTCCTGGGCAGGGCGTCGCGCGAAACGTGGCTACATGGTTCTGGATGACGACGAAAAGCTGGAGGATTGGCTGGAGCGGAGGGATCCGCTGGCTCCTTTGGCGGTGGACACCGAGACCGATGGACTCCGTTGTGACACCTGCCGTCTTGTGGGGATATGCCTGGCGGGTTGGGACCGGGCCGGAAGGCGTCTGGACCCTGCCTATATTCCCGTACTCTGGCGAGAGGCGGCTGAATCGGGCGTTGCCGTTGACACGCTTTTTCCCATCGGCCGTGAAATCAGCCGACTGGCTTCAGTCCAGGACAAGCTGGGTTCCGTCCTGGCGTCGGATTGTTTGAAAGTCGGACAGAACCTGAAATTCGATGAGTGGGTTCTTGGCCGCCATGACCTGGAACTGGGTGGTCCGCGGTTCGACACGATGCTGGCTTCCTACGTCCTGGATCCCGGCCGCCGGGGGCACGGTCTCGATGACCTCGTTCTGGAATTTCTCGACCACCGGATGATGGCTTTCAAGGATCTCTTCGCCACCGGTGACAGACTCAAGGATATCCTGTCCGTGGACATGGACCGGCTCGGCCTTTACGCCGCCGAGGATGCGGATTTCACCATGCGGCTCTACGAAATTCTCGAGCCCAAGTTGGCTGACGCTGGCATGACCGATCTGTTCACCAATCTTGAAATGCCTGTCGCCGGCGTGCTGCTGGCCATGGAACGCAACGGGATCATGATTGACCGCTCGTTCCTTGACAGTCTTCGCACCCGGTTCGACAAGGAGATGTCCGGCCTGCGGGAGAGGATCATCGAACTGGCCGGCGAGGATTTCAACATCCAGAGCCCCAAGCAGCTCGCGGTCATCCTGTTCGAAAAACTCGGGTTGAAACCCATCAAGAAAACCTCGACGGGTTGGAGTACCGATGTGTCGGTCCTGACGGCTCTGGCCGCTGATCATGAGCTTCCGGAAATCATCCTGGAGTACCGGCAGGTGGCCAAACTCCAGAATACCTATGTGGAGACCCTTCCGAAACTCGCCAACCCGGATACTGGTCTGATTCACACCTCGTACAACCAGGCGGTCGCCGCCACCGGCCGGCTGTCCAGCTCTGATCCCAACCTGCAGAACATTCCTGTGCGCACAGAGCTGGGTCGGCAGATCAGACGGGCTTTTGTTCCCCGAACCAGTGGCAATGTTTTTCTCTCTGCGGATTATTCCCAGGTCGAATTGAGATTGTTGGCGCATCTGGCCGATGACCCGGGACTGTTGGCGGTGTTTCGTGAAGGCGGCGATGTCCATCGGCGGACGGCTGCCCTGATCGCCGGGGTCGATGAAGACCAGGTAACTTCCGAAATGCGAAGCCGTGCCAAGGCCATCAATTTCGGCGTCATCTACGGGATGGGCGCCAGAGCCCTGGCTCGTCAGATCAAGGTCAAGATGAAGGAGGCGTCCGAATTCATCGAGACCTATTTCGAGACCTATCCCGGGGTGCGGACTTTCATCGACAGCACGAAGGAAAAAGCGCATCGCGACGGATGGGTGGAGACCCTGCTGGGCAGACGCCGTCTCTTGCCGGACATTGATTCGGACAACAACCGGATACGGTCCTTCCAGGAGAGGGTGGCTGTCAATACACCTATCCAGGGGACGGCCGCGGATCTGGTCAAGCTGGCCATGATCCGCATCCAAAAAGACCTGGAGGTTTCCGACAATGGTGCCCTTCTTCTTCTTCAAGTCCATGACGAGTTGGTTTTCGAGGTTCCCGCCGATGAACTGGATTCCTTGAAACCACTTGTTCGTGAGGGAATGGAAGGTGCCATGGAGCTCAAAGTGCCGCTGGTCGTGGATATGCACACGGGTGACAATTGGGCCGAGGCCCACGGATGATCCGCTGGGTCGTCACCGGGCCCGCGGGTGCGGGAAAATCCGTTTTCTGTGGCTTTTTGGCCGACCGGGGAGCGGCAGTCGTTGATGGGGACCGCCTCGGTCACGAAATCCTGGCCCGGGAAGATGTCGTATCCGGCATCATCACCGAATTCGGGTCCGGTGTGGTTTTCGACGGTTCGGTTGATCGGTCTGCTCTTGCGCGGTTGGTCTTTGCCGATCCGGTCGCGCTTGAAAAGCTGAACAGGATGACCCATGGTCCACTGGCTGCATCGGCTGGACGTCGGATGGATGAACTGGACAAGGAAGGCCGTCATCGACTTGCCGTGCTCGAGGCCGCGGTATATTTTCTTTTGCCTCCCGTGTCGGGTATCGAACTTGTGATCACCGTGACGGCTTCCCCCTCGACCCGCCTGTCCAGGATGGTCGGCGGTGGTGTTCTGAACCCCGCTGAGGCGCGTTCCCGAATCCAGGCCCAGCGTTCCCTGGAGGATGGTTGGGCCCGCGCGGATGTCGTTCTGGTCAACGATGGTCCGGTGTCCGAATTGGAGAAGGCGGCTGAAGATCTGTGGTCTCGTCTCAAGGATTGACCTCAGCGCCGAATGGACCTATCAAAGAGTGGTGATTTGCTGGAAACATGGAGGAGTTTGAATCCGTGAAGGAAATACTGGACCGTATCGACAGCGCCCTCAAGCGGCTTGAAACCCTCAAGGAGGGTCTTTGACTACGCTGGTCTGAAGGTTGAGCTGGAAAAAAATGAAGCCCTGCAGACGAATCCTGATTTCTGGAATGACCAGGACAAGGCAGCCATCGTCCTGCGCAAGGTTCAGTCCCTGAAGCAATGGGTGGTGCCTCTGGAACAGGCCGTGGAGCAGGGTGAGGAACTCAACCTCATGGCCGAAATGGTTCAGGAGGAAGAAGATGAGGATACCCGGGCCGAAGTGGCTGAAGGTGTGGAAAATCTGGAAGCGGCGGTCGAAAAGCTCGATTTCCAGTTCCTGCTGAGCGGGGAAGAAGATGAACGGGGCGCGGTGCTGGAGATTCACCCGGGCGCCGGCGGCACCGAGAGCCAGGACTGGGCCCAGATGCTGTTGCGAATGTACAACCGGTACTTCGAACGGCATGGCATGAAGTGCAAGACGCTCGATCTGCAGGCGGGCGACGAAGCCGGCATCAAGAGCGCTGTCCTTGAGATCGATCATCCTTTCGCTTTCGGGTATCTGAAATGTGAATCCGGGGTGCACCGGTTGGTGCGGATTTCCCCCTTCGATTCCCAGAATCGCCGACACACTTCCTTCGCTTCGGTTTTTGTCTATCCGCTGGTCAATGACGATGTGGAAGTCGAGATCGATCCCGCCGACCTTCGGATCGACACTTACCGGGCCCAGGGCGCCGGCGGCCAGCACGTCAACAAGACCGACAGCGCCATCAGGATCACCCACGAACCCAGTGGCGTCGTGGTGCAGTGCCAGAATGAGCGCAGCCAACACAGGAACCGCGAAAGCGCCATGACCATGCTGCGGGCCAAACTCTACATGAAGATCATGGAGCAGAGGCAGAAAGAGCGGGACGCCATCGAGGCGGAGAAGATGGATAATGCCTGGGGAAGTCAGATCCGTTCCTACGTTTTGCAACCCTACACCAAGGTCAAGGATCA
>JAGLCY010000128.1 GCA_023270185.1 Candidatus Krumholzibacteriia bacterium | reverse complement strand
GAAACATTCTCTACGGCACAACCTAAAATTTTGATTTTTCCGGCGATTATGGTAGAATTAATAAAGAATTCACCCTCCGAGTTTCTCCCTGTTCCCAGGCTGTCCCTTCACTTTCCTGGCGATAGGTTTCGGCGTAGAGAACCCTTGCCATACGAGGTCCCAAATTGAATAAGGTATTCGCCCACCTGGCCATGTTCCTGCTGTGTCTTTCAATCCTGGTACCCGTCGCCCAGGCGGACATCCTGGTTTCCGAGCTCTGTGATCCCCACGTCGATTACCTTACTGACCGGTACATCGAGATCTACAATTCGGGTTCCGCAACCGTGGATCTGACCGGGTGGCAGTTGGTGGCCCTGGGCAACACCAACATCATCTTCACCTGGAATCTTTCAGGTACCATAGCCCCGGGTGAGGCCCTGGTGGCCGGAGATCAGACCACGGCCGATGTCTTCCCTGTTGATTTTCCCGACGAATCATGGTCATCCAGCAACTCTACCTGGAACGGGAAGGTCGGCGACGGCGTCAGGTTGAAAAATGGATCCGGTGTGGTGGTTGACGATATCGAAGTTGCCGGGACCGACTTCGAGAACAAGAGCATGGTGCGGAACGAGGGTGTCACCTCGCCCAGCCTTTCCTACAACTCCGCCGAGTGGACGGCCACAGCGGTCGAAACTCCCAGCGAAGCCACTCCCGGCACACACCACATGGTAGTGCCCGATGGCCCGGTCATTGGGTCGATCATCACGGTCCCGGCGGTTCCGGAGGCGGGTGAAACGGTCCATGTGCAGGCGGTGGTCACTGATTCCGGCGCCAACATTACGACCGTGACCCTGAACTGGGGTATATATTCCACCGCGTTGGTCAATCCCATCGCCATGACCAATACGGGTGGCGACACCTACATGACGACCACCCCGATTCCCGGCCAGGATGCCTCAACCACGGTCTACTACAGGGTCACCGCCACCAACGACACCCCGGCCACAACGGTTTCCGGCCTCGAGGCCTATGCCTTTTCCGGGGGATATATTCCACCGGGTTATTACAACACCGCCGAGGGTCTGATCGGCGAGCCCCTGCGCGGGGCGCTTCATGACATCATCGACAACCATTCTTCCATCAGTTACACCGGCCTGTGGTCGGCGTTCTATACCACCGACGACAAGCCCAACGGCAAGGTCTGGGACATGTACTCGGACGTTCCCGGGGGCACCCCTCCTTATGAGTACACCTTCGGCACTGACCAGGGGGGAAGCGCGGGGTCCGAAGGCAGCGGTTACAATCGCGAACACTCCTGGCCCAGTAGCTGGTACGGTGCGACCTCGCCCATGTACACCGATGTTTTCATTGTCTATCCCACCGACAACGAGGTGAACAACAAGCGGGGCAGCTATCCCTTCGGCGAAGTGAATTCACCCACCTGGACCTCGCTCAACGGCTGTCGGTTGGGGCCCTGTGCCTATCCCGGATATTCCGGGACGGTCTTCGAACCCATCGACGAATACAAAGGCGATTTCGCCCGCGCCTATTTTTACATGAGCACCCGGTATTTCGAGGAAGATGGCGGCTGGCCCGGCAGCGGCATGACTTCGGGATCACAGTTGCTGCCTTGGGCCGAGGCCATGCTGCTGGAGTGGAATGAAGACGATCCCGTCAGCCTCAAGGAGATAGAACGCAACGAGGCTGTCTATGCCATCCAGTCCAACCGGAACCCCTTCATTGATCGGCCGGATTTCGTGGTGAAGGTGTTCCAGCCCGAGCTTAGCCCGGTGCCGTACCAGGGAGTTCTCGCCAGCATCATTCTGCACCAGAACGTGCCCAATCCCTTCAATCCGTCGACCACCATCAGTTACGAACTGGAAAGTCCGGGGCAGGTGGAATTGCAGGTGTTCGACCTGGCGGGTCGCCTTGTGCGGACTTTGTATCGTGGCAGTGAGGCCGCGGGGATGCATGAAAAGGTATGGATGGGCAAGGACAAGGCTGGGCGCGCTGTCGCCACGGGCGTGTATTTTTACCGGCTGCACGCGGGGGATGAAGTTGAGACTCGCAGAATGCTTTTGGCCAAGTAGAAGTTCAACAGAGTACTGGTTGGAGGTGTTCCGATAAACCCGTTTGCAATCACCGCGATTGTTCTGATCGTCTTTCTGGCCGGCCCGGCCGGCTTGGCTTTGATGGTCCATCGCAGCTTCGGTGCTCCCCGGGTCCCCGAAAAAGGGGACCCCGGCGACCGGGACCTGGTTTTTCGCCAGATCTGGATTCCCACAGCAGGAAAAAAGCGGTTGTTCGGTTGGTTCCTGCCGGCCGGGCGCCCAGCCGCGACCCTGGTGATGATCCACGGCTGGGGCGGCAACTCGGAATTCCTGTTGCCTTTGGCCGAGTTTTTTATGGCTTCCGGATTGAACGTCCTGTTGATCGATTCCCGCAACCACGGTCGCAGTGATTCCGAGGGACATTCCTCATTGGTCAAGTTCGCCGCCGACCTTGGCAGCGCGGTCGACTGGGCCAAACAACAATCCGACCATGCCGGCCCGGTCGCATTGTGCGGTCATTCCCTTGGAGGGGGAGCAGCCCTGTTGGCCGCGGCCGATCGGGACGATATCGCCGCTGTGATCAGTCTCGCGACCTTCGCGCACCCCACCGACATGATGCGGCGTTTCATGAAGCAGGGCCATGTCCCGGACCTGATCGCCCCTGCGGTGCTGCGTTACGTGGAGTTTTTGATCGGCCGCCGGTACGACGAGATCGCACCCATCAACACCGTATGCCGGGTGGCCTGTCCCGTCCTGATGGTGCACGGACGGTCCGATCGGACGGTGCCGATGGCGGACATGGAATCGATCCGGAAAAAATGCGAGGGCCACCCGCCGGAATTCCTGTTCATTCCGGGCGCCGGTCACAGTTCGGTGGAGCGGTTCAGGGAGCACGAGGAAACCTTCCTCGACTTCCTGAAACGGGCCGGTATTTTGTGACGCGTGGGGAGAAAATAATGAGTATCCGGTCAAAGTTGATCCTTGCGCTGTACGGGCTGTTGCTTGCTGGCCTCATTTCAACAACTGGCTTGGCCATTGCTGGAGTTGGCCACGACTGGGTATGGACCAACCCCTCTCCCCAGGCCCAGGGCCTCGAGGATTTTTCGGTTGTCGACAGCAACACAATCTACGCCGTTGGAGTGGGGGGCTCGGTGCTGATAAGCGATGACGGGGGTCTTGACTGGCGCATCCTGCCCACCGGAAATCCCGCTTGGTTCCAGAGTGTCGATTTCACCGACAAATTGACCGGCACGATAGTCGGTGAAGAGGATCTCGCCGGGATTATCCTGCACACCACCGACGGTGGAGAGACCTGGCAGCATCAGGGGGCCTCGCCTTTGCCCTGGCTCGAGTCCGTGGACTTCATCAACACGAACACCGGCGTGATCGTGGGCTGGGAGGGCGCCGTTTTTTGGACCACCGATGGCGGTGCCACCTGGACGCCGCAGGACAGCGGTACAACACAGCGGCTCTATTCTGTTCACCTCTTCGATGCGACAAACGCCGTGGCCGTGGGGGGTGGCGGTGTGATTTGCCGTACCAACAACGCCGGCGCGACCTGGTACCATCCGCCAAGTACCACCACCGAGCGGCTGGAGTCTGTTGATTTCGGAGGTGCAATCCATGGCGCGGCTGTGGGGAACAACGGCACGGTAATTTATTCCTATAACGGCGGTGAAGCCTGGAGTCCTCGCGTCAGCGGCACCGCCAACTGGCTGATGGATATCACTTTTTGCAATGCCGACACCGCTGTTGCCGTGGGCAGCCTCGGGTCTTCGATCTATTCCACCAACGGGGGGATCAATTGGAATCCGCTCGTTCCTCCGGACACCGGAAGTTGGAACGCCGTTGATTTCACCACCGATGGCGGCATCCTGCTGACCGGTGATTCCGGCAGCCTTTGGCAAAGCGACAACACCTGGTCAACATGGGTGAATGCCCAGACTGGAACAACAAGCTGGCTCCATGGTATTGCCAAGGTCACCAGCGAGATTGCAGTGGTCGTAGGAAATGAGGGCGCCCTGGTGCGCACCGATGACGCGGGTTTGACCTGGACCGAAATCGATTCGGGCTATGACATGGTTTTCAGGGGAGTGGATTTCGCCGACGCGGAAACGGGTATGATCGCCGGCGAGGATGGGTTCATCCTTCGCACCGATGACGCGGGCCTGACCTGGTCTCCTTTGCCGACCGGTTCGATCAGGGACCTCTACGATGTTGCCTGTATCGATGTTGATCACGCGGTGGCGGTGGGGGGCGACCGGGCTATCCTGCATACCTCGGACGGTGGGGCAAGCTGGCAGGATGTGGGTTTTCCCAACAAATATGATTATTGCCAGGCGGTATTCTTCGTCGACGACCTGCATGGGTGGACCTGCACCTTTTACGGCTATATTTATCACACCGATGACGGCGGCCTTACCTGGGAGGAGCAACATTCCTCCTACCTCGACCTGCAGGATATCTATTTTACCGACCTTCTGAACGGAATCTCCGTCGGCGGAGTGGACGGCAACGCCACCCTTCTGACAGACGACGGAGGCCTGACCTGGTCCCAACAATCAAATCCCGAGAGTTCCTACCTCAACGGAGTCGGTTTCAGTGATCCGCTGACGGGCATCGCTGTCGGCACGGGAATTTTCCGGACCGAAGACGGAGCAGCGACCTGGTTGCGCGATTTTTCCTACTCGGTTAATTTCTATGATATCTGCCTGATGGGCGAGGGAGTGGCCCTGGCTGTGGGCGGTGGCGGCGCGATTCTTCGTGCCGGTCCAGATGGCGCCTCAATTGTGCTCGATGATTTGCCCAGGGCCAAAGTCACGATGCGAGCCTACCCCAATCCCTTCAATCCCAGGACCACTGTGGCCTTTTCTCTCACGCACCGGCAGAAGGTTCAGATAAGTATTTTCGACCTTACCGGCCGCAAGGTTCGCAATCTGGCGTCTCGGACCTTCCAGGCGGGAGATCACGCTCTCGAATGGAACGGGCGCGATGATACCGGCCGTGCCCTGGGTTCCGGTAGCTACCTGGTTCGGTTGCGAACAGACTTTGAAAGCCGAACCCAAAAGGTTATGCTGATCAAATAAGGTTTTCGATTCCCTTCGAAAGGCACCGTCCGTCGTGCGATCGTTCATTACCTGCCTGCTTGTCTCCCTATTCCTGTTTTTTGCTTCTTTCGCCGCCGCCGACCCCGGCCCGCCGCCTGAACGCGGTCTGTTTCGGGACGGCCTCTACGCGGGCAAGGTTTTTCTTTATGACACGGGCTACATCCTGACCTCACCATTGCGCCTGACCGGGCGGCAGGCCCTCGTCTGGGGAGGTATCTTTGCCGTCACCGCAGTGGTGTACGCCAACGACCAGGAAATCCTGGATACCTTGCAGGACTCGCGCTACACACCGGGTATCAAGTGGTTCCATGAAATGGGGGATTTCTTTGAACCGGTGGGCCACATGGGCGTGATGAACAAATACTATCTGGGCGGGCTGGCGTTGAGCTACGTGGCGGGACAGGATAAGGCCACCCGCATTTTCGGCGAGATCCTGGAGGCCCATTTCATCGCGGGGATGGGCAAGAACCTGGCGAACACCCTGGCCGGCCGGGCGCGTCCCCACGAAGGGCAGGGTCCCTACTCATGGGGAAACGATGACGGCACCAGTTTTCCCAGCGGCCATGCCATCAACATTTTTCAGTTGGCGACGATTTTTTCCCACCACGCGAACCGCACCTGGTTCAGCATCGGCGCGTATACCATTGCCGCGTCTGTCGGCGTGCAGCGCGTGATGAGCGATGCCCATTGGACAAGCGATGTGATCATTAGCGCGGCATTCGGTACGGCGGTGGCGCGTTGCGTGGTGCTTCTGCACGAGAGGTACGGCGGACCCCGGCCGACGGTCATGGCCACTCCCGGAGGGCCGGCCGTGGGGCTTGTCTGGCGTTTCTGAGTTTTAATATTGGGAATAATCGTTGGTGGAAATAAAGGCGACGAAGGCCCCATGGGAGCCTTCGTCATCCTTTCAATCCCCCTGCTTTTCCAATCCCCTTGCGCTGATCAATTTGTTGGTAGTAGTGCCGTGCCCGGGGTCGGGATGGTCAACCTCTTTGATAACGGCCTGTCGTACCAGGCCATCCATCCTAATCCCTCTGCACACTCCGTGTTGCTTGCCGGTAGGTGCATTTTCCCTGAGGACATCACCTGACCCCGAGCATTTCATTTTTCCCTAGCCGCCACATCATCCAATGCGGAAGGGGGAGGAATCCAAACTCGTCGGCCGCCGCCCTGGCGTCGCCCAACACCAGTATGGCAGCGAAAAGGGATCCCCCCCTGATTCCGCTTATCGTTCGCCGGTCTCCTCGCGTGGGACCTAAGGGCTTCATTAGCTAAGACGCCGCAACGGCGGAAATGACGGAAAATTAACAGGAATTATTTTCGATCTACCAGGGATTCGTGTGCCCGCAAAGTGACCATTCCCTCGTAAAGCCTTGATTTTACTAATGGTTCGGGAACATCAAGCACTTCGGAGATTTCGGTCCGGGACAGGTCCTCGGCATAACGAAGATGCAGAACTTCGCGTTGGTTTTCCGGGAGTTCGGCCAGGGCGCGCTTGAGGTGGGCATGCTGCTCCCGGCGCACCAACCGTGTCAGGCAGCCGGTCAAATCGGCATCGATGCGAGAGGCCACGGGCATTTCCTGATCATCGACGCGGCGGCCGCGCGCGCGAATCAGGTCCAGGCATCGGTTGCGCGTGATTTTGTAGATCCACGCCCGAAAATTCAGGGGCAGGGCGTCATTTTCCAGGACACGCAGAAAAACTTCCTGCACCACGTCCTTGGCCTCGTCCTGGCTGCTGAGATATCGGAAACAGAAGCGCATCAAGGGCGGATGATAGAGATCGCAGAGTAGTTTCCCGGCTTCGGCGTCACCATCGCGAAGACGGGCCACCAGGGCGGGGGTCAGGTCGGCAAGCGATTGGGGAGCGGCTTGCGGTTCGGACATGGCTGGAACCCTCCGTTATTGTACTCTCCCCATTTACTATAACACCCCAACACGCGATTCGACGGAAAATTTTCCATGGGCCTATCAACTTCTTTTCCAATAAGGTAGAATACTGATTGAACCTCGCGCTCGCCCGCACCTCGACCGAAGGCAAAATATTGGGATGCGATCTTCCTGACGCAAAACTCTGGAGCTGGATCGACCGGGACGCCCCTGAACTGGATGCCCATCTGGTCAAGTGTCCGGAATGCCGTCGTCGCGCCGAGAAAATGCGGGCGGATATCCGGCTCATCAGCGCCGATCTGTCCGAGGTGGTTCCCCTGCCGAAGAAAATCGGGTCATACACCATCAAGGGACTTCTCGGGGAAGGTGGCCAGGCTCTCGTTTATGAGGCGGAACAGGAATCGCCTCGTCGCACCATCGCCCTGAAGGTTCTCAGGGGCGGCCGTTTCGCCGGCAAAAAGCACATCAAACATTTCCTGCGCGAGACCCAGACCCTGGCCGGTCTGCACCATCCCTCAATTGCCACGATCTACGAGTCCGGCCGGACCGAAGAAGGCCTTCACTACTTCGCCATGGAGTTGGTCCGGGGCCAACCTTTGAATGTCTACGTCCGCGAGCACGATTTGGACCGGCCCCAGCAGATCCAGCTGTTCCGGAAGATCTGCGAGGCCGTCCAGTACGCCCATGACCACGGTGTGGTCCACCGTGATTTGAAGCCTGCCAACATCATGGTCACTGAGCAGGGTGAACCCAAGATCCTGGATTTCGGTCTTGCCCATCTGACCCGTCCCGATCCGGAGTTCGCCGTTTCGATGACCCGCACGGGCCAGATGCTGGGCACTCCCCGGTACATGAGTCCGGAGCAGATCCGGGGCAAGGCGTCCGATATCGAAGCGCCTTCGGATGTGTATTCCCTGGGTGTGATCCTGTACGAACTCCTGACGGGCAAAGCACCCCACGACGCCGCCAGTTTCACCCCCGAAACCGTGATGAGCATCTGTGACGAGGAGCCCATCCATCCAAGCAGTCTGGACTCCTCATTGAAGGGAGATCTGGAGACCATCGTGCTGATGGCCCTGGACAAGAACCCGGCCCGGCGCTATTCCTCGGCCGCGGGCATGGGGGAGGATCTGCGCCGCTTCGTGGACCAGGAGCCCATTCTGGCCCGGCGGCCGTCCCACCTCTACGTCTGGCGCAAGGGCTGTTTTCGCCACCGCCTGGTTTGTGTACTGGGCGCGGTGGCGCTGGTCCTGTCGGTGATTTGGGCGTGGCAGGCGATGCAGCCGCCCTACGACCGGGAGATGGCCCGAATCCATATTCTGGAAATGAGACACCAGCTTCTGCTTCCCATTCCCACCAATCGGGTTGTCAGGCACAATGCCCTGAGCGCTTCTGTGAGGTACCCTGATTTGCCGGAGGCTGTCCTGATCAGGGCCCTGGCATTGAGTGCGGTGGGGGAAAAAAGTCTGGCGATGAATTATTTGTATGACCAACTCCTGATAGAACCGGACCAGTGGCTTTACCGGGCCTTGCGTTCGGAAATCTGTTTAGTCAAGGATCCAACTGTCGGTAACGATTTTGCGGCCTGGGCCGGTAACGGGAATGAACGCAGCCTGGCGGACAGTTGGTATCTGCGATCCTTCACGACATATGATCTCGACCTGGCCCTGGCCTGGTCATATGTCGCGTTGACCCATGATCCGAACCACAAACTAGCCCTGGAAAACGTGGCCCGGCTCAGTGCCATGACCGGCGATCTGGAAGGCGGTCTTGTCGCCTCGGCCAAACTTCTGGAGTTGGGTGACCGGCGGAAGTTTGTATGGTTGAACTTTCGAAGCACCCTGTTGTGTCGTTTGGGGCGGTCTCAGGAGGCATTGGCGGAAGTTGACAAGGCAAAAGCCGAGTGGTCCACCAGTCTGCAACTCTATAAATTACGCGGCCAGATCAACCGCTGGCTCGGAGACTATGAAACCGCTGTGGAAGATTTCACAATGGCCATCAAAATTGCTACGGCCCGGGATGAACCTGACGCGTGGTTTTATTATCATCGGGGGACCCCTCTGTGGATCCTTGGCCGGGATGAAGAAGCCGCTGCGGATTTTCAGCAGGCCTATCTCCTTTTGGCCCAGGCTACCTACGGCAATGCCCGGCTTGCCCTGGTGTTGCATGGTCTTGGCCGCCATCAGGAGGCGGAAAACGCTTTGGCGGAAGCCCGGCGCAACACCAATAGCCCCTGGCTGAAAAACATTCTGGATTGCCTGGCTGGTGATATTACGCCCGCACAGTTGGTGTCGGCGGCTGATCCCGCGGACATCCAGCAGGTAGCTGAAGGTTATTACTACGCGGGAGAAGCTCTCCTCTTGCTGGGGCAAACGGAGGAGGCCGGGAAAATGTTCACAGCCTGTGTGAACATGGACGCCTCCGTTGACCGGGGCAATTTCATCGACCGTCTGAGCGAATTCGAACTGGCGGAGTGGCGGCTGTCCCAGATGGATATTCCTGAATGATACGGGTCAATGCTGGAGGGAAGGCAATCATGTGGAAATGGGCGTGGACCTTCACCTCTCTATTGTTGATTTCCGGCTGCGGGGGTGAAAAGACCGGTCCCGATTACATTGCCGAGATAGATCAGTGGCACTCCGAACGCATTGAAAGTCTTCGCGGCGACACGGGATGGTTGACTCTGGTCGGTCTGCATCCCTTGACCAAAGGCGTCAATTCCCTGGGAGCAAGTGCCGATGCCGACGTCATCCTTGCCGCGGGCGCGCCGTACTGGCTTGGTGCCCTCGCCGTCACCGATGACAAGATCATGTTCTCCGTCCACCCCGATGCGGAAGTCGAGCTCCTTGACGGCCAAAACGAGAGCCGACTTTCCAGTTGCACCCTGGCCACGGACAAGGAAAGCCCGCCGACCAGGCTGACCACCGGTTCATTGGTTTTCTACGTCATCGACCGCGACGGCAAGCTTTTTCTGCGGGTGAAGGACCGCAAATCGGAAGTATTGAAATCCTTCCAGGGTATCGAGCGGTTTCCGGTGGATGTCCATTGGCGTCTGACCGCGCGCCTCGACCCGGGCCCCGCCACCTTGAACGTGCCCAACGCGTTGGGGCAAAAGGCGGCTTCGTCCAGTCCGGGTGTCCTGGTTTTTGAAATCGATGGCCAGGAATACCGCCTGACTCCCACCGGCGAACCGGGCGAAAGCATGTTCCTTGTTTTCGGGGATGAGACCAATGGAAAGACCACGTACGCGGGCGGCCGTTTTCTCGTGATCGATCCGCCCGCGAACGACGGGGTGGTGGTCCTGGATTTCAACCGGACCTATAATCCGCCATGTGTCTTCACGCCGTTCGCCACCTGTCCGTTGCCCGCGTTGGGCAATATGCTGCCGGTGGCGATCGAGGCGGGGGAGATGATGTGGGGTAACCATCATTGACGGGTCCGGGGAGCGTGTCATCGCCTGTTGACGGTTTCACACGGGGGCTGATGGGTTGATTTCCCCTGCTTAAACTCTATTCTTAACAAATTCCCGGTGAACCCGTACACTGATCCCCGGAAACAAACGCACGCCAATCCAACAATCCTCCCTCAGGAGAATGCCCATGAGCCAAGGCGCACAAACCTGGCGCTTCCCCCGCATGTTCTGGACCGGCAACATCGCCGAACTGTGTGAACGCGCCGCCTATTACGGAACCTTCATCGCCCTGCGCACCTATCTGATCCGGGTTGTCGGCTTGGACGACGTCCAGGCAGGGGTGACTGCCGGTATGTTCGGTGGCTGGATCTATCTGGTGCCGTTTTTCACCGGGGCCATGGCTGACCGGATCGGTTTCCGTTACGCCCTTATCCTGGCCTTCGGTTTGCTTACGGTAGGCTACGGAACCCTGGGAATGTTCCACACCCTGGGACCGGTGATCGCGGGTCTGGTGCTGATCGTCCTGGGTGGATCCATCGTCAAACCGGTGATCACCGGAACGGTGAGCAAGTCCAGTGACGAGACCAACCGGGCGCGAGCCTTCAGCATCTTCTATATGGTGGTCAACATAGGGTCGTTCACCGGGAAAACGGTGGTGGCGCCGATGCGGATCCAGATGGGGGTCGAGACGGTTCCATTCTTTTCGGCGGGGGCCGCCCTACTGGGCCTGATCCTGGTGGCCCTGTTGTATTTCCCGAGGGAGAGTCATGAGGAAAAGAGCAGGACGGTGAAGGAAACGCTGGCAGGTATGTGGATGGCGATGAGCAACCTGCGGTTCCTGGTCCTGATCCTCATCACGGCGGGATTCTGGGCCATTCAGGGCCAGCTCTACGCTTCGATGCCCGATTACGTGCTGCGCATGGCCGGTGAGACCTACAAGCCCGAATGGTACGCCAACATCAACCCGCTGGTGGTGGTCATTTTCGTGGTGATGATCACGCAGATGGTCCGTAACTGGAAACCCCAGAACGCGATCCTGGTGGCCATGTGCCTGATTCCACTGTCGGCCGTGGCCATGGCGGGTTCGGCCTGGATCCATGGTACGGTCAATATCTTCGGGCTCCAGATGCATCCGATCACCTTCATGATGATCATCGGCATCTCCATCCAGGGAATAGCGGAGTGTTTTCTCAGTCCCAAATGGCTTGAATTCGCCTCCCTGCAGGCTCCTCCCGGCAAGGAAGGCACCTTCCTGGGATTCGCGCACATGAACACATTCTTCGCCTGGATGTTCGGTTTCATTTTTTCCGGCTTCCTGCTGCAGAAGTATTGTCCGGAACCCGGTACCCTCGAACCGGCCGTGAAAGCCGCCCATGATGCAGCGCTTCTGGGCCAGGGACCCATGCCGGAGCAATACATCCACGCCCACTATTTGTGGTACGCCTATATCGGCGTCGGCCTGATCTCGCTGATCGCCCTGTTGGTGTTCATTGCAATCACGAAAAAGATTGATGAAGGAAAGGTTTCCGCCGCTTGAGTGTCCGTTTGCCTGAACGTTCATCCCTCGCCCTGATCAAGGGCAAACCCGTTCGTTATCGGGTTCGGCGCAGCCGTCGGACCCGCAAAATGGGCATACAGGTCTGCAAACGGGACGGCCTGGTCATCATCCTGCCTGAGCGAATGGGTCTGAAGGTGGTGCCGGAACTGCTGGAGTATTGGGCCGACTGGATCGACACCAAGGCGGACGAATACGATATCCGACAAGGTCCCCGGGTCCGTCAGTTTGCCACAGGGAGTGTCCTTTCAATCCTGGGGAAGCCTCGCCATTTGGCAATCGTCAATCTGCCAAACGGCAGGAAGCGCCCCGTCATCGACCTCACCGACGATTCCCTGACTCTCGCTCTGGCGCCCGCGGACGTGTTTGATGTCCGGCCAGTAATGGAAAAGTACCTGCGCCGCCTGGCCCGGCAGGATCTAACCGAACGCACGGCGATTTGGGCCGACCGCATTGGGCTGTTTCCCAGAAAAGTGATCGTCGGCGAACGGACCAGCCGCTGGGGCAGCTGTTCGGCGCGCGGCACGCTGTCCTTCTGTTACCGCCTGGTCATGGCGCCGCCCGAGGCGGTTGACGCGGTGGTGGCCCACGAGATCTGCCATTTGGCCCACCTGAATCACAGCCGCCGGTTCTATTCCCTGCTGGATCGGGTCTGTCCGGACCACCGCGAGTCGATGAAGTGGCTTCGGGAGCATGAAGACGACCTGCTTTTGTAATCTGCGGATGGGGATTGGGTGGGATTTGAGGATTGATGATCCCAGGCCCTGCTGGCAGGGTTGGGCAATACAAGGGATCAAATGTGATGCTTGTTTTCGACCAATATCGATCTGGAGGAGAGGACTCATGAGCGACCTCTACAAACGTGACACCACCCTTGCCCTGCTGCATGAATTCACCAAGACCGAAGGTTTACGCCGCCATGCCTACGCGGTCGAGGCGGCCATGAAAGCCGCGGCCGAGCGAACTGAAAATGATGTCGAATACTGGTCGGCCATCGGCCTGCTGCACGATTTCGATTACGAGATGTATCCCGAAGCCCCGGATCATCCGCTCAAGGGGGCGGAAATCCTGCGGGAACGCGGCTACCCCGAAGAGTTTGTGCGCACCATCCTGTCCCACGCGGCCTACACCGGTGTGCCCCGCGAAAACGATTGCGCCAGGTGGCTGTTCGCCGTCGACGAGTTGTGCGGGTTCTGCATGGCCTGCGCGATGGTCCAACCGGACAAGAAGATTGCCCAGGTGAAGGTCAAGTCGGTGAAAAAGAAGCTCAAGAAGAAGGATTTCGCGGCCAAGGTGAACCGCGAGGAGATCGCCGAAGGGGCGGAGGACCTTGGGTTGGAACGGGACGAGGTGATCGCCCACGTGCTGGAATCCCTTGTGCCGGTGGGGGAGGAACTGGGGCTCTGAAAAAGGACCCCCCGGGGGGTTCTTATCGTTAAACAAAGCAAAAATACCAGCCAAATATCAACCCCTTGGGGCGGCTCCCCAATAGGATGCGAAGCCTCACTCCTGAAAATACTCCAACGCCTCCTTGGCCTCCCGTCGAACCACGAAAGCCCGGTCCCAGCGGAATTCCTCATCCTCGCCCAGCAAATTCAACGCGATGGTCTTCATTTCCTGCTTCCGGTCCGGATCCAGATGCCCGAACCGGGCTAGTTTGCCCAGACTTCGCACCGCTTTGGCCTTCACACCCTTGCTGGGATCGGCCAGGTTGGCTCGCAGGGTATCGTAGTAGCCATCCCGGATGTCATGGCTTAGAAGATCAGCGGGGATAACCGCGGCGAAACGCCCTATCGTGCGGGTGGCGGTATCCCTCAATTCCAGATCCTGTGACCGCGCTCCGGCCAGGGCAAGGTCGGCCGCCCTGTCGACCTGCGGTGAGTTGATCTTGCCCAGGGCGTAAAGAACAAAGGAGCGGTTCTCGGGATCCCGCGTGGCGTGGTACTTCTCCACCAGGGGGTCCACGGCATCGGCCCCGATACGCCCCAGCGCCTCGGCCGAGGCCATCTGTGCCTTGAGGTCGCCCTCGTCCAGGTTGTCCACCAGATGGGGGATGACCCACTGTCCGAAACCGGTGACCAAAGAAATCGCTTCATCCAGGATCGAGGCCAGTTCGGGGTCGTCGTGGGGATCGATGTAAAAGAGCGAAGATACCATCTGGAACAGGGGGCGAGCCTGGTCGCTGCCCACACGGGACACTTCCTCCCGGACGATTTGCAGGGCGCGATGAATTTGTTCGGGATCGGAACTGGAGAACAAGGCCGAGAGGGATTGCAGATCAGTCGTCATGCGGCATACCCCTTTTCAGGTTTTGGTTGAGGTAGCGGCAAAGCGGCAAAAAGCGACCCGAGGGCCGCTACCCTAAAGAAACAAGATCAGGGATTTTCGGTTATCCCGCCATTCAGGGCGGCGTCTGGGAGAAGCTGTCCAGCTTCAGGGCTTCTGCCGCATCCTGAAGGGAATCGTAGATCTCGAAGATCTGGTCAAGGCGCAACGTATTGATGACACTCATGTTGCGTTCGCCAAGGTCGCAAAGGACAAAGCGGCCGTTATATTCATCGACTACGAATTTGGCGGCGATCAGCTTGCCCACACCGCAGGAATTGATCCATCGGGTCAGGGAAAAACTGAACACCACCTTGTGGCAACCGGACTCCGCCATTTCGGTGATCAGCGTCTGAAGCTGTTCGGAATCCGATCCACCGTCGAATTTGCCCACCGGGTGAATGAAACTGACATCATCCTCGCGTTCGATCCTGAAATGCATGACATCTCCCCCTGTCCGTTCGGATATATTTTTGAATGCATTACATATACAAAGGAAGAATGAAATAGTTGGCCACTTTCGTGATATCAGCTGCCGGTTTTCACGGATTGGAATTCGTCCAAAGCCTGGCCGAGGGATTTCCTTACTTCGAACACCTCATAGAGCCTGGCTGTGTAGATAACGCTCAGGGGTCTGCGTTCGAGGTTGCACAGGATCACTCGCCCGCCGCACTCGTTCACCTCCTGGTGAATGGCGATCAGCTTTCCGAGACCGCAGGAGGTAATGAAGCGGATCAGCAGGAAACTAAGCACAAACTTGCGGCGACCCTCAGTGATATAATCCGTGATTTTGGTCTGGATTTTTTCGCAGTCCTTTCCGCCGTCGAATTTTCCGGACAGATGGATTACCGCGACATCGCCTTTGATCTGGGTTGTGATTTGCATGGAATTCCCCTTCGAACTTGGAAAAGTCATCTCCCTGTATAAATACAAACGGGAACCGGAATTGTTGGCCGCAATTTCCGGAGTCATGGTACACTCCCGGCCATGAATTCCTGGTCCAACAACCGTATCTGCAGCCTGCTGGGGATCGATTACCCGATCATCCAGGGCGGCATGATCTATAACAGCGGCGCCAAACTGGCCGCCGCGGTTTCAACGGCCGGCGGCCTGGGGCTGATCGGGGCCGGTAGTATGCGTCCCGACCTTTTCAGGG